>JBQCJR010000195.1:0-8101 GCA_051952595.1 Kofleriaceae bacterium
CCCCTCTCCTGTTATTCCCTTAAACAATTTTGTCTAAATCTTCTCTACCGTTCCGGGTTTTACCCATTTCCGTCTTCGGCTATATCTATTCGACCGTCCCCGGGCTGCCCAATCTCGGCGAAATCGAATCGACCGTCCCCGGGCTCGACCCATCTCGGCGAAATCGAATCGACCGTCCCGGGCTCGACCCATCTCCGACCTCGGCGAAATCGAATCGACCGTCCCGGACTCGACCCATCTCCGACCTCGGCGAAGTCGAATCGACCCGGGCTCGACCGACCTCGGCGAAGCAATCGACCGCCCCCGGGCTCGACCGATCTCGGCGAATTCAATCCGACGACGCGGGACTCATGGCATCTCGGCGAAATCGAATCGACCGTCCCCGACCGATCTGCGAATTCAATCCGACGACGCCGGGCTCCACCGACCTCGGCGAAATCGAACCGATGGTCCCCCCGGCTCGACCGATCTCGGCGAACTCGATCCGACGACGCCGGGCTCCACCATTCTCGGCGCGATCGCGCCCGCTCGCAGCTGCTTCCGGTCCCCGCCCGATGGCACTGCTCGGTGGCCCTGGCGGGACCGCCCCGCTCTTCTCTTCCCCCCGAAAATCAAACTTCTGGTGGTGGTAGTAGGCGTGTGGAGCCTGTGGGCAGCCGCGCCGTCGAGCGCAGCACGCGCGCTCTCCCGACCGCTCCACGGCGCGGCTGTCCAAGCCCGTGGGCAACCGACGCTGCGGCCACCACCCAAAGCTTGGACGGTTGTCCATGGGCGTCAGGATCCACACGCACGCGTTCTCCTCCACCCCGCGCCCGCACCCGCGTCGCGCCCTACTGCGCCATATCGACCACGACGTCCGCCTGCTCCCCGTGATGCAACGTCGTGAACACGCGGCATCCGCCGTCGCACACCTCGATCGTCGAGCTGAATCGCGGATCGCCCTGGCCGACATTCACCACTGCGAAGCGCCGCCCCCCGGCGACATACTCCACGACGCCGGTCACGACGCGCGGCTCGAACGAAAGCGAGCTCGTCGAGACCTCCGCGCCACCAATCTTCAGCTCCTGTCGGCCCGCGTCGAGCACGGCGCGGCCGCACCGTCGTTCCGGGTGCTCGCCGCAATTCCTCGACTGCAGCCGGCGCGCCGCGGCGAACCCGGGCAGCTGGGCCGCCTCGGTGCGGCTCGCCGCGATCAACCGCGAGATCTCGTCGCGCACCGTGCGCTTCGGGTCGATGGCGCCGATCGCCACGCGCTTCCCGCCGTGCTCGAGCACTGCATCACCGCTCCACCGAGGGGGCTCGACCTCGCTGGCGGATCCCTCGCGCAGCGAGACCCGCACGGTCACCGGTGCGCCACCGGAGATCCCGAGCACGACCGCGAGATCGTTGTGCTTGATCGGGCACGCGCGCGCCTCGCCGGCCTGCACCATCGCGACCGCCACGCACGCCGCGACCACCCCGCCGAACCCTAGACGCCTCTGCATCATCATCGCGATGCAACGCGCCTACTTGAGCTTCGATTTCAGCTCCAGCGCCTCGGCGTTCTCGGGCTCGGTCTTGAGCGCCTGGGCGAGCGCCGCGCGGGCGTCCTTGGTCTTGCCCTGCGCCATCAGCGCACGGCTCCGGCCGAGGTGGACGAGCGCGGGGCGCCGCGGCGGCGGCTGGACGACCAGCAGGGTGTCGTACAGGAACAGCGCGCGCGCCGGCGCGCCGAGCTCGAGGTTCGCGCGTGCGAGCGAGCTCAACACCTCTGGATCGTGCGGGCTGATGAACGTGGCCATCTCGGCGTAGGTGCGGACCTTGGCCCAGTTGCCGAGCTTGCCGTACTCGGTCGACAGCTTCTTGAGCGGCGCGACCTCCATCTGCTCGAGCATCGCGTAGTGCTCGAGCTCGGCGAGCGCGCGCGGCAGATCGCCGGCCTTCTCGTAGAGCTGCGCCAGCTCCTGGTACGCGTAGCTGCGCTCGGGATCGAGCTTCTTGGCCGCGCACAGCTGGCGCTCCACCTCCGCGGTGTCGCGATCCGCGGCCGCGAGCTGGGCGAGCCGGGCGCGCAGGTCCGCGCTGTCGAAGCCCTCGGCGGCGAGGCCGCGGAACAGCTGCCGCGCGTTCGCCGCGTCGCCCTTGTGCACCGCGACCTCGGCCAGGATGTAGCGCGCGATCGGCTGCTTCGGATCGAGCGCCATCGCGGCGGTCGCGGCGGCGGTCGCCTTGCCCGGATCACCCGCGTAGTAGTGGCCAAGCGCGACGTGCGCGCGCGCCTTGGCGTCCTTGGGCGCGGCGTCGGCGGAGATCTCGAGCTTGGTCACGTCATCGAACCCGCGGGTCGGCAGCTTGAACGTGCCCGCGTACGGCGCGAGCCGCACCGCGAGGTACTTGCGGAAGTCCGTGTCCAGCTGCGCGATCGTCTTGCCGGTGATCGCGCGCAGCACCTCCGGCGTCTCCTTGCCCTTGCCGTACAGCTTGAGCGCCTCGACGATCTTGGGGAACCCGTAGGTCTGGACCAGGTACTCGATCGTGACCGCCGACTGGTAGTACGCGACCACCACCGCGTTCTGGTCCGGTTGCACGAACTCCGAGTTGAGCGCGCCGATCGAGGGCAGCGTGCCGTTGAGCATCGCGCCGTAGAGGTCGTTGTCGTTCTCGCGCCGCCACTCCGGCCGCGCGATCAACGTCTCGTACTCCGAGAGCCCCTCGGTGAACCACCGCGGCACCCGCGAGCTCGATAGCTGGATCGCGAACACGTGCGCCAGCTCGTGCCACATCACCATGCCCCAGTTGATGTCGCCGTTCGCCGGCGACATCGCCGTGATCACCTGACCGAAGCAGACCCCGAGCGCGCCGATGTCCGGCAGCCCGACGGTGCGGATGCCGTAGTCGGTGCGATCCGCGTACAGCTCGAGCGTGATCGGCGTCTTCGGCGCGAAGCCGTAGCGGCGGACCATGTCCGCGAACGCCTTCTCCATCGTCGGCTCGAGGAACCGCGAGAACACCGGCTTCTCCTCGTTGTGGTAGCGGATCCGGAAGCTCTTGGTCGTCGAGACCGTGTACTCCTTCGGGATCGTGTCGCGGAACAGCCGGCGGGTGTTCGCGGTGCGCGCGTTGTACTGGTCCCCCACCCACGACTTGTCGATCCACTCGATCCCCTCCTTCTCCATCCCGAGCCGCAGGTAGCCCATGCCCGCGCCCGCCATCGCCTCGTAGAAGTCCGGCTTGAGCTTGACCGCCTCCTTCTCCAGCTCCACCGCCTCGACGTAGCGGTGCTCGCGCACCGCCGAGCGCGCCACGATCCGGTACAGCTGCGCGTACGCCGGGTTGATCGCGAACGCGCGCTTGCGCTCCGCCTCGTACTGCGCCGTGTCGTCGCGCAGCCACGCGATCGTCGCCTTCATCGCGATCGCCTCGACGTCCTCCTTGTTCACCGCGAGCACCGCGTCGAGCGACTTCAGCGCCTCGTCCCACCGGTTCTGATCGATCTCGATCGAGGCGCGGGCCTTGAGCGCGCGCTGGTTCTTCGGGTTGACGTCCAGCGCGGCCTTGAGGTGGTGGCGCACCGCCGCAAGATCGTAGCGGGTCTCGAGGATCACCTCGGCCATCGCGGCGTGGGCCTCCGGATGGTTCGGGTTGACCTTGAAGACCTCCTCGAGCGTCTGCTCGGCGTACCCCGACGCGTACTTCTGCGAGAACAGGTCCGCCCACGCCACGCCGACGTCGGTCAGCTGCGGCCCCTGCTTGAGCGCCTCGCGGAACGCGTCGTTCGAGAGCTGGAAGTTCTCGGTGTAGCGCGCCGAGATCGCCAGCTGGTACATCTGCGCCGGGTCGTCGAGATCCAGCTTGTTCGCGTCCGACTCGCGGATCGTGGTGTCGAACAGCGCCTTGGCGCCGGCCACGTCGCCCTGGGCCCGGCGCACCAGGGCGAGCGCCGTTCGCACCGCGCGATCGTCCGGCCGGTCCTTGTAGAGCTGCTCGAGATCCTTGCGCGCCTCGGCGGTGCGGCCGGTCTCCTGGCGGAGGTCCGCGAGCACCAGCCGCGCCTCGACCGCCGCCGCGTCCTTGCCCTGGGCCAGCGCCCCCAGGATCGACTCCGCCGCCGCCAGGTCGCCCGTCGCGAGCTGAGCCCGGGCCAAGAGCAGCCGGGCCACCGGGCGATCCTTGCCGGTGACCTTGTCGAGCTCGGCCTTCGCGGTCTTGTAGTCGCCCGCGATCAGCTTGTCGCGACCGGTTGCGAGATCGGCATGCGCCACCCGACCGGCGGCGACCACGACGAGCAGAGCGAGGCCAATCCGCGTCCCGTGCATAGCCTCGAATCTGTGCGACCCGGTGAGCGGTGTCAAACCAGGATGCCAGGCCGTCCCGCGCCGGCGCGCGGCGCGCGATCTTGAGCTATGGTCCGGACGTGGCCGAGGCTTCGAAGGACACCGCGATCAGCACCGAGGGCATCTACACCGCCTTCGATCGGTTCCTCAAGCAGGCGATTCGCGAGTACTACGACCGCGGCTGGACCACCCGCAAGGGCAACTTCATCGCGCTGTTGATCGCGTCCGGCTCGACGCCGCTCGCGATGGCCAAGGACTCGGTCGTCGACGGCTCCGGCGCCAAGAAGGTCGCGATCGGCGCCGGCCTCGCCGTCGCGCTGCGGGTCGGCCTCAAGTACGCGCTCGGCGGGCCGCTCGGCCTGGTGTTGACCGTCGCGGCCGGCGCGTCGATGGTGTCGTACTTCGTTCGCAACCAGAAGGACATCGTGAAGAAGGTCGGCTTGTACAAGACGTTGATCGCCGACACCCAGAAGCGGTACGAAGAGGTGCAGTCCGGATGGCGCGACGGGAAGTACCCGGTCACCGATCGCAACCTCATGATCGACGGGCTGATGAAGCAGTTCATCGGTCAGGTCGATGAAGCGTGATCCGCGCGTGACGGCCCGCTCTACCGCGCCCGCGCTCGCGCTCGCGCTGCTCGCCGCCACCGGCTCCGCCCAGATCGCGCGCGCCGAGGCGACGGTCGCGAATGGATCGCCCCGCCCCACCCGACGGATCGTCGCGATCCTCGACGTCCAGGGGCCCACGCCCGAGATGGCGCGCAACTTCGAGCGCGACATCGAGTCGCAGCTCGATACCAGCCACTACTGGCTGGTGTCGCGCGCGAGCCTGCGCTCGCGGCTCGCCGCCTCCACCAAGTGGGCGGAGGGCTGCGTGGTCGGCAAGTGCCTGCACGAGGTGAAGGTGCAGACCGGAGCCGAGGTGGTGCTGCTCGCCGCGCTGACCGGCTCGGGTACGAGCTTCGGCTACGTGGTGACGCTGGCGCGCACCGACACCGGCCGCGTCCTCGCACAGGAGTCCGACCGGTGCGACGTGTGCACCATGAACGAGGCGATGGGTGCGGCGACCCTGGCCTCGGTCAAGCTCGTCAGCTCGCTCCCCGACGTCCTGCCCGACGAGGCCGCCGCCCAGGGCGCCGCGATCGACCTCGCCGTCGGCGCCGTGCAGCGCAAGCTCGTCGCCGAGCAGCGCCACGGCCGGCGGGTCGGCCTGGCGCTGACCCTGGTCGGCCTGGCCGCCGCCGCCGCCGGGACCGCCGCCTACTTCCTGCAGGACGAACGGCCGTCGTACGGCCTGGCCGCCGCCGCCGCCGGGGGTGGACTCACACTCGGTGGCGTGGTGGTGCTGACGTTCTGATCCGCGCGCGTGCTATCGTGCCGCCTCAGATGTCGCTGTCTCGACGCAAGGTCCTGCTCATCGACGATAGCGAGATCAGCCTCCACTTCGCTGCCGCCGTGCTCGAGCGCGCCGGCTACGAGGTGCGCACCTCGACCGAGGTCCAGGAGCTCGGCAGCATGCTCGGCGCCTGGCGCCCCGACGTGATCCTGACCGACGTGGACATGCCCGGCATGACCGGCAACGAGCTGTGCCGGGTGCTCAAGTCGAGCTACGAGACCGCCCACGTGCCCGTGGTCCTGTTCTCGGCGGTGGCCCACGACGAGCTGGCCGAGATCGCGCGCGACTGCGAGGCCGATGGCTTTCTGTCCAAGGCCAATGGCCTCGAGCAGCTGCCCAAGGAGCTCGCGTTCCTGATCGAGACGGCGCTGTTCTAGGCGCCGGGCTGCCGCGCTCAGTCCGCCCGCTCCCAGATCACCCGGTACAGGCACGCGTCGTCGCCGCGCGCCTCGCACGCCTCGTGATCGACGCGCGGGCCGCGGCCGCCCGACAGGATCACCAGCTGCTCGAGCATGCCGCTCGCCCACACGCACAGCTCGGGATCGCGCGGGGTCTCGGCGATCCGCACGACGGTCTCGGTCGCGTGGACCGGCATGCTCGAGACGTTGCCCCAGCTCTGGTAGCGGCTCCACACGTTGCGCACCGCGGATAGCGTGCGCTCGGGGACCAGGGTCGCGGTGCTCGCCGGGAAGAACCGGCGGAACGACACGCGCACGCTCGCGCGGCCGATGTCGCGGGCGAGCCGAGTCCGATCGCGGCCGACGTGCTCGGGGGCGATCGCGAGCAGCTTGGTGAACAGCTCGGTCGGCACCCACGCGAGCGGCGCGCTGTCGGTGAGCGCGCGCGCGATGTCCGGGTACTCGTCGCCGATCGCGTCGCGCAGCCGCTCGGCGTCGCGGATGCCCACGGCGCGCGCCACCGAGCGGAACACCACGCCGCGGGTCTTCGCGATCGAGGCCGCGCGGCTCGGCATGATCGTGTTGCCCACCCACCGCGACGGCTCGGGCTTGGGCACCGGGGTCAGCACCGAGAGCGCGGTCGCGAGCGCACGCGCGAACGCGCCGGCCGACGCCGGCCGATGCGCCGGATCCTTGGATAGCGCGCGCATCAGCAGGCCATCGACCGGCGCCAGCTCGGAGAACACCGCCGAAGGTGGGCGCAGCGCCGTGTCGCTGCACTGCAGCGCGAGCAGGTTCGGGATCTCGCCGTCGCCCCACGGCGAGGTCAGGGTCAGCATCGTGTACGCGGTGGCGGCGAGGCCGTACACGTCGGCGCGTGGGCTCGCCTCCTGGCCGGCGATCACCTCGGGCGCGACGTAGCCCGGCGTGCCCGCGGACTCGACGAACTGGCCGTAGCGCCGCGCGATCCCCACGTCGACCAGCACGCTGCGGCTGCGGAACGGATCGCGGATCACGTTCGCCGGCTTGACGTCGCGGTGGACGATCCCGCGATCGTGGAGCGCGTCGAGCGCCGAGGCGACCTGGTCGATCACCGCCACGATCTCGGTGACCTGCATCGTGGTGCCCTCGATGCAGTGGCGATCGATCGCCTGCTGGATCCCCTCGCCCTCGACCAGCTCCATCACGAAGTACGAGTCGCCGCCGGTCTGGCCGAAGTTGTAGATCTGGACCAGGTTCGGGTGCTGGAGCTTGGCGAGCATCGCGGCCTCGCCGCGCAGGTGCTCCACGAACGCGCGATCCTCGGCGAGGTCCGGGCGCAACATCTTGATCGCGACCGGGCGCTCGAGCGCGAGGTCCTCGGCGCGATACACCACGCCCATGCCGCCGCGGCTGATCTCGTGGAGCAGCCGGTAGGTGCCGCCGAGCGTGGCGCGCAGGTCCTCGCCGAGATCGATCTGCTGGGACAGCCGCGGCTGCGGGCCGGTCGAGTTGCCGGCGATCGAGATCCCGCCGAACTGGCCGACGTCGTGTGCCTTCTTCGCCGCCCACGCGGCGCGCGACACCAGCTGGCCCGCGTCCTCGTTGGGCTGGAGCGCGGCGATCCCGACGGTCACCGGGATCGCGAGCGCGCCGCCGCTCGCCAGCTCGAGCGGGCGCGCGGTGAGCGCTGCCTGCAGCCGCTCGGCGACGCGCTGCGCACCATCGATCGCGGTGCCGTGGAGCACCACCGCGATCTTGTCGCCGGCCCACCGGCCGACCACGTCCTCGGTGCGCACAGTCGCGCGCAGCGCATCGGCGATCCGGCGCAGCACGCGATCGCCGGTGTCGAGGCCGTGGCGGTGATTGATCGCGCCGAGATCGAGCACGTCGAGCACCACCACGCTGAGCGGCAGCTTCGAGCGGTGCGACGCCGAGACCAGCATCGCCGCGAGCTGGAGCAGCGCCGGGCGGTTCCAGATCGCGAGCAGCGGATCCATGCTCGGCCCGTTCGCG
>JBQCJR010000196.1:0-15389 GCA_051952595.1 Kofleriaceae bacterium
AGCCGGCGATGCGCCTGCGCGATGCCGGCGCGGGGCCGGACGCGGAGCCCGGCGATGGTGCCGCGGCGGGCACCGTGGAGGCCGTGGTCTCGCATCCCAGCAAGCCACCGAGCGTCGACGCGCAGGACGGTCGCGCGCCGGCGGTCGCCTCGCCGAGCCTCGTCGAGCGGTGGCGAATCGCGCGCTTGCTGCGCGCGCAGAACAAGCTGGCGGAGGCGCTCGCGGAGTGCCTCGCGCTCGTCGAGGCGCACGATCCGACCTGGTCGCCGATCGCGCTGGTCGAGGCGATCCGGATCGAGCTCGGGCCGCGCGCCTCGCCGGAGCGAGCGATCGAGCTCGCGGACCAGATGGCGCGCGAGTGGCCCTCGCACGGCCTCGCGACCGAGGCGCGCGAGCTCCGGTGTCGAGCGCTGCGCCAGCTCGGGCGGGGCGAGGCCTGTGCGCCGCCGAGCCCGTAGCTACGGCGCGTTGGTCACACCGGGCCGGCGAGCGAGAGCTCGAAGAAGTGCGGGACACACGAGCCGTTGCCGGCCGTGTTGTACGGGGCGCACCGGGCGTCGTCCCACGGCACGACCTCGCCGTCGATGTAGCAGTACTCGTGCTCGCCGTCGCTGTTCACGTTGCGCGTGCCGTAGCGCTGGATGAGCGTGGAGAACCCGAGCGCGGGCGACGCCTGGTGGCCGATCCGCGGGGCGATCCAGTCGAGGAGGTAGCCGGCGCTGGTGTCGTTGCCGTCGCACCGGAAGTGGTACAGCGGCATCGTCTTCTCGTCGTCGAAGTACGGCATCTCGCAGCGCACCGCGGTCGGCGTGACGGTGAGGCCGAGCGAGCAGCTCACGAACAGGCCGTTGGCGAGCAGCACGCGGTGGTTCGCGAAGTCGAGGTTGGTCCAGCCGCCGCCGTGGGTGGTCATGTCGCAGTAGGCCTCGAACGAGGCGGCGGGGCCGGGGCCGTCCGGATCGACCAGGTAGTGGCCGCTCGGCGCGTCGGGCGCGAGCGCCTTGATCTCGGCGCACGACGCGTGGACGTCCGCGCACGTGACCTCGACGGCGGCGTCGGCGGCGCCGATCGTGCCGGTGGCGTGGGCGACGGTGCAGAACTGGTGCTCG
The DNA here is from genome assembly GCA_051952595.1 of Kofleriaceae bacterium. Lineage (GTDB taxonomy): Bacteria > Myxococcota_A > Polyangia > Haliangiales > Haliangiaceae > JABFXX01. The sequence goes on from JBQCJR010000196.1 coordinate 1,110, forward strand.
GGGTGGCTGGCGACGGTGACCACGTACGGCGAGCCGCTGGGGATCGACGTCGCGAACGCGAACGGGCCGTCGCCTTCGATCGCGAGCGGCTCGCCGCCACCGAGCTGGAGCGACAGCCCGGGGCCCGCGGTGCCGGTCACCGTGCCGGCCACCGCGAACCAGCGGGTCTCGCACGCGATCTCGACGTCGGTCACGTCGGCAGCGCCGACCAGGCCGGCGCCGCGCGCCACGGTGCACGCCTGGGCGATCGGCGCGCTCGGCTGACCGGCGATCGCGACCTCGTACGGCTGGCCGCTCTCGACGGCGACGTCGAACGCGAACGGGCCGTCGGTGGACAGGGTGCGCTCGTCGCTGCCCTGGCGCACGACGAGCGAGTTGCCGGCGGCGAGGCCGGTGAGCGTGCCGCGGATCGCGAACCGGTTGGTCTGGCACGCGATCTCGATGCTCGCGATGTCGGCGTCGGTCGCGGTGCCGGTGCCGTGTGCGATCGTGCAGGTCTGCGACGGCGCGCCGGGCTGGGCGTGGATCGTCACGTCGTACGTGGTGCCGCTCTCGATCGTCGACGGGAACGCGAACGTGCCGTTGGCGGTCAGCGACAGCGGATCGCCGCCGTGGTTGTGGACGATCAGCGTGCCGGCGAGCCCGGTGACCGTGCCGCCGACCAGGAACCGATCGGTCACGCAGTTGATGGTCGCGCTCGACACGGCGCCGCCGCCGACCAGGCCGCTGCCGCCGCCGACCGTGCAGGTCTGCGACGGGCTGGTGGGCTGGCTCGCGACGGAGATCTCGAACGGCGCGGCGCTCGCGACCGCGGTCGGGAACACGAAGCTGCCATCCGCGGCGACCGGCAGCAGGTCGTCGCCGTTGCGGAGCACGAGGCCCGCGCCCGCGAGGCCGGTGACCGTGCCGCCGACCGGGAACCGGCTGGTGACGCAGGTGATCTCGACGCGATCGATCGCGGCGTCGATGACATCGCCGCTGCCGTGGCCGACGGTGCACACCTGGGTCGCCTCGGTGGGCTGCGCCAGCACGGTGACCTCGAAGGTCTCGCCGCTCGGGACCGGCGTCGCGAACGCGAAGCTGCCATCGGCGGTGATCGCGACGTTGTCGCGGCCATGGTTCTGGAGCACCAGGCCGCGGCCGGCGAGGCCGGTGACCGTGCCGCCGACCACGAACCGCGAGGTCGCACACGACACCACGATGTCGTCGATCGACTGGCGGGCGTTGCCGCGGCCGTTGAGCACCTTGCACACCTGGGAGGGCGAGGTGGGTTGCGTCTTCACCGAGATCGCGTAGACCGAGCCGGCGGCGTGCTCGCCGGGCACGGTGAACCGGCCATCGGCGGGGATCGCCATGAGCTCGCCGTGCTGGGTGGTGAGGACCAGGCCGCTGCCGGCGAGTCCGGTCACGCGACCGGAGATGTGGACCAGCGGGGGCTCGGGCTCGGGGTGGTTGTCGCCGCAGCCGAGCACCAAGACGCCCGACGCGACGAGCCAGTGAACTTTCGCAGTCACGGGAACGCGCATGGCCCCACGGGTCGGCCGGAGGGCGGGTACGTAGGGGTACGGCGGGGGATGCGGCTGGCACGCACCGGTGTCGATTGACCGATCGGCGGAGCTGGGTTACCCGTATGCTTCTCCATGGCGCGCCGTAACCCTCGTCGACGACCCCTGTTCGCGGGCAGGCGGAGGGCGCGCCGGATCCGGCAGATGCTGCCGGTCGGGCTCCCGGCCCCCCTCGGCGAGGCCTCGAACCAGTTCGATGGCGGCGCGCTGCGCGTGCTCGGATCGGGAGATGTCGCGTTCCAGGCGATCGTGGAGCGGATTCGCCGCGCCGAGCGCTCGGTGGAGATCCGGGCGTTCCTGTGGCGCGACGACGAGGCCGGCAACATCCTCGGCGAGGCGGTGCTTTCGGCCGCGGATCGCGGCGCGAAGGTCACGATCCACAAGGACAAGATCGCGGCCGTCTACGAGTACACCGGCGGCAACAAGCAGAGCTTCTTCCACAAGCGGGTCGACGCGATCCGCGGATTCCAGGCGTGGTTCCTCGGCGCGGTCTATCGCGCTCCCGGGTCGTTCAAGCAGCGGCCCAACGAGCTGTCGGAGCGGGTGCTCGCGCACCCCAACATCCGGGTCGAGCACCAGCGCAAGCGGTTCGATCACAGCAAGGTCTACATCGTCGACGATCGGTACCTGATGCTCGGCTCGATGGGCATCGGCGACAACCATCGCCACGATTGGGTGGACGTGATGGTCGAGGCGGAGGGCGCCGAGCACGTCGAGCGGCTGCGCGAGCGGATGGCCGGCCTCGACGAGTTCGATCCGTCGCGCGGGCTCGACTTCCTGGTCCACAGCCGGGAGGCGCACCGCAAGAAGAGCTGCCCGATGATCAGCCACCGGCTCGCGCTGATCGATGCGGCGCAGGTCTCGCTGACCGTCGAGATGGCGTACCTCGGCGACAACCGGTTCACCGCCGCGCTCGCGCGCGCCGTGCAGCGCGGGATCCAGGTCAAGCTGGTCACCGCGGACCAGGCCGACGTGCTCGCGAACATCAATCGCGCCACGTGCGACGCGCTGATCCGGCTGACCGGGGCGCCCGAGAACCTGACGATCGTGCTGCTGCCGCGCATGGTCCACTCGAAGGTGGTGGTGATCGATCACCGCTACGCCGACGTCGGATCCGCGAACTTCACGTCGCTGTCGCACGGCGTGTACGACGAGATCAACCTGTACGCCGACAGCGAGCCGTTCGCGCGCGCGCTCGAGGCGGAGATCGCGCGGCACTGCGAGGAGGGCCGGATCGCGGATAGCCGGCTCAGCTACCGCAAGATGTACTCCGGCATGGAGCGCGCGATCCTGGCGTACCAGTCGCGGCGGGGGGGCTAGTGGTCTCGACGCCCACGGATCTCGGCGGCGGCGATCGCGCCAAGCTGGAGCGCCGCCGGCAGATCATCACCGCCGCCAAGTCGGTGTTCTCCGAGGCCGGCTACCACGGCGCCTCGATCAACGCGATCATCGAGCGCGCCGACATCGCGCGCGGGACGTTCTACCTGTACTTCGAGAGCAAGTCGGCGGTGTTCGCGTCGATCCTCGACCAGGCGCTCTCGGATCTGCGCGCCCGGATCCACCGGATCGAGGTCGACGATCCCGGCGTGCCGGCGCCGCAGGTCCAGCTGCGCGATCAGGTGATCGCGACGCTCGAGTACATCGTCAGCGATCGCCCGCTCGCGATGCTGCTGCTCTCGGCCGGCCACACGCCCGACGCCGAGGCCAGCGCGCGCCTCGACCAGTTCTACGCCGAGGTCCGCGACCTGCTGCGCCGCGCGCTCGAGAGCGGCATGGAGATCGGGCTGCTCCGCCCGTGCAAGCCGGCGCTGGTCGCGGCGGCGATGCTCGGGCTGATCCGCGGCGTGATCGAGCTGGTCGTGCGCGAGGGCGAGTCGATCAAGGTCGACGAGGTGGTGAGCGAGCTGCTCATGGTCGCGCTGCGCGGCGTGTTGAAGTAGCGCCGTCGTGATGTCCGGTTCGCGATGGCCAGCGCCTTCGCGGCGGCCTAGGGGCAGTGGGCCTTGGCAGGTGCGGCGGCGATCTGGTCCAGGAACTTCTCGATCTTCTCCGCGTCCTTCCCGTCGGCGGCGAACTGGCCTTCGAGCAGGGCGGAGAGGTACCCATCCGAGGTCCAATCCACGCGGAGCTCGTCGGGGGTGTCCGCGTTCGTGAGCGAGCAGGAGTTGTCGTCGCAGAGCCACACGATGTCGTCGCCGTGGGCCACGCGGTACTTGGCGGTCGTGACGAAGAACTTCCGCGCGGCGCGCTCCGCGGCGGCCCCGCAGAGCGCCGCGCGCTTGCCGTACAGCGACGCGGAGTAGATGCCACGCGCAGGATCGATCAGCGTTGCCACATCGAGTTTGCGGGCCTCGAGGTCGGTCAGCAGCTCGAAGCGAACCGCGGGAGTCGCGGGCGACGCCGCGGAACCGGGCGTCGCGGCGGAGCCGGAGCTTGGCGTCGCTGCGGAGCTTGGCTTCGCGGCGGAGCCGGAGCTTGGCGCCGCGGCGGAGCTTGGCGTCGCGGCGGAGCCGGGCGTCACGGCGGAGTCGGGCGCCGCGCTGGCGGGTACGGCGGCGGCCTTCGCGTTGTCCGCGGCGGCATGTCGACGGCTCAGGGGCAACGGGCCTTGGCAGGCGCGGCGGCGATGTCGGCCAGGAACGCCTCGATCTTCTCGGCGTGGAGGCTGTACTTGCTGTCGAACTCGCCGAAGAGCAGGGCGGAGACTTTGCCCTCGGCAGTCCACAACACGCGATACTCGTTGGCTGGCTCCTGGGGCTCGAGCTCGCAGTTCTCGTCGCCACAGGACCATAGGATGAGCCAGCTCTCGTTGGCCTCGCGGTACACGGAGGTGTCGGCGAAGAACTCCCGCGCGGCGCGGACCGCGGCGCCCCCGCACAGGTGCTCGCGCTTGCCGGACAGCGACGCGGAGTACACGCCGCGCGCTGGATCGATCAGCGTTGCGGCATCGCGCTCGCGGGACGTGGCGGCGTTCAGCTGGGCCTCGCGAGCCTTGATGGCTTCGCGGGCGAGGGGCGTTGCGGGCGCGGCGGCCGAGCCCGGTGCAGCCGAGCCGGGTGCCGCGGCCGAGCTGGACGCCGCGGCCGAGCCGGGTGCCGCGGCCGAGCCGGGCGCGGCGGCCGAGCCGGTTGTCGAGGGCGCTGCAGCCGAGCCGGGTGCCGCCGCCGAGCCGGGCGCTGCCGCCGAGCCGGCTGTCGCGGCCGAGCCGGGCGCCGTGCTGGCGGGCTCGGCGGCGGCCTTCGCGTGGGGCGCCGGCGCGGGGGCCTCGCGGCCGCACGCCGCGGCGGCGAGCAGGAGCACGAGGGCGGCCTTCATGGCTCGTCTCCGAAGCTGGTGACCTGGACGGTGAGCGCGCGGACGTTCCACTTGCCGCCGACCTCCTCGAGCGTGAGCTCGAAGTCATCCGGGTCGCCGTCGGTGTCGCCCTCGTCCTGCCAGATCAGCAGCCCGCCCGCGCCGGCGCGTGCGCCCGCGGTCTCGCCGGGGGCGCGGGGCTGGAAGCAGCGCACGAGCGTCCGCATCTGCGCGCGCGTCCGCAGGATCGTGCCGTCGAGCTTGCGGCAGGTTCGCGGCAGCGACGCGCGGGCCTCGCGCTCGCCGAACACGAGCCGCACGCTCAGGCCATCGCTGCTGAGCTCGGCGAGCGTGGTGGACTTGCCCTGGTGCAGCGCCTTCATCCACGCGCGCGAGGCGCGCCAGGCGGCGGAGGAGGCGCCGGCTGGCGGCTTGCCCCAGGGGGGCGGGCCATCGTCATCGTCGGCGCGTGCGGCGCGGAACGCCACGAGCACCGCCAGGAGGGCGAGTGCAGGAACGAGCTTTTTCATCGCGCCTCGAGTACCACCGCGCCGACGCGCCGAATACTCGCGGCCCGAACGCGCGAAACTGTGTGGAATCGCTGAACAATGCAGCGGCGGTCGCGCGGAAGCTCGAGATGCGATACCACTCGCGCGATGGCGTCGCGGATCGCGGGAACGGGCCGGCGGGGCAGGCCGCGTGCGAGGCGCGCCCCGATCCCGCGGGCGCCTCGTCAGTCGCGCGCGACGGTCACCGTCGAGGCCGTGATCGGCGCGGCGGAGCGCGTGCTCGAGCGCGACGGCGTGCGAGGCCTGACGACCAACCGGATCGCCGAGGTGGCGGGCGTCAGCATCGGTTCGATCTACCAGTACTTCCCGAACAAGGAGGCGATCGTCGCGGCGCTGATCGATCGCTACGCCGGGGCGATCCGCGCCGGCGTGGTGGCCGCCGCGGCGGCGCACGGAGACCGGCCGCTCGTCGAGCTGCTCGAGCACATCGGCGCGGCGATGGTCGAGGCGTGGCAGGCCCAGGCGCGCATCCATTGCCACCTGCGCCAGCTCCGCAACTTCGCCGGCGTCGACGATCAGCTCGCGCGCGCGCTCGACCAGCTGGTCGAGCTGGTCGCCGCGACGATCCGCGCGCGGTTTCCCGCGGTGCGCGATCCCGCGGTGACGGCGTTTGCGATCGTGCACGGGATCGATGGCGCGGTGTGTGCGTTCGCCGAGCGCGCGGTGCCGTCGCCGCCGTTCGACCCGGCGACCCTGATCGGCGTGTTCGTCCGGATGATCGCGACAACACTCGCCTGAACCCTCGCGTAAGGGTGAGGGTCAGTGCGTTGCTCGTTACGCGCTCGATGATCCGTTCGTAAGGTCGGCTACGGAGTGCCGCGAACGAAGCTGCGCACTCAAGAGATCTGACGTTGCCAGCACTTAGGACTGGACTGACGTGTCATTCTAGTCCTAGACTGACGCGTCAGTCTAGCTCTCCCTCTGGCTCGCACTGACGGCAGGAGCACCATGTCGAACACCCCAGAAAACGTCGTGATCGGAATCGATGTCGGCTCGACGACCGTGAAGATGACGGTCGTCGATCCGCAGACGAAGGAGATCCTGTGGTCGAAGTACCTGCGTCACGAGACGCGGCAGCCGGAGATGACGCGCGACATGCTGCGCGAGATCCACGCCGCGTTCCCGACGCTGAGCAACGACCAGATCCGCGTGTTCATCACGGGCTCGGGCGGTAGCCCGATCGCGCCGCAGATCGGCGCGAAGTTCGTGCAGGAAGTGAACGCGGTGACGATGGCGGTGGAGAAGCTCCACCCCGACGTGGGCAGCGTGATCGAGCTTGGCGGTCAGGACGCCAAGATCATCATGTTCAAGCAGAACAACGAGACCGGCGACAAGACGGCGCAGACGTCGATGAACGACAAGTGCGCGTCGGGCACCGGCGCCACGATCGACAAGTGCGTGCTCAAGGTCGGCATGCCGCGCGAGGAGGTGCCGGGGCTGGTCTTCGATCCGAGCAAGCTCCACCACGTCGCCGCGAAGTGCGGCGTGTTCGCCGAGACGGACATCGTCAACCTCGTCAAGAGCGGCATCCCGCGCAACGAGATCATGAACTCGCTGGCGGACGCGATCGTCAGCCAGAACCTCGCGGTGCTCACCCGCGGCAACACGCTGAAGTCGAAGGTGCTGCTGCTCGGCGGCCCGAACACCTACCTGCCGTTCCTCCAGCAGTGCTGGCGGCTGCGCATCCCCGAGGCGTGGGCGGAGCGCGGCTACGAGTACGATAAGACGGTTCCGATCGAGGAGCTGATCTTCGTCCCGAAGAACTCCGACCTCTACGCCGCGTACGGCGCGGTGCTGTTCGGCCTCTACGAGCCGGAGACGGTCGGCCGCTACCGCGGGCTCGATCCGCTCGAGGAGTTCATCAACCACGGCCGCAAGGCCAAGCTCGGCGAGTCGGCCGGCCCGGGCCTCGTCGAGACGCCGGTCCAGCGCGACGCGTTCGTCGAGAAGTACAAGACGCCGGACTACGACGACGCGCAGCTCGAGGCGGGCAAGACGTACCGCGGCGTGATCGGTCTCGACGGCGGCTCGACGTCGTCGAAGTGCGTGTTCATCGACGAGAACGAGAACATCCTGAAGAAGGTCTACACCCTCTCGAAGGGCAACCCGATCCAGGACATGAAGGACATGTTCACCGAGATGCGCCAGTGGGCGACGGACCAGGGCGCGACGCTCGAGGTGACCGGCTTCGGCGTGACCGGCTACGCCGGCGACGTGCTCGAGAAGTCGCTCGGCGCGGACGCGAACATCGTCGAGACCGTCGCGCACATGATGTCGGCCAAGCGGTGGTTCCCCGCGGTCGACGTGATCTGCGACATCGGCGGGCAGGACATCAAGGTGATGTTCATGCAGAACGGCGACGTGAAGAACTTCCGGCTCTCGAACAGCTGCTCGGCCGGCAACGGCATGCTGCTGCAGGCGATGGCCGACCAGTTCGGTCTGCCGGTCAAGCAGTACGCCGAGGTCGCGTTCGAGGCCCGGCTGGCGCCGAAGTTCAGCTACGGCTGCGCGGTGTTCCTCGACTCGGACCGCGTGAACTTCCAGAAGGAAGGCTACTCGCGCGAGGAGCTGCTCGCCGGGCTCGCGCTCGTGCTGCCGAAGAACGTGTGGCAGTACGTCGTGCAGATCCCGCGCATGAGCGAGCTCGGCCGCGTGTTCGTGCTGCAGGGCGGCACCCAGAAGAACGTGGCCGCGCTCAAGGCGCAGGTCGATTACATCGAGAAGCGCGTCCCGAACGCCGAGGTCTACCTCCACCCGCACTGCGGCGAGGCCGGCGCGATCGGCGCCGCGTTCGAGGCGCTGCGCGTGGTGCGCCGCCGCGCGACCTCGACCTTCGTCGGGCTCGATCAGGCGATCGAGATCGAGTACGTCTCGATCAACAACGAGGAGACGCGCTGCAACTTCTGCCCGAACAACTGCTCGCGCACCTTCATCGATACCAAGACGCTCGACGGCAAGACCGCCCGCTACATCTCCGGGTTCTCGTGCGAGAAGGGCACCGTCGAGAACATGGACGCGCTGAAGAAGCTCAACAAGGAGCGCCAGCAGCGGATGAAGAAGTACCCGAACCTGGTCGACTACGAGGCCAAGCTCGCGTTCAAGAGCTTCTTCGAGCCGGCGCCGATGCCGGAGCACGGCAAGCCGATCGACGACGTGGTGGTCAAGCGCACGCTGCTCGGCGCGGTCCGCCACAAGCCGATCCAGCGGCCGTTCCAGCGCTCCTCGGCCGAGAACTGGGCCAAGCGCAAGGAAGTCCGGATCGGCATCCCGCGCGTGCTCAACATCTACTCGACGGGCCCGTTCTGGCGCACGTACTTCGAGGCGCTCGGCGTGGACACTCGCAACGTGGTGTTCTCCGACGAGACCACCGAGGAGCTGTGGCAGGCCGGCTGCAAGTACGGCTCGGTCGACCCCTGCTACCCGTCGAAGGTGTGCCAGGCGCACATCCACAACCTGCTGTTCAAGCACCACGAGAAGAAGCCGCTCAACTACGTCTTCTTCCCGTCGATCACCCACATCCCGACGTTCATCGTCAACCAGATGGACACCGCGAGCTGCCCGGTCGTGTCCGGCACGCCCAAGGTGATCCGCGCGGCCTTCACGAAGGAGACCGACTTCTTCGCCGAGCGCGGCATCAGCTACCTCGACACCGCGGTGACGCTGAACGAGCGGCTGATGTGCAAGCAGCAGATGTTCACCGAGTGGGGCCCGCTGCTCGGCATGACCGAGGACGAGAGCGACTTCGCGATCGACCAGGCGTTCAAGGCGCTCGACGCGTTCGAGGACGAGATGCAGAAGAAGGGCCGCGAGATCCTCGGCGAGGTGACCCGCGAGAACCGCGTCGCCCTCGTGATGCTCGGCCGCCCGTACCACAACGACCCGGGCCTCAACCACTCGGTGCTCGAGGAGTTCCAGGCGCTCGGCTATCCGATCCTGTCGCAGCGGTCGCTGCCGCGCGACGCCGAGACGATCAAGAACCTGTTCGCCGAGGATCTCGCCAAGGGGATCATCGAGAGCGGCCTCGACGTCTCGGACGTGTGGCCGGAGAACTACTCGACCAACTCGGTGCAGAAGGTGTGGGCGGCCAAGTACGCGGCGCGCCACCCGAACCTGGCGTGCCTCGACCTGTCGAGCTTCAAGTGCGGCCACGACGCGCCGACCTACGGCCTGATCGACTCGGTGATCGCGTCCGCGGGCAAGGCGTACTCGGCGCTCCACGACATCGACGCCAACAAGCCGAGCGGCTCGATCAAGATCCGCGTCAAGACCTACGCCCACACCCTGATGCTGCTGCGCGAGAAGCTCGAGGATCAGGCGGTCAAGAAGGTCGAGCTCGATCGCTCGGTCACCGAGAAGAAGCTCGAGCTGATGCGCACGCTACAGACCAAGCTCGCCGGCGTCGGCCGCACCGACGACAAGCTGGATCGCGAGATCAAGGCGCTCGACGAGCAGGTCTCGGCGTGGCGCGCGGCGGATGACGCCAACCGGCCGAAGGCCAAGCGCGCGACCGCGCTCAACGTGATGCGGCAGTAACCCACGAACTTCGAGAACTCCGAGGACAACGAGGAATCCCCATGAGCACCACCAACGACAACAACAGCACGTCCCTCGACATGACCTCGATCGAAGCGATCGAGGCGGAGCTCCAGAAGTTCGAGATCGAGGAGCGCAAGCGGCTCGGCCTGCCGGTCGAGAGCGCGAAGCAGTGGTTCGACGAGGTCCCGCGGCAGTTCACCCGCGAGCAGCGCGAGCACACCACGATCCTGGTCTCGGGCCTGACGATGGCGCACGACCTGTTCATCCAGTCGGCGCTGCGCGGCATCGGCTACAAGGTCATGGCGATGGACGTGCCGGACAACGACGCGCTCCAGTTCGGGCGCGAGTACGGCAACCGCGGCCAGTGCAACCCGACCTACTTCACGGTCGGCAACCTGGTGAAGTACCTCGACGGCCTGCGCGAGCGCGGGCTGACGAAGGAAGAGATCGTCAAGAACCACGTGTTCGTCACCGCGGGCGCGTGTGGCCCGTGCCGGTTCGGCACGTACGTGACCGAGTACCGCAAGGCGCTGCGCGACTCTGGCTTCGACGGGTTCCGCGTGCTGCTGTTCCAGCAGACCGGCGGCCTCAAGCAGGCGACCGGTGAGGGCGTCGGCCTCGAGATGAACCCGACGTTCTTCTGGGGCGTGGTCCGCGCGATCCTGGTGGGCGACGTGCTGAACGCGCTCGGCTACCGGATCCGTCCGTACGAGATCGAGGCGGGCGCCACGGATCGCGCGCTCGAGACCAGCAAGCGGATCATCGCGAACGCGTTCGAGAACAACACCTCGCTGCCGGTCGCGCTGTTCAAGGTGCGCCGCGAGCTCGGCAAGGTGAAGGTCGATCGCCTGCGCGCCAAGCCGCGCGTCGGCATCATCGGCGAGTTCTGGGCGATGACCACCGAGGGCGACGGCAACTACGGCCTGCAGCGGTTCCTCGAGGCCGAGGGCGCCGAGCCGGACATCCAGCTGGTCACCGCGTGGCTGCTCTACATGGTCTGGCAGGGTCGCTACGACACCGAGCAGCGCGCGACGCTGCGCGGCGCCGACGAGACCAAGGCCGAGGGCGGCACCAAGTTCAGCCTCAAGAACGTCGACGTCCGCAAGCGGATGGCGTCGCTGTGGGCCGGCGAGAAGGTGCTGCGCGGGCTGTTCCAGACCGTCGCGAACGGGATGGGGCTCTACGACTACCACCTGCCGGACATGAACGAGATCGCCGAGGTCTCGCACGCGTTCTACGACAACAACCTGCGCGGCGGCGAAGGCCACATGGAGGTCGGCAAGCTGATCCAGAACGTCGCGTACCAGAAGGTCAACATGACCCTCTCGGTCAAGCCGTTCGGATGCATGCCGTCCTCGTCGGTGTCCGACGGCATCCAGTCGTTCATCACCGAGCTGTACCCGCAGGGCATCTTCCTGCCGATCGAGACCAACGGCGATGGCGCGGTCAACGTGTACAGCCGCGTCCAGATGCAGCTGTTCAAGGCCAAGCAGCTGGCGCAGAAGGAGCTCGACAAGGCGCTCGCCGACGTGGGCATGTCGCTCGAGGAGGTCCGCGCGTACCTGGTGAAGCACCCGTCGATGGCGAGCGCGTTCCACCGCGCGCCGCACATGGCGGGCTGCACCGCGGCGGACCTCGTCTACGAAGTCGGCGCGCGCAAGAACCGGCTGTCGTACCTGAAGAACCGGATCGTCAACGCGGTCACCGGCAAGGCGGAGAAGGAGCACGCGGCGGCGCACGTGCGGCTGCTCGACGTCGCGCGCAAGGCGGCGGAGAAGACCCGCAAGAAGAAGAGCATCGTCACCGTGGCGCCCGAGGTCGACCCCGAGGACCAGGCGCGTCCGCCGGTGCCGGCCGGCCGCAAGAGCCTGCGCGTGGTGAATTGATCCCGTGACGCGTCGACTCGATTCGGTGCGCGCTCGCGCGTTCTCGCTGCTCGACCGGGCTCCCGGTCGGCTGGGGGAGCTCGCGCGCAAGGCCAACGACGCGCTCGGCCGGCCGCTCGCCGACGCGGACGAGCTCGCGGATCGCCACGCGTTCGCCGCGCGCGGCGACGTGGGCGCGGTGGCGAGCAAGCCGGCGCCGCGGGCCGCGGCCGACGTCGCGCCGGTCATCGTCTACCACATGGACAAGACCCGTCGCGACGCGACCAAGCTGACCGACATGCTCGACGCCGAGAAGGTGCCGTACCAGGTCTCCAACATCCAGGAGGACCCGGCGGCCCAGGCGGCGGTGCGGCGCGACAGCAACGGGTTCCGGCTGCCGGTGGTGTTCATCGCCGGCGAGGCGATCGGCGGGCGCGCCGAGCTGTCGAACCTGATCGCGAGCGGCGAGCTGAAGAAGAAGCTCGCCGGCGCCTGATCACATCGGCTGCGCGGCGGGCGCGGCGCGGACGCGTGCGATCGATCCATCCGGTGGGATCGCGCGCAGGCCGCCGCCCTGCATCACGCAGTCGTCGTTGATGAACAGCCACTCGATCCCCGGCGCCTCGCCGAACACCATCGCGAACCCCGGCGGCCCGCCGCCGCCCGGGGGCTGGTTCAGGCACGCGAGCGCCTCGATCCGGAGGGTCTCGGCCGGCGCCCACGCGCCGGTGTCGCCGCACTCGGCGGTCTCGCCGGGCGTCGGCGTGCGCACCGCGGAGGCGATCGAGACCCGCTGGGACTCGCGCGTGCACCGTAGCTCGAGCCGCAGCGCTCCGGAGGCGAGCGAGAACACGAGCTCGCCATCGCGCGAGGTCGCCGCGCCGGCGTAGACGGTCTCGGTGTCGTCGCGCCAGCCCTCGATCGCCGCGGGGAACGACTCGCGGCCGTGCGGCGCGGTTCGCCGGGTGACCGTCAGGGTCGCGAGCGCGCCGTCGCGCACCAGCCGGTAGGTCTCGACGCTGGACTCGCGCAGGATCGCACCGGTGGCGAGGTGGCGGTGGATCCACGTCCCGCCGGTATCGGTGGCGACGTTGTGCGGCGGGGCAGGTGGCGACGCTCCACACGCGGTGGCGAGCGAGGCGGCGAGACCGGTGGTCGCGAGCGAAGCGCGCATGGGCATTTCTAGCAGGGGCTCCGCGCGCGGCCGCGCGATCGCGCTCGCTTGTCGCCGGGAGCGTCCGGGAGAACACTCCAGACATGACCGACCGCGTGGCCGCGCTCGACGATCCTCAGCTCCGGCCGTTCGCGCCCGTGCTGTACGTCGCGTGGAGCGATCTGGATCTCGATGACGCCGAGCGGGCGCACGTGCTCGCTCGGGTCGGGGCCCAGCCGTGGCTGCGCCCGGCGGCCCGTGCGGCGATCCGGGCGTGGATCGATCCGGCGCGGCCGCCCAGCCGGGAGGAGCTCGCGCGATTGCGCGCCCTGATCGCGCGGGTCGCGGCCACCACCGACGCCGAGGGCCGGGCCTCGATCGCCCGGGCGACCGGCGCGCTCGACGTCGATCCGGAGGCGCACCAGGTGGCGCGCGCGCTCGGCGAGGCGCTCGGCATCTACGCCGGGGACGCCGCGGCGGCGCGCGCGCCGGCCCACGCGGCGGAGGCGCCCTCGTCTCCCGAGGAGGTCGCCGCGCTCGCCGGGGTGCTCGACGGCAGCCAGCGCGAGGTGCGCTCCCGGGTCCGCGCGTTCCTGGCCGCGCCGGAGCGACGCGCGTACGGCCTGCCAGTGCCCGAGATGCGCGCGCTGGTCGGCGCGTGGCTGGGCGAGCTGGCGGCCACCGGGATCGGCGCGCTCGCGTTTCCGGGCGTCACCCACGACGGCGATCTGCAGGCGTTCCTCGCCGCGTTCGAGGAGCTCGGCCACGGCGATCTGTCGCTGCTGGTCAAGTGCGGCGTCCAGTTCGGGCTGTACGGCGGGGCGGTCTGGGCGCTCGGCACGATGCGGCACCACTCCCGGCTGCCCGGGATCGCGCAGCTCGACGAGCTCGGCTGCTTCGCGATGAGCGAGGTCGGCCACGGCTCGAACGTCGCGGATCTCGAGACCACCGCGGTCTACGATCCCGCGACCCGCGAGCTGGTGATCCACACGCCCGGCGAGTCGGCGCGCAAGGAGTGGATCGGCGGCGCGGCGCGCGACGCGCGGTGGGCGGTGGTGTTCGCGCAGCTCGAGGTCGCCGGCGAGCGCCACGGCGTGCACGCGATCGTGGTGCCGATCCGGCGGCCGGATGGCGGCGCGGTGCCGGGCGTGCGCACCGGCGACTCCGGCCACAAGCTCGGCCTAGCGGGCGTCGACAACGGCCGGCTGTGGTTCGAGCGCGTGCGCGTGCCGGTGGCCAACCTGCTCGATCGGTTCGCGTCGATCGACGAGGCCGGCGTGTACCACAGCCCGATCGAT
>JBQCJR010000197.1:0-9189 GCA_051952595.1 Kofleriaceae bacterium
CGGGAGTTCGAGGCGATGGTTCGCACGTTGCGCAAGGGACAGCCGGTCACCGCACAGGGCCAGGTCATCGGGTCGTCGACGAGCTTCTACTCCGGCAACCCCGACAAGCCGCTGGGGCACTTCTACGATCGCAAGGGGCCGCGCAGACCGGGCGATCTGGATGTGGACCTCTTCTGCCCCGAGCTTGCGCGCGACATGCTCGCGCGCAAGGCGCCGTCGGTGAACCAGAAGACCCTCGTCGGAGGCGAGCGCTCGATCTTCAAGAACGACGGCTCGGCGGCTCAGCCCGGGTTCTACGATGTCTTTCCGGAGGTCGACGAGTTCGCGAAGCGATGGACCAAGCGGCTGGGCCGCGAGGTCGACGTGAAGCTGCGGCTCGACCTGGAGCTACCGCCGGCGCCCACGTCCGGTCCCATCGAGGTCTTTCGCACCGTGGCGCCGCCGCCGGCACCGCTACCCAAGGCGCCTGATGCGCCGAAGCCCAAGTGAGGTCCTCGATGTCACGCCACCCAGCGTTCGCTCTCAAGTTCAAGACCAGGCTCTCGTTCAACGCGATGTGGAGAGCGCTCGACCGGCATGGCCCGTGGCGCTGGCGCGCCAGCGACAGCGACGCCTACGGCGACAAGCTGTACTGCTACGCCGAGGACTCTGCCAAGCTACAGATCATCGGAGAGAAGCCGGGATGGATCCTTCAGGTCTCGTTCATCGTCGGTGGCACGCTGCCGCCCGACGAGGTCCGCCGCATCGTCTACGAGTCGCTCCTCCCCGCGATCGGGGCCCGCGAGGTCGAGCCGACGGACACGGTCATGTGAAGCCCGCGGATCACTGCACGCGAGTCAGCACGTGCTCGCGCGCTGCGGATCCGGACCAGTCGCGTGCACCGTGATAGCGCTCGATGACGCGCCCGTCGCGGCCAACCAGATAGCTATCGGGCAGCGTCGAGACGCCGAACCGCTTGTGTGCGGCGCCCTCTGCTTCGACGATGACCTCTGGCGGGATCGTTCCGCCGAAGAAGCTCGCGATGTCCTTCCAGTCGTCCTCGACGGCGATCGCGATGACCTCGATGCCGCGCCCGCGCATGTCCCGGGCGAACGCGAGCAGGCTCGGCAGCTCCTTCACGCAGGGTGGACACCACGTCGCCCAGAAGTGAACGATGCGCACGCGCTCGGCGGGCCACGTGATCGACAGAGGCGAGCCGTCGGCGCGCGTCGCCGTGATCGTCGGCGCCGCCTCCGCGATCGACGAGCGCTGAGACGCGAACATCTGAGCGGGCTTCGATGCGCGCGAACGCTGGACCGCGACATAGATGCCAATCGCGCCGAGTTGTAGGCCCGCCAGCACGGCGATCGCGATCGCGATCCGCGCACGCCTGGTCACGGGGCCGGCTCCGCGACGGCGATCCGGTCGGACCGCCGCTTCGGCGCGAAGGCGCCATACAGCGATGGCAGCACCACCAGCGTGAGCAGCGTCGACGAGATGACGCCGCCGATCACGACGGTCGCGAGTGGACGCTGCACCTCCGAGCCGATGCTCGTATGGATGGCCATTGGCACGAAGCCGAGCCCTGCCACGAGCGCGGTCATCAGCACCGGCCGGAGGCGGCGCTCGGCCGCCGTTCGGATCGCGTCGGTGAGCGATCGCCCCTCATCGAGGAGCTGGCGGATCGTCGACACGAGCACCATGTCGCCGAGAACGGCGACCCCCGAGAGCGCGACGAAGCCCACGCCGGCCGAGATGCTGAACGGCATGTCTCGCAGCCAGAGCGCGACGATGCCGCCGAGCGCGGCGAACGGCACGCCCGTGAACACGCGCAGCGAATCGCGCACCCGGCCATAGGTGAAGTACAGCAGCAGCAGGATCGCGACCAGCGCGATCGGCACGACGACCATCAGCCGTTGCTTCGCGGCATGGAGATGCTCGAACTGACCACCGAAGCGGATGAAGTAGCCCGGCGGCAACTCGACCTCGCGCTCGATCGCGGCACGCGCGTCTTCGACGAACGTGCCGACGTCGCGACCCCGGACGTTCGACTGGACCACGATGCGGCGCTTCGCCCATTCGCGGTTCACCGCGGCCGGCGCCTCGACCGTCGAGATCTTCGCGAGCTGGCCGAGCGGGATGCGATCACCGTTCGAGGCGGTGACGAGGATGTTCCGGACCGCCGCTTCGTCCTTGCGATATCGCTCGTGCAAGCGCACGGCGAGCGGAAACCGTCGCTCCCCCTCCTGGATCTCGCCGACCTCGATACCTCCGAGCGCCTCGACGACGTCGAGCACCTCGCGCGCGGCGATTCCACGACGCGCGATCGCATCCCAGCTCACCTCGACCTGCAAGACAGAGAGGCCGGTGACCTGCTCGGTCACTACGTCTGCCGCGCCGGGGATCGCGCGCAGGACCTCGTCGATCTCGGCGGCCTTCTGGCGAAGGAGCTCGAGATCATCGCCGAACAACTTCACGCCGACATCCGCGCGGATGCCTGCTCCCATCTCGTTCACGCGCATCTCGATCGGCTGCGTGAACACCATGCGCATGCCGGGAAGCACGCCGAGCGTCTCCTGCATGTCCGCCACGAGCTCCGTATGTGTGCTCGCCCGTTTCCACGCATCGCGCGGCCGGAGCGTGATGAACACGTCGGACAGCTCGACACCCATCGGGTCGGTCGCAACCTCCGCCGACCCGGTTCGCGTCCAGACCTGATCGATCTCGTCGGGATACTGCTCGAGGAGGACCTTCTCGATGTGAATCCCGTAGCGCACGGACTCGTCCAGCGATACCGACGCGAGTCGGACCGTGTTGATCACGACCGTCCCCTCGTAGAGCCGCGGCACGAACTCCGATCCGAGCGTGCGCGCCAGCAAGACGCCATTGAGCATCAGCAGCGCGGCGCCGCCGAGGACGGCCCACTTCCACCGAATCGCGAAGTCGAGCACCGGACGATAGATGCGTTTCGCCGCGCGCATCACGATGCCTTCGCGATGCTTCATCCGGCGCGGCAGCAGCAGGCTCGACAGGACGGGGATCAGCGTCAGCGAGAGCAGCATCGACCCGGCGAGCGCGAACACGACGGTCAGCGCCATCGGCCGGAACAGCTTGCCCTCCATGCCTTCCAGGAAGAGGATCGGCAGATAGACGATCAGGATGATCAACTCGCCGAACATCGTCGGCCGCCGCACTTCGAGCGCCGCCTCGCGAACGATGTCGACGCGGCCGCGATCGGAGCGATCCTCGGAGAGCCTTCGAACCGAGTTCTCGACGCTGATCACCGAGCTGTCCACGATGAGCCCGAAGTCGATCGCCCCGAGGCTCATCAGGCTCCCCGCGACGCCGGCACGCACCATGAGGTCGAACGCGAACAGCATCGAGATCGGGATCGCGGCCGCGACGATCAGTCCCGCGCGGAGATTGCCGAGGAACACGAACAGGACGGCGATCACGAGGATGGCGCCCTCGAGCAGGTTCGTGCGGACCGTGGCGAGCACCTGCTCGACGAGCGTCGTGCGCTGATAGACCGGCGTTGCCTTCACGCCAGCTGGCAGCGACTTCCGGATCTCGGCGAGCCGCGCGTCCAGGCGCGCGGTGACGTCGTGACTGCTCTCGCCGATCAACATGAACCCGAGGCCGAGCACGACCTCGCCTTGGCCTTGCGCGGTCACCGCGCCACGGCGAATCTCGTGGCCATCGACGACGCGCGCGACGTCGCGCACGCGGACCGGAACGCCGCCCTTCGCGGTCACGACGACCTGCTCGACGTCCTCGCGCTTCGTCAGCAGCGCGACTCCCTGCACCAGGCTGCCCTCGCCCGCGACGTCGATCGTGCCGCCGCCGACATTGAGGTTGTTGCGGCCGAGCGCGTCTGCGAGGTCGGTCAGCGTCAGGCCGCGCGACTGGAGCGCGGACGGATCGACGACGACCTGCACTTGTCGCTCCTCGCCGCCCCACGAGTTGATCTCCGCGACCCCGGAGACCGACGCGAGCTGTGGCTTGATGATCCAGTCCTGCGTGGTGCGCAGCTCCGCGGCGCTGACGCCGTCGCCGGTCACGAGATAGTGAAAGACCTCGCCGAGGCCCGTCGCGACCGGGCCAAGCGTCGGCAGCTCGACCCCCGCCGGCAGCTTGGCGCCGCGCAGCCGTTCGGCGACGACCTGCCGTGCGCGATAGATATCCGTGTCGTCCTCGAACACGACCGTGACCTGCGAAAGCCCGAATCGCGAGAGCGACCGAACCTCGACGAGATCGGGAAGGCCAGAGATGCCTTGCTCGACGCGCGCGGTGATCTGGCGCTCGATCTCGAGCGGAGATAGCGCGGGCGCCACGGTGTTGATCTGCACCTGGACGGGTGTGGTGTCCGGGAACGCATCGATCGGCAATCGCACGAACGCGATCACGCCGGCGACCGCGATGGCGAGCCACGCGACGATCACGATCAGTCGGTGGCGAAGAGACCAGGTAATGACCGCGTCCAGCATCGGCCTACTCGACGTCGCAGCAACCGGCGCCGATCGCGCCCTTGAGCGTTTCGGTCTTGAGCAAGAAGCTGCCGCGCGTCGCGATGGTCTCGCCGGGCTTCACGCCCGCGACGATCTCGACCATCTCGCCCTGCGTGAGGCCGAGCTCCACGCGCCGTGCTTCGTACTGATCGGGCGCGAGCTTCACGAACACGAGCGCGACGCCCTTCGCGCGTTGCACCGCCGACGACGGCGCCATCACGATGGGGCGTGCATTCGCGAGCGCGATGTCGGCGCGAGCGAACATGTTCGCGCGCAGCACGCCGTCCGGGTTGTTCAGCGCGACGCGCGCCTTCGCCGTGCGCGTGGTGGCATCGATCTCGGGAGCGACGTAGTCGATCGCGCCGGCGAACGTCCGCTCCGGGAGGTTCTCGACGGTGATCGTCACGCGCTGCCCGGACGCGACGTTCGCGAGCTGGGTCTCGGGAACGTCGAGCTCGGCCCACATCGAGCTCGTGTCGACGACCTCGAACAGCGGCTCCTCGACGCTGACCATGTGCCCGATCGTCGCGTTGCGCCGCACGACGGTGCCGGCGAGCGGACTCGTGAGCGTGTACGTCGAGCCGCCGCCGCGCGCACCAACGACGCCGAGCGATGACGAGGCGGCGTTGCGGGCCGCGATCGCCTCGTCGAGCGCTTGCTTCGCGACCTCGACGTCACGTTTCGCCGAGACTCCCTTGGCGAACATGTCGGACTCGCGCTTGTAGTTCGCCTCGGCCGCGAGCACGCGTGCCTTCGCGGCATCGAGTCGCGACCGATCCTCGCCGACCTGCGCGCTCTCGATCACCGCGAGTGGTGCCCCCGCCGTGACCCTCGCACCGAGGTCGACCTTCAGCGCGCGGACGACGCCGGGCGCGCGCGCGTTCACCTCCGCACGTCGCGTGGCGTCGTACGCGATCGTCGCGATCGCTTCGAGCCTCGCGCCGCCCGGGCGCACCTCGGCGATCGCCGTCGCGATCCCCGCCTGCTCGGCGGCCTCCTTCGTCTTGAACCGGACCTTCGTGCCGTGTGGCGGCGCGCCATCGTTCTTCACGTCGGCGACCGGGCGTCCCGCGCGTTCGGGATGGTGGACCGGACAGAACGACATCGGGAGCCCGTGCTCCTCGCACCAATCGCCCTTCGCCTGGAACACGGGGATCAGCTTCGGATGGCACTTCGTGCAGACCGCTTCGAGCACGCCATGCTCTTCGCAGAGCGTTCCCTCCTTCGCCGCGGCACTCGCGGTCGGCCCCTCGGTCTTCGGTGACGTCTTGTCCTTGCAGCCGCTCAGCACGAGCGCCGCGACGAGCCACCAGGTGGCGCGCATGTCACGAGCCCTTCGGCGGACGCTTGATCTCGATCTGCGGGTTGCAGATCTTGCACTGCGACTCGGGCAGCCCGTGCTCCTCGCACCAGTCGTTGGTCGCCTTGAACGCCGGAATCAGATCCGGGTTGCAGCGCGTGCATTGCGACTCGGGGACCTCGTGCTCGGCGCACCAGTCCTCGTGCGAGCCGGGCTTCACGCCGGCAGGTGCGTGGTGCTTGTCGGCGGTCTCGGGTTTCTTCGTGCCCTCCTCCTTCGAACAGCCAGTGACGATTCCGAGCGAGAGCGTCAGGAACAGGATCGAGCGTGCAAACATGATCGAACTCCACGTGCGTGAACGAGGCACGCGCCAGCGCTCGCATCGGCGAGCGCCGTCGCGCAGGTCGAGGATCGAGATCCGTCAGCCTGCGAGACGCGGAGGGTGAAAGACGCCGTCCGGAACGGGATCGTCGGGAACGTGTTCAGCCGCTTCGCTCGAGATCCATTCGAAGCTCGCCGGCACCGGCTCGACGCGCACGAAGAGCGTCGATGCGAGTGCCCCCGTGCGAGGACACGAGGAGCAGGTGATCGAGCAATCGGTGCAGCCTTGCTCCGGGCAGCTCGTGGACTCGTCGCCCTCGCACGCCCCGGCGCAGTCGTCCTTCACGAGCTCGCTCACCCACGCCGGCGCGCCGCTCACCACGAAGGCGAGCATCAACGCGACGAGCTGCAGAAGACGAGGCACGGAGGCTTCTCGGTGGCTGAGATGAGGTCGTGCGATCGGGGGGACTCGAACCCTACCAAGACGGACGCGTAACACCAAGAGTCTCGCGGCCTTGCAACAGTCTCGGTAGGTTAGCCCTGTTTGTCATCCGGGGTGGTCCGGCCCAGTCGGTTCCGATCGTGCCTCTCGTGGCAAAACTTTGCCACGGGGGGCGGCCGTCGAGAGCTGGGCGCCAGGGTGGACTCGGCGCGCACCAAGCGCGAGCCTGAGTCATTCATCAGGTTCAAGATGCATCGGCATCTCGCGGCGGCCGATCCATCCCTTGAGCGACGCGCGCGCCATGCCGAGACGGGTCGCTGCCCGCGTGACGTTGCGGGTCATGCGAAGGGCGACCAGGCGGAGCGTCGCAGTTTGGATCGTGCTGAGCGAGCGCGACTCCTCGCCGATCACCCACGCTCGATCGGCCGTCTTGTAGTGGTACTCGCGCCGCCCGCCAAGCTCGGACAACGCATCACCCGCGTACTCGTCGACTATGAGCGTCAACTCGTCGAGACGCGCACTCATTGGCGGCACAACGATCGGCGCGGTCCGATAGGGCTTAGCGTCGATCACCTTCGGCGAACAGACGATGAGCTGCACGCGGGATCCCGGATCTTCGAGTCGCTCGAACGCCTCGTCGAAGTCGGACGGGACGCGCCCGGCCACGATGCACATGGAGCCGCCGGCCGCCGCCGACAGCGCCTCGGTCGCGCGTGCGACGTTCGTCGCCGAGCGCACGGTCTCGCTTGTCTCCTTACGCCGCGGGTTGCACACGACGAAAGGTCGCTCTGCCCCGAACGCCACGCGGTGGATTGAGTAGGCCAGCGCAACAGGATCGGACGGTGAGCACAGCACTATCGGCGTGCGGTGCATCGCGGCCATGTGCAGCCGGCGCAGCGCGAGATCCACGATCTTCGTACGATCGTCCTTCCAGCCGATCATTCTGGACAGCAACCCGCGCAACGCGATGAACCGCGCGCTCTCTGCGATCAGCGTGATGCTTCCGAAGCGGAGTTCCATACCGGCACAGATCTCGAACGGCTCGTCGCGCCGCGACTCGTCGACCCACGTGCCGTTCTTGCTGAGGTTGTGCAAGAACCACCGGCCGCCATCCGCACGATAGATGCGCGCGTGCTTGCCCGAGCAGAACCCCTTCGGGTCGGTGATCCGGATCTCCGATGCCTCCTCCGCGCCGACGAAGATCTCGCGCTCGTCCTTCGGGACCGGGGAAGTCCGTGCGGTGCCCCAGATACGAAAGCGTACGATCTCGTCGGTCATCGACCATGACTCGGCGTTGGGATCGGTGTTCGTCTTGACCGCGATGTCCATGTTCAGAAGCTACCCACCCAGCCGAAGGTGACGCCTTCGTGCGTTGTCGAGACGATCGGCGCACCGTCGGACCAACGTGATGTCGCCGCCATTGTCGTTGGGTTCGTGCGTCCACCGCTGTACCGAAGCGTGAGGTAACCAGCCACCGCCAAGACGACACCGGCGCCCGCGACGGCAACGCCCGCCGATGCAGAGTCCCGATAGTACCTCCGCTGGTAGTAGGTTGGCGGCTCGCCACTCTCCGGGTCCTCGTCGGTCGGGATCAGCACCGCGGCGATCACGAGTGCCGTGGCGCTGGAAGCGAACATCGCAGCCGGTAGTCGGCGCATGTGCCGCGACCTGGTGAGCCAGCCGTACACACCCACGCCCGTCACCACCGCAGCGCCTGCAAAAGCCTCGACAGCGAGCGACTTCTTGTCATCGTACTCGGGTTGCTGGTGATCGTCGTCGGGCCACGCCAGGTAGAGCGTTAGGCTGCCCGCCATCACGGCCCCGCCCGCGCCCAGAGCGAGCTTGGGCCAGAGCGGTGAAGACGCACCCTCGATCCCACCGTGCCGAGTCGCCGCGGGCGCACGGTCATTCCTCTGCACCGAGAGTCCGGGCGCTTCTTCGCCATCGACGAGGAAAGCGGCAAGCTTCTCGGCTTCGCCTAGGTCGTCGACATCGGCGTAGATCCGCGCGTTCCGCCGCTCCTCGCCGCCGCGATACAGGATGCCCGTGATC
Organism: Kofleriaceae bacterium; assembly: GCA_051952595.1. Taxonomy (GTDB): domain Bacteria; phylum Myxococcota_A; class Polyangia; order Haliangiales; family Haliangiaceae; genus JABFXX01. Next base: position 8,603 of record JBQCJR010000197.1, read on the forward strand.
GTCGGCCTGCCGTTGTTGTCACCGCTCCGCAGCACCACCGCTTGATCGCGCCCGGTCCAGTCGTGCGCGAGCTGGCTCGCCACTTTCCCCTCCGTGCCGCACGACAGCAGGCCGGTCCATGTCTTGCCCAGGTACAAGCACGCATCGATCGCCGGCCGCGCCGTCAGGTAACTCGTGGAGTTCGCCCTCACGCGAACGCGATACCGATGCGACAGGCCATTCGGGACCAAGAGAAACACGTTATAGAGGCCCGGAATCAGATCGTTTAGCGAAGCATTGCCGACGCCTCGGAGCTGACCTTCGACAAAGATCTGAGCCATCGGATTCCCCGCCGCGACGACGAGCATGCCTCGCCCGTACGTCTGCGCTTGCTTGAAATACTCGGCGTGCAGCTCCTCGCCGCGCTTGCCCCACGTCTCGTTGCGCCCGGGTGCGCGCGCTGGGAATGCACGGATCGCCTCGATCGCGGCCACGCTCACTTCCGCAGATCGTTGCGGCAGGTGATCGAGGGCGACCATGCGCATGATCAACAACTTGAACTTGAGGTCGAGGTGGCTGGTGTCTGTGACGAGCAATTCCGGGTTCTC
>JBQCJR010000198.1:0-13453 GCA_051952595.1 Kofleriaceae bacterium
AGATGTTATACGGGCTGCGAGAGATCGCGGCGCCGGCGCTGACCACCTCTCGCAGCTTCGCTGTGCTCGACGATCCGGCGTTCCACGGGGTGCTGGTGGCGGCCGGCGCCTATGGGCGCTGCCGCGCGGCGCTCTACCTCGAGGACCTCCGCTGCACCGCGTGTGTGTGGCTGGTCGAGAGCTCGCCGCGCCGGCTGCCCGGCGTGCTCGAGCTGCGGGTCGATCTCGGGCGCAGCCGCGCCGACGTGACCTGGGACGCCGCGGCGACCTCGCTGTCCACGATCGCGCGCCACCTCGACCGGATCGGCCACGCGGTGCACCCGTACCGCGGGCTCGATCGCGATCGCCAGCGCCGCCGCGAGGACCGCGCGCTGCTGGTCAAGCTCGGCGTCGCGGGCGCCGCGGTCGGCAACCTGATGCTGCTGGGGATCGCGCTGTACGCGGGGCTGTTCGGCGGGATGTCGAGCACGGACACCACGTACTTCCGGTGGGCGTCGATGCTGGTCGCGGTGCCGGCGCTCGGCTACGCCGCGACGCCGATGTTCACCACCGCGATCGGCGCGCTGCGCGCGCGCCGGCTCCACCTCGATCTGCCGCTCTCGATCGGGATCGCGGCGGGCCTGGTGTGGGGCACCGCGAACGTGATCCGCGGCGTCGGCGAGATCTACTTCGATTCGCTCGCGATGCTGGTGTTCCTGCTGCTGGTCGCGCGCTGGATCGTGCTGCGCCACCAGCGCCGGGCCTCGACCGCCGCGGAGCTGCTGCTCGCGCTGACCCCGAGCCGCGCGCGCCGGATGGCGCCGCCCGACGGGCCGGTCGAGGAGGTCCCGATCGAGGCGATCGCGCCGGGCGATCTGGTCGAGGTGCGGATCGGCGAGCGCGTGCCGATCGACGGCGTGATCGCGCGCGGCCGCTCCACGATCGACGCCGGCCTGCTCACCGGCGAGTCGCGGCCGGTCGAGGTCGCGGCCGGCGCGGTGGTCCACGCCGGCACGGTGAACCTGGCCGCGCCGCTGGTCGTGCGCACCACCGCGATCGGCGAGCAGACCCGGGTCGGCCAGCTGGTCGCGACGATCGAGCAGCTGTCGGCGCGCAAGGCGCCGATCGAGCGGCTGGTCGATCGGATCGCGGGCCGGTTCGTCGCGGTGGTGAGCACCGTGGCGCTCGCGACGTTCGTCGGCTGGTCGTTCGTCTCGGTCGCGTCCGGCGCCGAGTACGCGATGGCGCTCCTGATCGTGACCTGCCCGTGTGCGCTCGCGCTGGCGACCCCGCTCGCGGTCACCGTGGCGCTCGGCCGCGCGGCCCGGCGCGGCGTGTTGATCAAGGGCGCGGACGCGCTCGAGCGGCTCGCGACGCCGGGCACGATGTTCGTCGACAAGACCGGCACGCTGACCGAGGGCAAGCTCGCGGTCACGTCGTGGCGCGGCGACCTCGACGCGGCGGGGCTGGCCTCCGCGGCGGAGGCCGGCAGCGCGCACCCGATCGCGCGTGCGCTCGGCCGCCACGCCGATCCGGCGGGACGGGCGAGTGACGTGCACGAGGTGCTGGGCCGCGGGATCACCGCGCGGGTGTGTGGGCGGCTGGTCGTCGTTGGCTCACCGGCGTGGGTGGCGGATCGGGCGACCACCCACGCGCAGATCGACGGCTGGGTCGCCGAGGCCGCCTCGCGCGGCGCGACGCCGATCGTGGTCGCGGTGGATGGGCTCGCTATCGCGGTCGCGGGGCTCTCCGATCCGGTGCGTGGCGATGCGGCCGCGGCGATCGGCGCGCTGCGCGGGCTCGGCTGGAATATCGAGATCCTGTCCGGCGACGATCCACGCGTGGTCGACGCGGTGGGCGAGCAGCTCGGCGTGCCGGCGGGGCAGCGGCGCGGCGGCGTGGATCCGGAGGCCAAGGTCGCCGCGGTCGCGCGCGCTCGCGCGCTCGGCCCGGTGGTCATGGTGGGCGACGGCGTGAACGACGCCGCCGCGATGGCCGCGGCGACGGCGAGCATCGCGGTCTCGGGCGCGGCGGAGGTCGCGATCGAGGCGGCGGACATCTACCTGCGCGATCCCTCGATCACCGCGATCGCCGAGACCTGCGCCGGCGCGCGCGCCACCCTCGCGACGATCCGCCGCAACCTGCGGTTCTCGCTCGCGTACAACCTCGCCGCCGGCACGCTCGCGGTGATCGGCTGGATCCATCCGCTGATCGCCGCCGCGCTGATGCCGCTCAGCTCGCTGACGGTGCTGGCGAGCTCGCTGCGCTCTCGCGCGTTCCGAGGTGACCGATGAGTGCGCTCTATCTGATCCTGCCGCTCGCCATCCTGGTCGCCGCGCTCGCGGTGGCGGCGTTCGCGTGGACGGTGCGCAGCGGCCAGCTCGACGACGTGGACACCCCGCCGCGCCGCGTCCTGTTCGACGACGAGCCGGCCGAGCCGCGCTGACGCTCCCTCCGCAAGCGGTGCGCTCGCCCGGGCGCGCGGCGCAAGTTCTGCGCAAGCAGAGGGCGCTCCCGCGGCGGAGCGCTGGCACGCCGGCCGCAAAAGCCATGGGCATGGCAGCCGTGTTCGCACTGGTGTTCATGTTCGCGCTCGCTTCCACCGCGCTGTTCGTGAAGGCTCTGGGTGCCTTCACGTTGAGCTCGGTGTGCATCGGAGTGCTGTTCGGGGCGCTCGCCGCCGGCGTGTTCCTCGGCCTCTACAACATGGTCAAGGGGTGGGAAGAGGAGCCCCTGCACTGAGGGCGCCGATGACCGCCTGCACCTCAGAGCTCGCCTCCCGCCTCGCCGCGTGGTCGACCCGCGGGCCCCGTTACACCAGCTATCCACCGGCGACGGCGTTCCGCGCGATCGAGCCCGCCGACGTGCACCACGAGCTGGCCGCGCTCGGCCGCGCGGGTGCGCCGATCTCGCTCTACATGCACGTGCCGTTCTGCCGGCAGCTGTGCTGGTACTGCGGCTGTAACGTGATCGCGACGCGCGATCCGGCGCGCGGCGTCCAGTACGCCGAGGCGCTCGCGATGGAGATCGCGCAGCTCGCCGGCCGGGTCGAGGGCGCGCCGGTCCACGAGCTCGCGCTCGGCGGCGGCTCGCCGAACTTCCTCGCGCCGCAGACCTTGCGCGCGCTGATCGGCGCGCTCGAGCGCGCGTTCGCGTGGGCACCCGACGCGCGGCGATCGATCGAGCTCGATCCGCGGACCACCACGGCCGAGCAGATCGAGGTGCTCGGCGAGCTCGGGTTCACCGCGGTCAGCGTCGGCGTCCAGGACTTCGCCGCGCCGGTCCAGGACGCGATCCATCGCCACCAGACCGCGGCGCAGACCGGCTGGCTGATCGAGCTGGCGCGGCGGAGCGGCTTCGACGACGTCAACCTCGACATCGTGTACGGCCTGCCGCGCCAGATCGAGCGCGGCTTCCTCGACACGCTCGACCGGGCGATCGAGCTGGCGCCGGATCGCGTGGCGCTGTTCGGCTACGCCCACCTGCCGAGCAAGTTCCCGCACCAGGCGCTGGTCGAGCGGGCGGGGCGGCTGCCGGATCCGGGCGAGCGCGCGGCGCTGTTCCTCGCCGGGATCGAGCGGTTCGAGGCGGCCGGCTACGTCCACATCGGGCTCGATCACTTCGCGCGGCCGGGCTCGCGGCTCGCGCGCGCGGCGGCGGAGGGCCGGCTGGTCCGCAGCTTCCAGGGCTACGCCGAGCGGCGCGCCGAGGCGATCCTCGGGCTCGGGGTCTCGGCGATCTCGTCGACGCCCGGCATGCATTGGCAGAGCCCTCCGGAGCTCGCGCCGTGGCACGCGGCGGTCGCGGAGGGCCGGACCCCGATCGAGCGCGGGGTCGTGCTCGACGACGACGATCGGCTGCGCGGCGCGCTGATCGCGCGGCTGATGTGCGACGGCGTGGTCGATCTGGCGCGGCTCGGCCGCGAGCACGCCGTGGATCCCGAGCGCACGCTGGCCGGCGAGCTCGCCGCGCTGGACGCGCTCGACGAGCTGGCTCGCCACGACCGGACCGCTCGAACGATCGAGACCACGCCGCTCGGGCGGTTGCTCGTGCGCAACGTGTGTCAGGTGTTCGACCGCTACCACGGGGGGACCCATGAGCACCGCCACTCCGCCACCGTCTGATCCACTCGCGCCTCCGCTGTCTCGTCGCGCGCTCGCCGACCTGGCCGCCCAGCACGCCGCGCTGCGCGACTCGATGAACCGCTGCGAGGTGATGGCCGACGAGCTCGACGCCCGCGGCGGCGATCCGCTGCCGCTGGTGCGCGAGGTCGCGCGGCTGCGCCTCGCGTTCGACGCCCACAACGCGTACGAGGAGCAGCTGCTGCGGCCGGTCCTGGTGTACGCCGATCCCCACGCCGAGACCCGGATCGATCGCATGGTGGAGGACCACGTGGGCGAGCACCGCGCGGTGTGCTCGCAGCTGCTGTCGAGCGACACCCAGCTGCTGCGCGATGCGATCGAGCTGCTGCGCGCCCACCTCGACGCCGAGGAGCGCTACCTGTTCACCGCCGAGGTGCTGCGCGCGGGCACGCCGTGAGCCCGGCCTGCATGCCGGGCTTCGCTCGGGCCGGCCTAGTGTCGGCGCGGGAACACGACCGTGAACCGGGTGCCGCGCGGCCCGGTATCGAGCTCGACCGTCCCGTCGTGCAGCGCGACCAGGCTGTGCACGATCGACATCCCGAGCCCGGTGCCGCCCTCCTTGGTCGAGAAGAACGGCTCGAAGATCCGCGTGCGGATCGCCTCGGGGATGCCGGGGCCGTCGTCCTCGACGCGCAGCTCGACGCGCTCGTCGCCGCCCTCGTCGTCGAGCCGGAGCGACAGCGCGATCCGGCCGCCCTCCGGCACCGCCTCGATCGCGTTGCGCACCAGGTTGAGCACGACCTGGTGCAGCTTGGCGGCATCGATCTGGGCGATCAGCTGCGGCGGGCTGGCGACCACCTCGAGCGTGGCGCCGCGGCGCTCGGCGGACACCCGCTCGAGCTCGGCGACCTGGCGGACGATCGTCGCGACGTCGCGGTCCTGGCGGTGCAGCTCGGGCGGCCGCGCGAACGCGAGGAAGTCGTTGAGCAGCGCGGTGAGCCGCTCGATCTCGCTCTTGGCGAGCTCGCTCGGCTCGACCAGCCGCGGATCGTCGCTGGCCCGCCGCAAGCGGCGCTCGAGCAGCTCGAGCTGGAGCTTGGCGGAGTTGAGCGGGTTGCGCACCTCGTGGGCGAGCCCGGCGGTGAGGGTCTGCATCGCCGTGATCCGGTCGGCCTGGATCTGGCGCTCGCGGGAGAGCAGCTGGTCCTCGGAGTCGAGCTGGTAGTGGCCGACCATGATCGCGAGCTCGACGTCGATCAGCTTGTGGACCGATCGCTCGATGGCCTCGACCTGATCGGGCGGGCACAGCTCGCCGATCAGATCGTTGTACGCGGTGCGCACCACGTTCATCGCCGCGAACATGTAGCGCTGCTGGAGGCCGATCGCGACGTGGCGGCGGCCGATCCGCGAGCGCCGGGAGTAGAACCGGTCGTCGTACGGCCCGAGCAGCCCGGTCGACATCCAGTCGATCAGGGTGACCCGCAGCCGCTCGATCTGCTCGGGGCCGGAGAGCACCGCGGCGGCGGTCGGGTTGGCCCACAGCGCGTCGTAGAAGCGGCGCGCGATGTCGGGGAAGTGTGGCTCGAGCACGGGGTGGAGCGCGCGCAGCCGCGCGGCGTCGTCGGCCCCGAACCCGATGTAGGAGAACAGCTCGTCGAGCAGCTCGGTCACGTGTCGCGTGGATCCTTGCGCACGACATCGACGTCGGAGCGCGGCGCCTGGTTGTACTGATGCAGGCGATACTGGATGGTGCGGGTGCTGATCCCGAGCATCTCGGCGGCCTTGGAGGTCGAGCCGCCGGTCGCCTTGAGCGTCTCGAGGATCGCGTAGCGCTCGATCTCGTCCATCGTCGCGCCGGGGATCACGGGCATGCCGGGAGGCGCGAGCTTGGGCCGCACGTGCGCGGGCAGCTGACGCGGCTCGATCCGCGGGCCGTTCGCGAGCACGACCGAGCGTTCGATCGCGTTCTCGAGCTCGCGCACGTTGCCGGGCCAGTCGTACGCCGCGAGCAGGTCGATGGTCTCGGGCGCGAGGGCCTCGATCGCCTTGCCGTTCTCGCGCGCGTAGCGCTCGAGGAAGAACTGGGCGAGCGCGGGGATATCGGTGCGGCGCTCGCGCAGCGGCGGCATCTCGATCGCCACGACGTGGAGGCGATAGTAGAGGTCCTCGCGGAACCGGCCGCGCGCGACCTCGTCGAGCAAGTTGCGGTTGGTCGCCGCGATCACGCGGACGTCGACGCGGATGGTCTGGGTGCCGCCGACCCGCTCGAACTCGTGCTCCTGGAGGAACCGCAGCAGCTTGACCTGGATCGCGGGCGAGATCTCGCCGATCTCGTCGAGGAACAGCGTGCCGCCATCGGCGACGCTGAACCGGCCGTCGCGGCGGGCGAGCGCGCCGGTGAACGAGCCGCGCTCGTGGCCGAACAGCTCGCTCTCGAGCAGCGACTCGGCGAGCGCGGCGCAGTGCAGCTTGACGAACGGGCCGTTGGCGCGCGGCGACCGCTGGTGGAGCGCGTTCGCGACCAGCTCCTTGCCGGTGCCGCTCTCGCCGGTGATCAGCACGGTCGCGCGGCTCGGCGCGACCTGATCGACGATCTCGAACACCCGCTGCATCGAGGGGCTGGCGCCGACGATGTTGCCGGGAGCGACGCGATCGCGCACCCGCTGGCGGAGCTGGCGGGTCTCGCGGCGCAGCTGCTGGTGCTCGAACACCTTGTCGAGCACGACCAGCAGCTCGTCGAAGTCGATCGGCTTGGTCAGGTACTCGGCGGCGCCGGCGCGCATCGCGTTGACCGCCGAGGCCACGGCGCCGTACGCGGTCATCACGACGACGGCGGCGGGATCCTCTCCGCCGCGGATCTTCTCGACCAGCTCGATCCCGTCCATGCCGGGCATCTTGAGATCGGTGACCACGACATGTGGGGAGAACGCCTCGTACTTGCCGAGCGCTTTGAACGCATCGGCGGCGGTCTCCACGTCATAGCCCTCGTCACGCAACAGCTCCGCAAGCGCGGTCCGCGCGTTGACCTCGTCATCGACGACCAGGATGCGCCCGCTACGCGCCATGGGTCGGGCCATAGCGAGGAGCGTGCCAGAGAAGTGCGGGTCGCCAAGCGTCGGACCGCGCAATTCGTGCGCGGGACGCCGGTCGCGCGCAACGGTTGCGCAGGGCGCGGGTAGTCGGGGATATGCGAGTATCCCGGCCTCGGAGCGCCGATGGCCCAGAAGTCTCGCAAGGCCGACCCCCGCGATCCGCACGAGCTCGGCTGGATCGATGCCGGCGGCGGGTACCAGGTCACCCTCGATGGCGGCAAGCTGGCGGCGCGCAACGACAAGGGCAAGCGGCTCGCGGCGGTGCCCAAGGACGTGCGCGCGAGCGACGCCGCGGACCAGCTCGAGGCGCTGCGCGACTGGCTCGCCGAGCACGATCGCACGTGCCTCGCCACGGTGGAGCGCTGGATGCTGCGCTCGCTCGCGGTGCCGCGCGCGGTGCTGGAGGCGGTGTGGGAGGACCCGTCGTGGCGGCGGCCGCTCGAGAACGCGGTGGTGGTCGCCGTCGGGCCGGACGGCGCGCGCGATCCCGGCCGGGCGGGGCTGTTCCGCGGCGTGGATCCTCGGCGCGGCGTGGGGATCGTGGATCTCGATGGCGAGACCGGCTGGCTCGCGGCGGACCTGATCGCGATCCCGCATCCGATCCTGCTGGCGCAGCTCGATGACTGGCGCGAGCTGGTGACCCAGCTCGACGTCGCGCAGGGCGTGGCGCAGCTGCACCGCGAGATCCACCACCGGCCGGCCGACCTGTCGGCGGAGGCGCAGTCGATCGACCAGTTCGCGGACGGCCGGTTCGCGCAGCTGGTCCACGCGACGGGCAAGGCGCGCGCGCTCGGCTACCAGGTGCGCGGCGGATTCGCGACGTGCAAGGTGTGGGATGGCGGCGCGGTGGTGGAGGCGCGCTACTGGATCGGCTCGGACGTGCCGGACGTCGAGACCCACACCGGGCCGCTGGGCTGGGTCGATGCGCGCGAGCGCCCGCTGTCGGTCGCGGCGGTGGGGCCGGTGGCGTTCAGCGAGGGGATGCGGATGGCGGCGGCGATCTACGCGGCGCGCGTGGTCGAGCGCGAGGGCGCGTCGTGAGCGAGGCGCGGGGCGCGCGCGAGGTGCAGGCCGCGATCGAGCAGCTCGACGCGGGCGGGCTGGTGCCGGTGGGCGCGCGGCTCGAAGGGCGCGAGGTGCTCGACACGGTGGTCGCGCGCGCGTTCGGCCACCGCGTGCTGCCGGGCCGCGTGGTGGTCCGGCTCTCGGCGGAGAGCCTCGCCGCGGGCGACGAGCTCGAGATGGCGACGCTCGGGTTCGAGCCGGGCGAGGCGCGCGGCGCGGTCGCGCAGGAGCGCCGCCGGCCGCTCGGGTTCCCGGGCTGGGCGCTGGTCCACGATCCGAAGAACGCGCGGTACGCGCTCGAGGTGGTGAAGCAGCTGCAGCTGGCGGCGCGCAAGGCGGGCACCAAGCCGGGGCACGCGCGCGATGGCTTCGAGGCGATCGCTCGCCAGCTCGGCCAGCGCGCGCCGCAGTTCCTTCCGTCGTTCTACGAGGAGGCGGGCCGGGCGTTCCTCGCGCACGGCGCGCCGAAGCACGCGGCGGAGATGTTTGGCAAGGCGCGCGAGGCCGAGGCGGTGCACGCGCTGCGCGTCGACGAGCAGCACCGCGTCGCGGCGTTCCTCGAGTTCGCGCTCGCGGGCGCGGTGACGACCAAGGCGCTGACCCAGTACGCGAAGGACCTCGCGTCGAGCCACGATCCGCGGACCGCGTACCAGCACTTCCGGCAGCTATGCATCCAGCGCACGCTCGGCGGGATGCCGCCGTGGCCGGGCATGACCAAGGAGCTGCGCCGGCTGGCCCGCGCGGCGGGCCTGGAGATCGATGCGGAGGACGCGGCGACGATCGCCGAGATCATCGAGGCGCCTGCGCTCGCGCGCGCGGGGCGCGAGCTGTGGCGCGAGTACGAGGCGCCGATCCGGTCGCTCGCCGCGGGCTCGCCGCGGGTGCGCCGCGCGCTGCTCGAGCTGTTCCCGAGCGGCGGAACGGATCCACGCGGGCTCGACGAGGTGTGGCTGGATCTGCTCGAGTCGACCGGCGCGTTGCGCGCGCTGACCTCCGACGACGAGCCGGGCGAGCCGCGGCCGGCGGGCTGGCGCGCGGCGTGGTTCGACAAGCTGATCCAGCACCTGTCGCGCGACTGGCGCTCGAAGCACCTGCCGGCGCGCGCGTACGCGCTGCTGCGGGCGATGGCCCCGCCGTTGATCCGCGATGGCGCGCCGATCCACGCGATCGGCCGGTGGCTCACGATCGATCTCGACCTGGTGGAGCTCGCGCTCGAGCTCGGCGTGCCGGTCGCGCCGACGGAGGGCGCGCGGGTGGATCTCGGGCGGTGGGCGGAGTCCGCGGGCGAGCCGGAGCACGGCCGGGATCCGGTGCGCGCGGCGGCGGATCCGGTGATCGGCCCGCTGATCGCGGCGGCGGTCGCGGGGGCGATCGGCGGCGAGTCGTTCGATGCGGCGGCGCGCGGCAAGCGTGGGTTCCTCGCGGCCAAGCGAGCGTGGCTCGTGGGCTTGATCGAGAGCGCCGAGCAGGGCGCGCTGCCCGCGCTCGAGGCGCTGCTGAGCGTGGTGTCGGCCAAGGTGCAGGCGGAGACGTTCGCCGAGCTGCCCGAGCTGCACGCGCGGTTCGCGGCCCTCGATCCGGCCGATGGGCTCGCGCGCACGCTCGGGATCGGCCTGATCGACGAGCTGGGCTGGCCGGCGCTCGAGGACGCGGCGCGCGAGCTGGATCCACACGGCACCGCGGCGCCGACGGTCCACGGTGGTCCGCCGGCGCTGGTCGTGGCGTCGAGCACCCGCGCGATCGCGGTCGGGCCGGCGGGCCGGCTCGCGGCGTTCGATCTGGTGATCCCGCCGAAGCACGAGCTGCAGGCGCTGCGCTACATCGGCGGCGAGCTGCTCGCGGTGTGGAGGCAGGGGTATCGCGCCGCCGCGGCGTGGAGCCGCGCGCCGCGCGAGCTGTTCGAGGTCGAGCTCGACGCGCTGCACGCGATGCAGATCGCGCCGCGCGCGGCGGTGCTGCCGGGCGGCGCGTGGATCGAGCACGACGCGCCGATCCACCCGGGCGCGCGCGCGATCTCGCTGGGCACGGGGCTCGCGGCGTGCGACGGCACGACGGCGTGGATCTCGGAGTGGAAGGACGGCGGGTACAGCTGGCGCGAGCTCTCGGCGACCGGCGAGCGGGGGCGGCTCAGCCGGCCGGCGTTCCTCGATCGCGACCTCGAGCCGGGCTGGCGGATCGAGCCGGCGTCGTACGTGTTGCCGGCGCCTGCGGCGTCGTCGCCGCTCGGCGTGGCGGACGGGCTGGTGGGGGTGCGGGTCCGCGAGCGCGTGGATCCGCCGGAGCGCTGGGTCGACACGATCGACGGGCTCTCGTGGCGCGCTCCGGCGGGCGCGCGGGCGACCGCGCTGGTGCGCTGGCCGGGCGCCGATGCGCCGCGCCCGCTGTTGGAGGAGACGATCTGGCCGCGGGGCATCGCGACGGCGATCCTCGATCCGAGCGGCGCGATCATCGGCTCGGTGATGGCCGACAACGACCGACGGTACAGCCGCGGCCAGGTCGCGGCGCTGCCGCCGACGCTGTGGCACGCGATGGTCGTGCGCGACGAGGCGGGATCGCGGCTCCTGCGCGCGATGGACGTGCACGGCGCGCGCGCGCTGATCGACGCGATCGCGGGCGATCCGGCAGCCAGCGCGCCGATCGCGAGCGAGATCCCGGCGGCGTGTGTGCTGCCGGGGGGCGCGCTGCCGGCGATCGCGGAGCCGCGGTTGCGCGCGGGGATCGCGGGCGCGGTGGTGGTGGCCGCGCGGCTGCAGCGCGCGCACGCGGAGCTCGTCGTGGAGCGCGCGCCGGATCGCGCGGTGGTGCGCGAGGCGCCCGCTGCGGATGACGACGTGCTGGTGCCGGCCCTGAACGGCTGGACGCACCGGCAGTGGTCGAGCGGGGGCACCAGCGCGTGGGCGCAGATCGAGCGCACGGGAGCGCTGTTCGCGAGCGACGATCGGATGGATCGCGAGCTGGGCCTGCTGCCGCCGTCGGGCCTGGACTGGCTGGACTTCGCGGTGCTGCGCGGGGCGCTGGTGTTCGTGGCCACGGCGTTCGGCACCACCGCCCCGCAGCGCGCGGGGGTGGCGGCGCTGCTCGCGCACCTCGATCGATCGCTGCCGCCGCCGGAGCGCCTGCGCGTCTACGACGCCCGGCTCGCCGAGGCGCGGCACGGGGATTACGGCCTCGTGCTGCGCTGGCACGCGGGGAACGCGTACGCGATCCGCCGCCCGGGGCACCGCTGGGATGGCGTGCGCGTGCTCGAGTACGCGCCGACCGGCCGGTTCATCGTTCCGCCCGGGCTGATGCCGGGCGAGCAGATCGACGGCGCGCCGGGGCCGAGCCGCGAGCAGATCGCGGCGCTCGCCGATGTGGTCGCGCAGGGGCGGACCTCGTGGTCGTTGGACGGGGCCGCGCGGCTCGCGGCGGCGACGGGCCTCACGGCGGCCGAGGCGGTGTACGTGCTGGCGGGCTGTCCGAGCGCCCACGACCGGGGCGCGCACTTCCTCGACAAGGCGCTGCGCGAGCAGCTCGGCCTCAAGGCGGCGCAGGCCGCGGTCGCGCGCGACTTCGTGAACGCGATCCCGCTCGCGCGGCGGCTGCGGGTGATCGAGGGCGCGGGGAGCGCCGGGGTGGGCGCGCTGCTCGATGGCGGCGCGGCGGACGTGCTCGCCGCATCGTGGAATCGCTGGATCGGGCGGCGGGTCGCGGTGCCGGAGGCGCTGATCACCGAGGCGACCCGCGCGCTCGACGAGCCGATGAAGCCGGCGGCGGCGCTCGCGATGATCGGCGATGCGGCGGCCGCGCCGGCCCTGGCGCACGACGGGACGTGGGCGCTGGGTGGCAGCGGCGAGCCGATCCGCGTGCACCGGCCCGAGCCGCTGGTGGGGCAGGCGGCGATCGCGGAGGGGCCGGTGGTGTTCGACGCGAGCGCGCTGCACACCGCGGCGGGCTACCTGCCGTTCCTGTTCGCGGAGCTGCCGGTGGGCGATCCGCTGCGCGCGCAGGCGGCGGTGGCGCATCGCCAGGTGCTCGCGCGGCTCGCGCATCCGGCGCTGTGGCTGGCCGCGGGCCAGCACTACTTCGAGCTCCGCGAGCGGGCGGCGTTCGTCCAGCTGCTCGGCGCGATCGGCGGCGAGCCGCTGCGCGGGTTCGAGGACGAATCGACGCTGGGCTGGCGCGTGCGCGGCGCGGCGGTGGTGTTGTCCGGCCAGCGCCTCACGCTCGCGCTGCACCCGGCGACGCTCGACGCGGCGGCGGTGCCCACGGTGGAGCGCCTGGCGCAGCTGGTCTCGGAGTGGCGGCGCTCGACGTGGCAGGCGGTGCGCTACCTGCGCTCGCCGGGGATGGCAGCGATGATGGCGCGGATCGAGGACACGCCGGTGGCGGCCGGCGGCTGGGAGCAGGACCCGCGCGCCAGCGCGCCCGCGGTGGTCGAGCGCGCGGCGGCGCGGCTGGGCGTGTCGCGCGACGCGGCGGCGCTGTACCTGCAGTTCCTGGTGCTGCTGTGGCCCTCGCCGCGCCGGCTCCAGCGGTGGAACGGCTGGACGCCGAAGCAGCTCGACGCGGCCACCGCCGAGCTGGTCGCGCGCGACCTGCTGATGACCGCGAATCGCGCGCGCGCGGGGCGCGGGCACTTCCTGCCCGGCGGCTGGGAGGCGCTGCGCTCGCCGCACCCGCCGATCGAGACCTGGAAGCAGCCGCTCTATGCGGTGCCCGACGCGCGCGGTGCGATGGCTCCGCCGCTCGGCCGATACCTCGCGCTCGCGGCGCTGCACGAGATGTTCGAGGTCGCGTGGGACCGGATCGAGTCCGGCGACGTGCCCCGCTACGAGGAGGTCGCGCGATGAGCAAGAAGAAGGTCGAGCCCCCGCCCGCCGCCGAGGCCGCGGCGATCCAGTCGCCGCCGCCCGAGCAGGTGTACGCCAGCGAGCTCGCGCTGCTCGCCGCGTGGGACGAGGGCCCGCGCCCGCCGCGCTGGAAGCTCACGCCGCGCGCCGTCGTGACGTTCATCATCGGTTCGCGCGGCGAGCCGGTGCGCGCCCGTGGCGCATCGCAGGTGATCACCGAGAAGTTCGTCGGCGATCGCGCGCTGGTCGAGCGCTGCGTGGTCACGCTCGCCGGCGAGCGCGGCCTGCTGCTCGTCGGCGAGCCCGGGACCGCCAAGTCGATGCTGTCCGAGCTGCTCGCCGCGGCGATCAGCGGTGACTCGACGTGCACGGTGCAGGGGAGTGCCGGCACGACGGGAGACCA
>JBQCJR010000199.1:0-7081 GCA_051952595.1 Kofleriaceae bacterium
AGGCCTCCGACGATGGCGATGCCCAGCGGGCGCCGAACCTCACCCCCTTCACCGAAGCTCAACGCCAGGGGCAGGGCGCCCAGCAGCGCCGCGGCGGTGGTCATCATGATGGGCCGGAAGCGCATCAGGCAGGCCTGATAGATCGCCTGGTGCGGCGGCAGGTGCTGGTCGCGCTCGGCCTCGAGCGCGAAGTCGATCATCATGATCGCGTTCTTCTTGACGATGCCGATCAAGAGGATGATGCCGATCAGCCCGATCACGTCGAACGGCTTGCCGCAGACGTAGAGCGCGAGGATCGCGCCGACGCCGGCGGAGGGCAGCGTCGACAGGATCGTGATCGGGTGGACGTAGCTCTCGTAGAGCACGCCGAGCACGATGTAGACCGTGATCAGCGCGGCGAGGATGAGGATCGGCTCGGACGCGAGCGAGTCGCGGAACACCTGCGCGGCGCCCGTGAACCGCCCGCGCAGCGCGGTCGGCATGTCGAGGTGCGCCGACGCGGTGTCGATCGCGCTGACCGCCTCGCCGAGCGACACGCCGGGCGCCGTGTCGAACGACAGCGTCACCGACGGGAACTGGCCCTCGTGATCGATCGCGAGCGGCGCCTGCCGCGGCTCGGTGCGCACGAACGACGACAGCGGCACCGCGCCGGCGCTGCCGCGCACGTAGAGCTTGTCGAGCGCGTCGGGCGCCTGCCGGGCCTTCGGGTCGACCTCGAGGATCACGCGGTACTGGTTGAGCTGCGTGAACGTGGTCGACACGATGCGCTGGCCGAACGCGTCGTAGAGCGTGTCGTCGATCGCCTGCGCGCTGATCCCGAGGCGCGAGGCCGTATCGCGGTCGACGTCGAGGTGGATCTCGCGCCCGGCGTCCTCCTGGTCCGACGCGACGTCGCGCAGCTGCGGCAGCGCCTTCATCGCGCCGAGCAGCCTCGGCGCCCACACGCCGAGCTCCTTCGGATCCGGATCCTCGACGGTGTACTGGTACGGCGTGCGCGACAGCCGCGCGTCGACCGTCAGGTCCTGCACCGGCTGCAGGTAGACGCGGATGCCGGCGAGCGTGGCGAGCTTGGGCTCGAGCCGGTCGATGATCTCGGTGACCGACGCGTCGCGCGCCTCGCGCGGCACGAGCGAGATCGAGAACCGGCCGCTGTTCGTCGTCGCGTTGACCCCGTCGGCGCCGATGAACGACGACACCGACGCGACCGCCGGATCGGTCAGGATCACGTCGGCGGCCTGCTGCTGCAGCTCCATCATCTTCGAGAACGACACGTCGGGCGCGGCCTCGGACACGCCGGTGACGAGGCCGGTGTCCTGCACCGGGAAGAAGCCCTTGGGCACGTGCATCGCGAGCAGCACGGTCGCGGCGACCGTGCCGAGCGTGACGAGCAGCGTCGTCGTCTTGTGGCGCAGCACGACCTGGAGCGTGCGGTCGTAGAACCGGGTCATCGCCGCGAAGCCGCGCTCGAACGCGCGCGCGACGACGTTCGGGTGCTCCTCGACGTGCGGCTTGAGGATCCACGCGCACATCATCGCGGTGAGCGTGAGCGACAGCACCGCGGAGATCGCGATCGACATCGCAAGCGTGACGGCGAACTCGCGGAACAGCCGGCCGACGAGGCCGGTCATGAACAGCAGCGGGATCAGCACCGCGACGAGCGACACGGTGAGCGAGACGATCGTGAAGCCGATCTGCTTGGCGCCCGCGAGCGCGGCCTCGAACGGCCGCATCCCGCCCTCGATGAAGCGCGAGATGTTCTCGACCATGACGATCGCGTCGTCGACGACGAACCCGGTCGAGATCGTCAGCGCCATCAGCGACAGGTTGTCGAGCGAGAACTGCATCCAGCCGAGCGTGCCGAACAGCTTCATCAGCCCGAACGTGCCGATCAGCGACAGCGGCACCGCGACGCCGGGGATCAGCGTCGCGCGCGCGCTGCCGAGGAACAGGTAGATCACCGCGACGACGAGCGCGATCGTCAGGACGAGCGTGAACTTCACGTCGTGCACCGACGCGCGGATCGTCTCGGTGCGGTCCGACAGGATCTTCACGTCCATCGCCTGCGGCATCGACGCGCGCAGCTGCGGCAAGAGCGCCTTGACGTGGTCGGTGACGTCGATGATGTTCGCGCCGGGCTGGCGCTGCACGTTGATGATCACGGCGCGCCGCTTGCCCGACCAGCCGGCGAGCTGATCGTTCTCGACGCCGTCCACCACGTCGGACACGTCCTGGAGCCGGATCGGCGCGCCGTTCTTGTATGCGATCACGAGCGGCTTGAAGCCGGCCGCGCTGGTGAGCTGATCGTTCGTCGCGAGCGCCCAGTCCTGGCGCGGCCCGTCGAGGTTGCCCTTGGGCTGGTTGACGTTGGCGGTCGCGATGGCTTGCCGCACGTCCTCGAGGGTCAGCCCGGTGCCAGCGAGCGCGACCGGATCGACCTGCACGCGCACGGCGGGCTTCTGGCCGCCGCCCATCGTGACGAGGCCGACGCCGGACACCTGCGACAGCTTCTGGGCGAGCACCGAATCGGCGAAGTCGCTGATCTGCGCGAGCGTCAGGGTCTCGGAGGTGACCGAGAGCGTGAGCACGGGCTGATCGGCGGGGTTGCTCTTGGAGTAGGTCGGCGGCGCGGGCAGCGTGCGCGGCAGCAGGTTGGTCGCGGCGTTGATCGCGGCCTGGACGTCCTGCTCGGCGGCATCGATGTCGCGATCGAGCGCGAACTGGAGCGTGATCTGCGAGCTGCCGAAGCTCGACACCGAGGTCATCTGGGTGAGCGACGGGACCTGGCCGAACTGGCGCTCGAGCGGCGTGGTCACCGCGGAGGCCATGGTCTCCGCGCTCGCGCCGGGCAGCTGGGTGGTGACGACGATCGTCGGATAGTCGACCTGCGGCAGCGCGGCGACCGGGAGCTGGCGGTACGCCGCGATGCCCGCGAGCAGCAGGCCGATCATCAGCAGGGTCGTCGCGACCGGCCGCCGGATGAACGGCTCGGAGATGCTCACGAGCCGCTACCCCGCGGCTCGCGGCCCGTCGCTTTCTGTCCGGCTTCCGGACGCTCGGTCGGACGCCCGCCCGCGGCGCCCTTGACCTGCGGCTCGACGCGGCCGCCGGGCCGGAGCTGGTTCTGGCCCTCGATCACGACCTGCTCGCCGCCCTCGAGGCCCTGCTCGATGATCGCCTGGTCGCCGGTGAGCAGGCCCACGGAGACCGGCTTCATCACGGCGGTGCGGTCGGCGCCGACGATGTAGACGTAGCTGCCGGACGGACCGCGCTGGATCGCGACGGCCGGAACGACGAGCGCGCCGGCGCGGCTCTCGAGCAGCATGCGCGCCTTGACGAACGCGTTCGGCCACAGCAGGCGCTCGGGGTTGGGCACCAGCGCCTTGAGCCGCAGGGTCGCGGTGGCCTGGTTGATCTGGTTGTCGAGCACGGCGAGCTTGCCGGTCGCCAGCTTCTGCGAGTTGTCGCGGTTCCAGACCTCGACGGGGACCTCGCCGCGCGCGAGCGCCGCGGCGACTCCGGAGAGCCGATCCTGCGGCACGTTGAACAGCACCGCGGCGGGATCGACGGCGGTGATCACGACGAGGCCGGAGGGATCGCTGGCGCGCACCAGGTTGCCGGCGTCGACCAGCCGCACGCCGGCCACGCCGTCGATCGGCGACTTGACCCGCGCGTAGTCGAGCTGGAGCTGTGCGTTCTCGACCTGCGCCTGGTCGATCCTGACGGCGCCCTCGAGCGCGCCGAGCTGGCCCGCGAGCTCGTCGACCTGCTGCTGCGCGACGAGCTGCTGGGCGTGTAGGCCCTTGTAGCGCTCGTAGTTGCGGCGCACCGCCTCGAGCTGCGCCTTGTCGCGCGCGAGCGCGCCCTGCGCCTGGTGGAGCTGGACCCGGAACGGCCGCGGATCGATCTGCGCGAGCGCCTGGTCGCGCTGGACCGGCTGGCCCTCGGCGAACAGCACCTGATCGAGCCGGCCGTCGACCTGCGGGCGCACGGTGACCTGCTGGAACGCGGCGACGGTGCCGAGCCCCTCGAGCCACACCGGCACGTCCTTGCGCTCGGCGATCGCGACCTGCACCGCCACGACGCGCTCGCCGGGCTTGCCGCCGGGCCTGGCACCGGGCACGGACGCGCCGGGCGCCGCCGGGGTCGCGGCCTTGGACTTGCCTTCGCGGCCGCTCAGCCACCACGCGACGCCGCCGATCGCGGCGACGGCGATGGCGATCCGGACCAGAGCAGCGCGGGCGCGAGGGGTCATGCCGAGGGCATCTCCGATACCACGCCCGTCGCTGCCCGGGTCGTAACCGGGTGTGAAGCAATGTGAATCCGGCGGGGCGCGAGAAACAGGCGTGCGCCTCGACTATTCCACATCCGGCGCCCCGGACACATCTTATCGCCCGGCCGATACGTTGCGTCGGCGCTGGGTTCGCGCTTGCAGCATTCTTGGCGGGCGTGACACCACAGCACGCATGAAGCTCAAGACCCTGTTCACCGCTGGTGCCGTGGCCACCCTGTTCTCCGCGTCCGTGGCGTGGGCGTCCATGACGATCCGCTACTACAACGAAGATTCCCAGGACTACGCCTGGGACGCGACCTGCTCGGGCAGCAAGTACAAGGTGAAGTTCGACAAGAGCAAGACCTCGTCGGTCAGCATCCAGGGCTCGACGCCCTGCACGATCCACACTGGCAACGGCGACGTGACGTTCAAAGGCGACGCGAAGATCCGGATCAAGAACGGCAAGATCACCGTCGAGTGAACGCGTCCAGCGCGCGCAGCTGCCGCGCGCGCTCGGCGCTCGGCGCGCGTGGGTCGTACTCCGCGTCGCGCAGCTTCCTGCCGAGCAGCTCCTCGATCGCGAACAACGTCCAGATCCGCACGTGAGGCAGCGGATCGGCGAGGCCGCGCAACAGCTGGGGCCACACGTAGCGGCCGAGCGGGCTGCGGCCGTAGGCGGCGGTCGCGATCAGCCGGATCGCGGGCTGGGGGCTGGCCAGCCAGACCTCGCCGACCGAGGCGTCGAGCTCGCCGTACGCGGTCCACCGCCGCGGATCGAGCCGGACGTCGTGGCGCAGCCGCAGCTCGTCGGTGGTCCACTGGATCGAGCGATCGAGGTGGCACAGGTTGCACGCGTTGGGCACCGCGGCGGCGAGCATCGCGGGGTCGGTGGGCGACGAGATCCGGTGGCTCCGCACGTAGCGATCGATGCCCATCACGATCCGCGGCATGTGGCAGTCGAGGCAGCTGACCTGGTCGTGGCCGGCGCCGGCGTGCGCCGGGCCCGCGGCCGCGGGGTGGCAACCGGTGCACGCGACGATCGCGCGCGCCTCGTCGATGCCGCCGCGGTGCGGATCGTGGCAATCGGTGCACCGGATCGACGTGCACGGCGAGGCGGCGAGGTCGAGCCCCTCGCTCGAGTTGCGCAGCGAGCTGCCATCGGGGAGCTTGGGCGAGGGGCCGGAGTGGCACTGCGTACACACGGCCGAGACGATCGCGGGATCGCGGCGCTCCGCGGCGAACGTCGTCGGCGCGACCGCGCCGGGCCGCGGCGCCGCGCCGATCGGCACGAAGTGGATCGGCGCGCCGTCGGCGTGCGCGCGGCCGCCGAGGTGACAGCTCTCGCAGCTGATCCCGATGGTGACCTGGCGCGCGACGTCGAGCCGGTCGCCGCCCGGCGCCGAGGTGAGCTGCTGCGCGAAGCCGTGGCCGACGCCGCGTGGCCCCGAGGCGCGCGCGATCCGCTGCTCGAATGGGTACGTGCTGTGGCACCACGGACAGCGCTCCGCCCACGGCTCGCGCACCGGCGCGTACGGGTCGACGTCATCCTCGGCGAGCCACGGATCGAAGTACGGCTGCGGATACCAGCCGCCGCGTCGAGGCCACCAGCCGAACGGCAGCCGGACCTCTTCGCCCGGCCCGCCGTCTTCGATCCCGACGTACTCCTGGAGGCCGCGCCGGCCGATCGTGCGGGTCACGAGATAGCGCACCGTGGCGCCGCCGCGGCGGAGCGTCATCGTCGGCGCGCCGCGCTCGCGCGCGAATCGGACCTCGCCGCCGGCGTACGCGAGCGTGGTCGCGAAGTCGCCGACCACCGCGCCTCCCTCGGCTCGCTGGTTCATCACCGAGTGCAGCGAGGTCGACCACTGGACGTGCTGGTCCGGGTGGCACTCGCCACACGCCGCCGGTCCGATGTAGTCGCGGGCGCGGATCGTCGAGTCGATCGCGAGATCGGGGCGCGGCTCGCGGCGCACGGGCGCAGGCGCGGGCGCGGGGCTGGGCGCAGGCGCGGCGCGCTCGTTGCTGCACGCTGCGAGGAGCAGCAGTGCGAGGCACGACTTCGCGGCGAGCGCGCGGCGGCGCGGCATGGCGAGACGTTCGCACGGAGCGCTGGGAGAGCGAAGAGCGCTGTGGACAGGACGCGCCTGTGACCTGCGCCGAGATCCGGCAGGGGGCGCGTGGTTCGCGAGCTCCCCAGACTCGCCGCTAGGTTGCCACACCGTGCCGCCGGCTCGTGCGTCATGATCCGGACGCATGATGATGATCATCATCGTCTACGCGTTCGGCGTCATGTTCGTCCTGCTGGCGCTGGTGCTGCTCTTCCGCGCACTCGCGGCGCCGCCGGTGACTCCGGAGGATGATCCGATCCCGCGCGCGCAGATCACGAGCGACGGGAAGAGCCACCTACCGTCGACCGAGCCGCGCCGCCGGAAGCGCAGCGTGCTCCCGCGCGTGTTCGGCAGCCTCGCGATCGGCGGCCTCGGCGCCAGCATCATCGCGTTCGTCTACAGCATCACGCACTTGGATCTGGGTGGCAGCAAGGGGCGTATCCTGCGCCTCAACGGCAAGGCCGCGCTGCCCACGCGCGCGACCGGCACGGCGTGGTCCGACGACGCCGCCCCGCACGTGCAGCACCTCTCCAAGGCGGAGCGCGCGACGCTCGCCGAGCTGTGGACGTTGTCGGCGCAGATGGAGCACGCCTCCGTGCCCGCGTTCAGCCAGCTGTCGCTGCACCTCGCCGCGCTCGGGGGACCGAACGAGCTGGTGGAGCGCACGCCCCTCGCCCCCCGCGTCCAGATCCGTCACACACGC
>JBQCJR010000200.1:0-10268 GCA_051952595.1 Kofleriaceae bacterium
GGTGAACTCCGAGTTGATGTGACTAGGATTGAGTTCTTAGCGTGGTCATCGACACCACCTTCGCTCAGCGCTCCTCGGCTCCGGCTTCGGCGAACATCTCCGGCTTCGTCAGCGCACGAGCGCCTTGCGAGATGCGGTCGGGGGCGAGGAACCGGTCGGCGCGCCGCTCGCCGGCCATCAGCGACATCTCCTCGGGGGCCGGCTCATCGACGCTCAGATCGTCGTCCTCCGGTGCGTGTTCACCGTCTGACGCTTCGCGATCCGCTTCGCCACGCTCTGCCGGCGTCGATGTCTCCATCCGTTGCAGCATCTGCTTGTGGCGCTCCTGCAAGTCTTCCAGCGACAGCACGGCGTGGATCTCCTGACGTGAGTCGGCGCCGCCCTGCACGTACTCCTTCAGGCGCACCATCGTGTTGAAGTCCGATACGCTGTCGTACCGGATCCGCTCCTCGGCGATCGACTTCTCGAAGCCGACCAGGTAGGCATCGATGATCCTCAGCGTGTCGTCCTTGGACATCGCGATCGCCGACGCGCGCAGCTCGATCAGCTTCTGGTCCGAGCGAATCGCGATGCGCTGCTCCGCCTCCTCCCGGCGCTGCGCGCAGTTGTGCTTGTTCGCGTACGAAGAGATGACGCTGACCGACACGCCGTAGCGCTTCGCGAGCTCGCGGTACGACGGATAGTACAGCCCGGGGGGCCCGCCGTTCGCATCCGGCACGAGCTCGCCGAACACGAGCACGCGGTCGAGCGTGTTGTAGGGCACGCGCTCGTCGCCGCGGCGTGGCCGACCTCGCTTCGGGGGTTCCGGCTTCTTAGGCATCCCGTCCCTCAGCTCGACAGGCGTGCCACCATCGGCACCGCACCCGCTTCACGTTGGTGCATCAGGACCCCCCGCAACCGCATGATCGCGCGCGTCCTGCGTCGCTTCAGCCGCTGGTAGACACGCTCGAGCGGCTCGTTCTCGGACACGTACCGCCGAGCGTAGCTACGCAGCTCTTCTCGGCGAAAGACGGTCGAGACGACGAGGTCGAGCTGCTCGGCCGGCAGGTGATTGCAGGCCGCGTCAAGCACCGCGACCACCGACGCCTCCGCATCGAAGGGCTGCGGCTCCTCCGGCTCTTCCCCCAGGACCTGCTCCAGCTCGTGCGGATCGCGCACGAGCACGCCGCGTTCTTCGACGGTTTCGCGGCGCAGCGCACCGAAGACAGCACGTGCCGTGCGCTGGCGTAGGTGTAACGCCGTGCGATCCCGTACCACCGCCAGGTTCACCGTCGCGATGGTCTGTAGGAAACTGGAGATCACGAGGCTATCGAGGTCGTCCGCGTCGAACGACCCCATGATGCGAGCCCGCAGATGGGCGAGCATCGGCTGGTAGGCCAGCACCAGCGCTGCCGCCCAGAACCCGCCACACGCATCGTGCTGGTGCTCCGAGACCAGGACGCGGGTCATCGCCTCCCGCTCCCCCCACCCTTCCGCGTGCTGGTTCGCCATCATCGCGAGCACCGCTTCGAGCGTCGCGTAGCGCGCGAGCATCGGCTGTCGAGCGCTTGCCCTTGCGAGGATGCGCCCGGCCGGCATGCGAGCGACCTGGTTCTGCAGCTCCGTGGACAGCGCATGGAGCCCGCGCCCCGTTCGCTTCGCCGCGGGTCGCGTCACGACGCGTGCTCCATGAACCGCACCGGCAAGCCGATCGCCGTAGCGTGGTCGATCTCCCTCCGCATCTCCGACGTCACCGTGTTCCCGTACACCCGCAGCTCGTGGCTGACGCCTACGAGCTCGAACCGCAGCGCGAGCCCCAGCGCGTGCTCGTCAGGCTCCAGGAACGTCGGTAGATACAGCTGCGGGGCGATCGGCACCTGCCCGTTCGCCACCAGCCGCCGGCAGATCCGACGCACCCGACGCGTCGTCACCCGCGGGTCCACGGCCTCGGGGTGGCACACGTACACACGCTCGAGCGAGATCACCGGACGGGGGCGACGTCCGAGCGTGTTGGCCTCCTCGCTCCGGTTCGACGGGGCCGTATCGGCTGCGGCGGCCTGAATGACGAGGTGGTGCAGGAACAGCGATTTCAGGAACGTGACCAAGCAGAACTCCCTTCGGCCGGCGACGCCGGCTCCATGGCCAGGACCTGCGCGCCAGGGAACGCGGCGAGCACGCGCCCAATGGTCGCGGCGTGCTCCGGCGTGA
This sequence comes from Kofleriaceae bacterium, assembly GCA_051952595.1. Taxonomy (GTDB): domain Bacteria; phylum Myxococcota_A; class Polyangia; order Haliangiales; family Haliangiaceae; genus JABFXX01. The sequence goes on from JBQCJR010000200.1 coordinate 2,188, forward strand.
TCTCCTTGCGGGGCTGGCCGGTGTAGGACGGGACGAGCCACAGCTCGCCGACACCATCCGCGTGCATGCAGATCTCGACGCGCAGCTCCCGGAACGAGGCGATCTGCTCCGCCGTGACCTCACGCGAGCCCTCTGCCGCACGCGGGGCCCTGAAAGCCGACGAACCCGCGCTCAGAGGCTTCGCAGAACTAGAAGACGAGCTGGCTGCCTCCCGCACCACGCTCCCGAACAGGTCGGTCGGCCGGCGCTCGGTCCGGCGACCGGCGCTGTTGACCTTCACCCACTCGACGCACGGTTCGTGGGATAGGGCGCACTGCCCCTGCGGAGCGTAGTGCCGGCATCGCTTGCCGTTTGCCCCGCGCGTGTACCGCTCGCAGGTGATCCCTGCCGGTGGGTCGGTCGAGCTCGAGTCTGCCATCGCGTTCGGTCCTGGCAGCGCACCTCATGCGCTGCGGGACGAGAAACGCGGTGCAGCTCGGTAAACTGTGACATCGCCCGTGCAGATTCTTGCCCGGACCCCGGGTCCGCCATGCCGCTCTACCAGCGTTCTGTGGGAGCTCGTGGCCCTAGAATCGTCACCCCGCCCCTGACGGCATCGAGGAGCATCAGGATTCCGGCGGCGGGGCGCTGATGGTCACGGTCGGGTTGATGTACAGCGTGATCGGATCGTGGACATCGATGCCCGATTCGGCGGCGCTGAACGCGCAGACGCGGTTGTCCCCGCAACGCTCGTAGAAGCGGCTCGCTGGCTTCACTGTCACGGCCGCGGCGTGTCCGTAGCCTGCGAGCGCTGCCTTCGCTTGATCCGTGGTCATCCCGATGAGCGCCTGGAGCTGGGAGCGCACGATCGCGCCCGAGATGCGCTGCACCCGGTGGACGCTGATCTGGATCGAACCGTAGCGGGTCACGATGGTTCCCGGAACAGGATCCTGGCAGTCGATCCTCCCATCGAGTCGCGACGCGTTCTCGCACTGGACCACGCGCGAGCTGTCGAGCTTGTGCAAGAAACCCGCGGCTGCAACGATCGCGGCGGCCTCCTCAGGCGTCTTGCCGATCAGATCCGGAACCACGAGAGCGCCGCGGTCCGTTGTCCCGCTGGTCGTGCGCTCGCCGGGGCTCGTCGTGCGCTCGCCCGGGCTCGTGCGCTCACCAGAGCTCGCCGTGCGCTCGCCGACGCGATGCGAGCTCTCGACGCGAGCAGCGCCCTGGCCGCGCGACGGGCCCGTGCTCGACAGGTTCGACGAGGTCTTGACGAAGGAGCACCCGGCGACCGCCAGCCCGATGACGGCGACCCAAGAAGGCGTGCGCATGGTCACTTCACCTTCGCGCCGAGCAGCCAGCTCGGAAGCTCCGCGTTCTTGTTGGGCCACACCACGACGATGTCAGCGCCCGTGCCGTCCTCACCGTTCACCGCCGAGAACTTCACCCCCTTGGCGAGTAGAGGGGCATACGACTTCCGGATCGAGAAGTCCGCCCACGTGTGGTCCCGCGCGACCATGCCGCTCTTGTCGCAGACCTCCTCGTACTGCACCTCGCCAGTCGGCAAGATGCGCGAGATGCGATTCGTGCGGTGACTCTGGATGCATTCCATGCGCTTGACGAGGTAGCGCTCGGGGGTGACTCGGATGAAGTCTCCATCCGGTCGGGTCGAGGCGATCACACCACCCGCGCTGCCGACGGAGCCGCTGCTGCGCGTGTACATGCGGCGGATCGAAGGCCAGTAGAGCCGCTCGTTCATGTCGTCCAAGGTGAACTTCTCGCCCAAGAGACGAGAGAACGCGGTGGTCCTCGGCCCGCGGAAGCCAACCGTGTCGCCCAGGTAGTAGGCGAGGAAGGTCGCCGTGCCGGACTTGTGGTGGCACAGCACGTACGGGATCGACGCGAGGTTCACCTCGGGGATCGCCAGGAGAACGGGGCCGGCGGCCTGGGCGAATCCACCGTACGGATCGAACCGCTCATCCTTCATGCTCTTGAACGCCGACGCGGGGACCTTCGACACCGCTGTGGCGAGCGCGGCTGCTGTCTTCTCCTCGCAGCCGGTGTACTGCTTCCGCGAGTTCGACCAGACCGCGGAGTCCATCTGCTGTACCAGATCGAGCAGCTGGCTCTGCTTGCCGAGGCCCGCCGCCCACTCGGTGCGCGACTCGGCGGCGACCTCGAACATTCGCTTGTAGACAGGGTCCTTTCGCCAGGTCGCCTGGACCGCCGCCGCGTGGTCCTTGAGACGCTTCTTGATCTCGAGCGCTGCGAACCGGAGCTCCATCTTGGCGTCGCCGCCGTGTGCGGTGTCCGCGCGCAGGTCCGCGTAGAACTTCGTCAGGTCGAACTTCTCGACGTCCGCCTGGCAAATCGCCCACTCCGCAGCCGGCGGCGCGGACGACGCCACGCTCGTCTCCGCCTTCATGCACTCGATGAGGAGTCCGTACCGGCCGACCTCGCTGAGCCTGCGATCGAGCACGTCCGCAACGTAGATGGGGTCCTTGTAGTCGCCGTTGCCGTTCGGGAGACGGAAGCCCTCCGTGATCGCCTTGTACTCGTCGAGCGGCGTGAACCGCGTGACGTCGTTCGTGGAGAACTGCAGGTCCACATCGCGTCCCTCGTTCGCACTCACCCAGGCCACCACGTCCGCCCAGTCGGACTCGACCATGCCAAGGCGCTGGCCCCAGCTCTGGCGGCTCTTCTCGAGCTCGCTGCGACGAGCCTGGGCCTCGGGCGTCGGTGCGCACGCCGCCTGCGCGAACGCGAGCACGACTTTCCGCGGGTCCTGCGACGAGAGATCGCGCAGCTCGACCTCCCCCGCGAACGCTGCACCCTTGCACCACGCCGGCGCAGCCCAAGCAGATCCAGTACCAGCGACGAGCGCACCGAGTGCGCCGAACGCCACGACCACGAACTTGTTCACGATGTCCTCCTGAAAATGCTGCGAGCTCGTCGATGGAGACCGACGCCGCCCTCGCCCGCTTCTACGACGACCGACACGGTAGGATCCCGTTGCGAGGTTTCGAGGATGTCGAATGAAACCTCCGCCCCACATTCGGCCGAAAGGTTTCGTTGACCGCGTCCGAAGACTGCCGCTTCTACCCACGCGACTTGCCGTCCCAGTGCGGCCGCTCCGTGCGCATCAGCAACTTCGGGAACTTCGGCGACGAAACCTCCCGGCCGAAATGCACCCCGAGGTTTCATTCGTCATTCCCAGAGCTTCCGCGCGGCATCTTGGGAGCGAGCCCTTCGTAGTATCGCGCGACGGCCTCGTGGTCGTCCCCTTCACAAGCGCGATCCGAGATGGCTCCGTTCGACACCAGTCGCCTCCACACACCGACTACGTCCGGTCCTAACTCAGCTGGGTCGGGCACCCACGGCCTTGGCGCGGCCGATGAAGAAGCGTCGCCCTACTGGAACGCAGCGACCGCAGATGGCGCGCCACCGCCACAGGATGTACCTCCCGGAGCTGGATCTGATCCTGGGTTCGTCGCCGCGATGTTCGGTCCCCTGGAAGTGGCTCCCGGCGATGCTCCGGGCTCGAGGGCCGCGACCGAAGCGGCGCCGATCGCGAGCGCGCTTGGGCTCGAGCTACCGCGTATGCAGGTGAACGAAAGCGCACGCCAGGTCACGGGTAGCAAGCACGCGCAGGGTGTAGCGCTGGGGCACGCGATCTACCTCGATCCGGCACGAGCTAGCGCAGGCACGAACGAGAGCCGAACGGTGCTGGCGCACGAGTTGGTCCACCACGCGCAATCGAAGCTGACGGTTACCAGCGAGACCACCCGAGACGATGCCGAGACCGAGGCCCGAGAGCTCGCCGAGCACTACGTTGCGACTGGCGAGATGGCTGCGCCCCAGGTGGGGATCGACCTCTCCCGTCCGGCAGCGGATTCGGACGCGCGCGACCTGCCGGGCGTGACCGCCCCGATGTACCTGCACCTCCATGCCGCGCGTTTTCTCGGCGCTGTACGCGCGAGGGTGCGGGAGATCGAGCCCACCTTGCCCGTCGGGCTGACGTGGCATGGCTACGCGCGGTTCGCGCAGCTGTTCATGGCTTCATTCGCGGCTCGGGTCGGGGACTTCGACGTCCAACGGAGCACCACACTGCCCGAGCTGACGTATCCCGCGGACCCGTTCGCGGCAATTGACGAAGCGCGCATCGTCCTCGGATTCGACAAGCACGGCACCGCGGCCCACCCCGGAGATCCGCGATATGGCAAGGTCGGGCTACGCGAATGGTCGGACGCGGCGGGACGCGCCTTCGCGTTGGTGGTAGAGACCTCGCTGCGTGCCTCGGTGACGCGGATGGCCGGGCGCTACCTGGCGGTGGCGCGACGCAAGGGTCAGAACGGAGGCACCGAGGAGAGCCCCTGGTCGCCGGTATCCAGCGCCGAGCTGGTGCAGTCGCATCCGATGGACGCGCTGGTCACTCTCGCCCTGCCGGCGCACGGAGTCATCGAGATTGCCTCCACTCCGTGGCCGAAGCCTGGTCGTGCCATTTTCCCATCCGCCGGGACGCACGCGATCACGCCCGACAGCACTGCGAAGAACCATGCGTCGGTCGATATCGAGCCGAACACGGAGGTGCCGACCACGCTCAAGAATGGCCTCCGTGTGCTCGATGTCGCGACGTTCGAGTGGCAAGGCGCGACAGATCCGAAACTGTGGAACTGGATCAAGGTTACCGAGCCAGGCGCGACCGCCGAGGAGGTGGCCGAGGCGCTGTGGGGATCCGGCGCTGGAGACAAGTCGATCTACGCCTACGGCATTACCGCGATGCCGCCCTACTTCGGGCTGCCGAAGCTCTGGGCGCGCAACATGGCGGGCGCCGCAGAGCACGCGCCGAAGGCAGACCGCAACGGCGGAGCTCAAGAAATACCACATGACAACGCGATCGGCCTGGCCGGCAGCTCGGTCGCCGACGAGGTCGCGCTGGTGCAGGCGCCCAAGAATGAGGCTGCTTTCGCCGCGGTCTCCATGGGGGAGCTTGGCGAGCTCGTTCAGCAGTCGCAGATCCAGCTCGCCCATATCGAGCCCATCCTTGCCCTGTGGGGTGAGCAGGGCATCCTCGACAGCGCGCGCGCATTCCTCGTCGACAAGCAGCAGCGAGTCGCGGCGGACCCGTACGCCAGCGCGACATGGGGGCCGGTGCTGCGGCAACAGCAACGGGTCCTCTACGAGGTGGCGACGCAGATCGATCAGATCCATCGCCAGGTCGGCGCGCAGCTTGCCGGCCATGCCGGGGGGCAGGACGGCACGCTGACGGTTGGAAAGCTCCAGGGTAAGGAGGAGCCGCAGCTCGCTCCTTATCACCAGATGATCGCGATGTACGCTCGCGCGGCTGCGACCTCCCACCTCGCGGAGACCAGTCGCGCACTGCTCGCCGCGGCCCGCGACCAACAGCAGATGCTCGTTGCGCGCGTCGCGACCGACGCGGCGCGCACCGCCGAGGTGCTGGTGGACGACATGCGCGGCGTCACCAAGTCCGGCGACGTAGAACGAGGTGAGCTGACGACCCAGGCTGGCGAGCTCGTGGATAACGCGACTCGGCTCCATAGCTCGATGCTCGACGGGCACGCGCCGGATACGAGCGAGGTCGACGAGTTGCTGGTGACCGCCGACGAAGTCTCACTCAAAGCCCGCGTCCGCGCGCTCGGCGAGAAGCTCGCGGTGCTCGAGTCTGCAGCTGCCAAGGCCAACGACGGCACGATGAAGAAGGCCGCAAACATCTTCCACACCGAGTTCTGGGGGCTCTCGGCCAGGTCCGGCACGCTGAAAGCAAAGCTCGCGACCATCCGCGCGCACCTCGACCGCAGCACCGCCAACGCTCGGCTGTTGGCGCTCGGCGAGCCGAACCAGGCTGCACTCCTTCGAGAAGGCCGACGCTCGGCGCTCGCCGCCGCACGCCAGGAACTCCAGTCCCTGCAGCAGGACACCAACATCGAGCAGTTTCTTCAGCAGGCACACGACGAAGTCCAGGACGCTCAACTCCGCGCCGTGATCCTGCAGATCGGCGTGCTCATCGGCATCAGCCTGGTCAGCTCCGGCCTCGGCAATGCCGCCACTGCGGGCGCGCGTGGCTTCCTCGCAGCGCGCAGCGCACAGACCGTTGCTGCGACCGTCGAACTCTCGCGAACGGCACAGCTGGCCACGCGCTTCGGGGGCCTCGTGCTCGAGTCGGGCATCAACGCGGGCGGCCAGACCTTGGTGATGGGTAAGCCCATGGGCCGCGCCTTTGTCGAGGACTTCGCGACCAACTTGGCGACGAGCAGCATGCTCGATGGCCTGCGCAGCGCTGAAGCGATCTCGTCCATTGCCGATGATGCCGTACGAGGCATGTGGAAGGCTAAGGCGGGCAAAGCCGTGCAGCTCAGCGGCGAGATGCTGCTCGGTGCCGCGACGAGTCAGGTCGCGGGCCACCTCTCCGACAAGGCCTTCGGTGCCGAGAAGCCCGAGCCGTCCGCCGCGCAGAGCTGGGCTCTACAGGGAGCTTCGCTCGCAGTCGGGCGGTTCGTCTCTGGCGCGGCGAGTAAGCAGCTTCAGCGAATCCAGTCCTTGGCGTCCAACAAGGGATGGCAGCTTGGCCGTGTGCTCGGTGACAAGGTCCGCACGCTGCACGCCGACGCAGTGCGGCTGTCGTCCCAGCCTGACTACAACGCCTCGCTCGAGCTACTGCGCCGCCGCGGCGAGCTGCTGCATGAAGAGCAGGCCCTGCTTGTTCAGATCGCCAGCGATCCGGTGCTTGCTCAGCGGCTCGGCATGACGGAGGAATCGCTCGGCACGAGCCTACGCGACAACGGAGACGGCTTTGCCGAACTCCACGGACCGCGCACGAGGCACGTCGTGCTCCAAGGTGCCGGCCTCCGCCCCGCCGTTGGCGAGCGGATCTGGACTGGAGACCGCGCGCAGGTCGAGGGGGCGATCGCCGGAGCTCGCAAAGCCGGCTTGACCGTCGAAACCGTGTCCGAGGGACCGCACGGCGTCCACCTACGGTTCGGATCCGCGGACGTCGAGGTCAAGCTCATCGGAAACACGAGCTCATCGGAACCTGGAAAACGCCAGACTCGGCCGGCCGAGCCGACGAAGGCCGGACCTGAGCGTGACCAGGCTGGACGCCTCCCATTGCCAGGGGCGCCGTCCCAAGCACCCGCCAGTAGAGCTAAGCAGACGCTGGATGATTTTATCGGCATCCCGGCGAACGAGAACGAGATCTCCGGCGCTCGTTCCCAAGCGGCGCGCGAAGCCTCGATGTCTTTGGCTGAGCAGTCCGCTTCCATCCGAACCGAGCAGGCCCGTTCCGAACGCGAAATGCTCCTCGCGATCAAGAACGGCGAGATGCCGCGCTATATTGCGAGGGTGGGACCCGCAAGCAGCCATGCAACGTTTGCTAATCCCAACAAACCGTTCGTATTCGCGACCGAACCTGCGGATCTTCGCGGGCTAGCGCCAGCGGAGGCGATGTGGAAGGTAGGGTGGACTCGTGAATGGATCGAACCAAATATCGGGAAAGAGATTGAAGTCGTCATCCTGGACACGCATAACTCGATTACCGATCCATCAGATTCGTCCTGCGCTGCGCGCGTAGATGTCGGCGGAATGGTATGGGAGCACTTAGCATCCGCCGCACTTTCGGACCGCAAGTTCATGAGGGCCGCAGAGTCGGTCGGCATCACCCAGCAGGAGCTTATCGAACTGTTCGAGCACGCAAGCGGAGCTCCCATCTCCGAGTCTGTCGCTCGGGTCGGCCCAGCTCGTGCAGGCAAGATGAAGGAAGTCACCAAGTTGCTTGAGCAGCACTTTAGCGTCAACAACCTCTATACCGGAATTGGGTCCACAATGAACGAGAGCAGGCAGCTCGGCGCGCGCGAAGTTATGGTCCGTCCCAATGGGACGGGCCTTCGACTGACGCCCGAAAACCACCAGAAAGTGAGCCTAGGGACCTTGACCCAAGCCGATTTCGATGCGCTCTTTGATCCAAGGCAATTTGTCCAGTGAGCAATGGACATGATCGTCAGCGAATCTTACCACATAGACACCTCGCACCCAGAATTCGTACTCATCGAATACACAGGAGTCCTAGACACGGCCGCGGGGCTGCT
>JBQCJR010000201.1:0-11263 GCA_051952595.1 Kofleriaceae bacterium
CACCATCTCGTCCCGCGGGATGCCACCGCGCTGGGTGCTCCCGCGCAGCGTGGCCTCGTGCACCAGCGCGAGCCGCCGGGCGAGCCCGACGCTGCGCTCGTTGTCAGGCTCGCAGCGGTACTCGACGCGCGCGACCCGCCGGCTCGCGAATGCCACGCGCAGGAGCGCGAGCACGGCCTCCACCGCGAAGCCGCGACCTTCGACCGCAGGGTGCGCCCAGCCGGCGAGGCGTGCGGTGTGATCCGCGTCCTCGCATCGCAGCTCGAGGGCGCCGACGAGCGCCTCCGTCGCGCGATCGCGCACCAGGTAGAAGTAGTTCTCGTCGCGATCGAAGGCGCTCCGGCGCCGGCGCAGGTACGTGGCGACGCGCTCGGGGGTGAGGTTCTCGGTGGGAAAGTCGGACCACTGGGCCAGGCTCTCGCGGCTCTCGGTCACCAGCCGGATGAAGTCCGCCGAATCGAGGGGGGAAGGGCAGCCGAGCTTCAGCTGGCGGGTGCGCAGGACGTACATTGCATGTTCCCTGTGATCCGGAGCATCATGGGTGGCATGGGTCAATCTGGTCAATCTTCAGACGCGCAAAGAGACATGAGCACGACGTCCCAGCCTCGGTACGACGACGTGTTGCCGCAGCACAAGGATGCCGAGGCCAGACTCGGTCAGGTCAGAAGCGGAGTCCAGCGCGAGTATGCGGACAAGCCCGAGGTGCTCGCGTTGAGTGATCGGATGAAGGAAGAGAGGCATACTCACTCACACGAGAATCCAGATATGTCGAATAGTGGATATCTCTATAGTGGGATGCTCAAGGATGCGAAGTTGCAGTTCGAGGCCGCCGCGAACGGCCAGCTCGACTCGCAAGACGCGAGAGATGTCCCGGCGACGTCCTCGGGGCCGTTCTTCAACATCGTGAGGAACGCGCCGCCGCAGAACTTCGACGAGACCCGCGATGCGCTGCTGTCCGTCGTGACCGGCGCTGCGACGCAGATGACGTACGGTCACGCTCCCGAAAACCCGTTTCTCGAGTCGACGCCAGATCTCATCAAGAAGTAGTCGAGCGCCCGCGGCGCGGTCGCTACTCCATCCGACCCGGGCCCTCGAGCTGGACGATCCCGTCCAGGCTCGCGAGGGCGACCAGCCGGTCGAGCTCGATCGAGAACGTGATGATCGTGTACGTGCACTGCGGGTGCGGGATCACCGTGCGCAGCTGCGCACCCGCGGCGACCAGCGCGGCGCGCCGCGCATCGTCGAGGCAGCCGGCGAGCTCGCCGCTCGCGTCGATCGTCGTGGGCCGGCGGTGGCCGAGCTGGCGGAGCGCCGCGCGCAGCGAGGGATCGAGCCGGGCGCGCACCGTCGGTGGCAGGTCCGGCCCGGTCGGGTACGACTGCGCGAAGTCCAGCCGGGTGACCCACGCGCGCGACGCGAGCTCGGCGATCGCGTGGTCCGGGACCATCGCGACGATCGCCGTCGAGGGCGCGGTGGACCGCCGCGCCACGACCGTGCCGGCGGGGCCGGGAGGGACGGTGACCTCGACGGTGACCAGGAACGGGAAGTGCGCGCCGAGCGCCGCGAGCTCGCCGCGCGCCGCGTCGTCGATCGGCGACGCCGCGTGCACGACGATCGGCGTGAAGTCCTCGGTGGCGAGCTCGCCGCGCCGCCAGCGCTCCGCGAGGTAGGGCGACAGCTTGGGGCTGGGCGCCGCCGTCGGTCGGGTGGTGGCGGGGCGATGCTCGGCCGTCGCGCTTGGTGCGCCACACGCCGCGGCGGCGAGCAGCAGCGTGGCAACCAGCTCGGCGCGGCGCACGGTCGAGCAGCGCGGAGGCATGTCGGTGACATCGTACGCGGTCCGGCGACCCGCGCTTGAACCGAGCGGCGGCCGTGGCTGGCTGAGAGAGCGCCTCCGGGTGACGACCTCGGTCAGGGGCGATCGGCTCTGAGTCGCAACGCGCTCACGGCGCGTCGTCCACGCCCCGGGTGGCGTGGACCGCACGGTCCACCGCCGCGAGGATCGCGCGGGCGTGCTCCAGGAAGACGCGCCCCGGTGGCAGGAGCGTCATCCCGCGCGGCGTGCGCGAGAACAGCGGCGTTCCGATCTCGTCCTCGAGCGCGCGGATCTGCCGGCTGACGGGGGGCTGCGCGATGTGGAGGCGCTGCGCGGCACGGCCGACGTTGCCTTCCTCGGCGACGGCGACGAAGTAGCGGATCTGCGAGAGGCTCACGCCCTCAGGATGCCCGGCGGTGCCCTGGTATGGCAAGGCGCGCGCAGGCGCGCAGCCAGGTGCAGCCAGATCGAAACGGTATTGGACGATCCAGGCTCGTTCGCCGCATGAAGGAGCGATGGCGATCGAGATCCTCAGCTCCTCCCAGATCGAGCGGATGCGGCGCGCCGGCCGAGCGGCCGCCGAGACCCTCGCGTTCGTCGGCGCACAGCTCCGCCCCGGCATGTCGACGGCCGACATCGATCGCCTCGTGCGCGAGGACACCGCGCGGCGCGGCGGCCTGCCGAGTCAGCTCGGATACAACGGGTTCCCGGCGGCGGTCTGCACCAGCCGCAACCACGTCGTGTGCCATGGAATCCCCAGCGAGCGGGAGCGCCTCGAGCCGGGAGACATCATCAACGTCGACGTGACGACCAACCTGGACGGCTATCACGGCGACACCAGCGCCACGTTCATCGTGGGGGACGCGAGCGCGGACGCCCGGCGCATCGTCGACGTCGCGCGACGCTGCCGCGACGCCGGCATCGCGGTCATCCGGGAGGGCGCGCGCCTCGGTGACATCGGCGCCGCGATCGAGGAGCTGGCGCGCGCGGAGGGCGTGAGCATCGTGACCGAGGTGGGGGGCCACGGCATCGGGCGACACATGCACGGCGACCCGCACGTCCCGCACACCGGGCGGCGTGGCTCGGGACATCGGCTCAAGGCCGGCATGGCGATCACGGTCGAGCCGATGGTGAACCTCGGGGGCGCCGCCGTGCGAATGCTCGAGGACGGGTGGACCATCATCACGGCGGATCGAAGCCTCTCGGCGCAGTGGGAGCACACGGTCGTGGTCACGCGTGATGGCTACGAGATCATGACGCGGATCTAGGTCCCGAACGCAGCGAATCTCGCAGGGCAGCGGCGCACGCGCGTGCGGGCCGCTATACAAGGCGTCCTGGCCCGCAAGGACGAAGTGATGTCTCGAGGTTCCCATAGCGCGCAACGCGGCCTGTCGGCGGTCTTGATCGCGCTCCTGTCCGCGCTCTTCTTCACCGCGACGTACGTGCTGAACCGCGTCGCCGCCACCGATGGCGGCCACTGGGCGTGGACCGCCTCCCTTCGCTACGTGATCACCCTGCCGCTGCTGTTGCCCTTGGTGGCGTACCGCGGGGGAGTCGCGCCGGTCTGGAAGGCCATGCGCGCCCACCCGCTCGCGTGGCTGGGCTGCTCGCTGTGTGGGTTCGTGCTGTTCTACGTGCTGCTGTCGTTCGCGGCGGCGAGTGGCCCCTCGTGGCTCATCGCCGGGAGCTTCCAGTTCACGGTGGTCGCGGGCATGCTGTGCGCGCCGTTCTTGTACTCCGATGCCCGGAGGCACGTTCCGCGTGGCGCGCTCGGGGTCGCGGTGGTCATCCTGTGCGGCGTGCTGCTGATGCAGGTCGGGCGCCAGAGCGGCCACCTCGATGCCGCTGCGTGGGGCTCGCTCGTCTGTGTGCTGGCGGCGGCCGTCGCTTACCCGCTGGGAAACCGGCTCTTGCTCCTGCACCTGGAGAAGACAGGCGAGTCGCTCGACGCGACCCAGCGAACGTTCGGCCTGACGCTGGCGAGCCAGCCCGCGTGGCTGCTGGTCGCGATCTTCGCGTGGCGAGCGAGTGGGGCTCCGTCGTCCTCGCAGATCGCGCTGGCGGCCGGCGTGGCGCTCCTGGCGGGTGTGGTCGCGACGATCTTGTTCTTCCAGGCCACCGGCATGGTCCGCAACGACCCGGTCGCGCTCGGCGCGGCCGAGGCCATGCAGGGCGCCGAGCCGCTGTTTGCCGCGCTGCTCGGCGCGTGGTGGCTCGGCGAGTCGTGGCCGAGCGGCGCCGCGCTCGTGGGGACGGGGCTGGTGGTGGTCGGGATCGCGGCCTTCGCGTGGGTCGTGGCGCGGCAGCAAGCTCGCGCCCGGGGCAGGGCCGCCTAGGCTCGAACCAGCTGGACGCGCTGTGCCGCGAGCTTGATGCCCTGCGCCGCGAGCAGCTCGAGCGCCCGCGTCTGATACGCGTCGCCCACGGTGTACTGGTTGCCGTAGTCGGTGACGAAGTTGATCATCTTGATCGCGATCCAGGACTCGGTCGTCTCGATGATCAGCGGAACCGGCGCGGGATCCCGCACGACCCCGGGCGTCTCTCGCGCCGCCTGCGTGAGCAAGTCCTTGACGAGCCCGACGTTGGTATCGAGCGGCACGCGGAACACGTGACCACGCACGAACGGCCGCTCTCGACCCGAGAAGTTCAACACCAGGCCCTGCGCCATGGTCTTGTTGGGGATCGTGATCAGCTCCTCGCTGATCGCCATCAACAGCGTCGCACGCCACGACACCTCGAGTACCTGGCCGCTGATGCGCTCCGTGCCGAGCCGTACCTCGACCCAGTCCCCCAGGCGGAACGGGCGATCCAGCTGGAGCGAGATGCCGGCGAACAGTTGCCCCAGCGTGTCCTGGAGCGCGAGGCCGAGCACCACCGAGAGCACCGCCGACGTCGCGAGCAGCGATGTCACCTCGATGAGGAACACCGCGTGCAAGAGGGCGCCGAACAGCACCGCGGCCGCCGCGATCGTGAAGATGTCGACCAGCAGCACCGGCACGCCCTCCCGCTCGCTGTGCGTGAACAGCCACTGGAAGACGAACACGCGAGCCGCCCGCAGCGCGGTGTTCAGCCACGCCACGATCGCGATGTACCCGATGCCGATGGTCAGCCACTCGGCGGCGTCGGCCGAGACCAGCACCTGGCCGAGGAGCCAGAGCAGGGCCGCGAGCACGAGCGAGTTGCGCAGCGCCTGTAGCTGAGATGCCATCAGTCGCCGCCGCGACGGGCTCCACCGCCGCCGCAACCCGAGCTCGACCAGCCACGCGGCGAACGCGAGCGCGGCGATGACGAGCACCACCTGCCAGCGCGTGAGCTCGCGGATCCGGTCCACCAGGGACGGGCCGAGGATCATGGCGACGGATCGCCAGGCCGCGATGACGGCCCCTTCGAACGACGGTGCGAGGTGCGCGTCTCGGGAGATCCGTGGGACGTCGCACCCTCGGGCGGCTCGCCACCGCCCCTGGTCTGCTGCGGGGGATCGCCGCGCTTGGCGCATCCATTCGATGACGACGCGGTTCCGGCGAGTGCGAGCACGATCGAGATCAGCGCGACCGTCGAAATCTGCTTCATCATTGCGCGCTCCTCGCCAGGAAGGTCGCGCGTCTCGATGACGATGGCGTAGCGACGCGGTTCCAAGATGCGCGGCGGCACCGAGATCCCAGCTGGGGGCCGCCCGGCGCCCCTGCGACGACCGCGACACCTGGACACGGGCAGCTCGGGACCCGGTCGCGCGGTGGGCGTCGCAGATGCAATTGTATTTCAATTGCATCTGCATATTGCTCGTGAGAGAAGGTCGCCCATGCAGCGGCTCTCCGTGCGGCGCGACGCCCCCTCTCGGCCACCACCGCCGCCTCTGATCTCGCGACGCCGCGACCGGCGCGGCGCGGCGACTCGCGTGGTGCTCGCCCTGGCGTGTGTGGCGGGCTGTGATGGCACCCCGGACGTCCGTGGGCCGGCGATCGTCTCGTCGAGCCCCGCGCACGGCGAGACCGGCGTCGATCCCGCCGCGCTCGCGAGCGTGGTCGTCGCGTTCGATCGAGGGCTCGACCCGGCGAGCGGCCGGGTCGTCCTCGAGCTGGACGGGGCGGAGCGCGAGCTCGCCCATGGGTGGGACGATCCGGCGGTCCTGCGGGTCCCGGTGTCCGGCTGGCTGACGTATCGCACCGACTACCGCGTTCGCCTGGAGGGCTTCACGGACGTCGCGGGCGAGCCACTCGAGGTCGAGCACAGCCTGCCGGGCGGCGCGCTCGCGTTCTCGACCGCGGCGAGCGGCGACGCGGTCGCGCCCCGGCTGGTCGCTGCCGATCCGATGCCCGGGGCCGTCGATGTCTATCCCGCGCCGGTGACCGGTGGCGCTGCGCCGCGCGTCCGGATCGTGCTGCGGTTCGACGAGCCGATGGATCCGCTGCGCGGCCAGGTGGAGTGGGGGCCGGCCGGTGCGCCGCGCCAGCCACGGGTGGGCACCTGGTCGTCGGATCGCCGCGAGCTGGTGGTCGAGATCCAGGGCACGCCGCTCTCCGGGCAGCGCCCGCTCGCCGATCGGATTCTCTACGAGCTGGATCTACGCGCGCTGCGCGACCTGAGCGGCAACCGGGTCGATGGCGACGTGCTCGTCGAGGGCGGCGTGTTGCGGTTCACGTCCGGCGTCCACGACCCGCTGCTCGAGCACTCGTGTGGGCACGTGTACTTCGGGCCCTACGCGACCGCGACCGCCTCCGCGGAGCCCACGCCGAACGCCGCCCGCACCGACATCTCCCACACCCAGTACACGGTGCACCTGCCTCCCGATCCGGACGCGCCGGGGCTGCGCCGCGGCTATACCCGCCTGCGCTCGGCGGCCGCGTCGACCTGGCACCTGTTCCTCGACGGCGCGTACCCGCTCGCGCTCGAGGCCGCGGGCGGCGAGGTGATCCCGCTCGACGTGGTCCCCGCGCCGGCGGCGTGCGTGGGGATCACCCACCGGGCGACGTTCACGCTCGCCGAGCTCGACGAGCGCTGGCTGCGGATCGGCCCACAGGCCGCCGAGTCGCTCGAGCTCTTCGTCGAGCAGGTGACCGAATGCGCGCGCGCGCGCCCTGGCTGGCCACGCTCGTCGCGATCGCGGCGACCCGCAGCGCCACCGCGGACGACACCAACACCCAGCTGTTCCAGGCCGCGCCGGCCGCCGCCGGGACGTTCGTGGTGGATGCCCCCGAGATCTCGCCGCGCGGGCTGCTGCACCTCGGCGCGGCGCTCGACGGTGGGACCCGGCTGCTGGTGATCCGCGATCCCGCCACCGGCGCGATCGCGATGAACGGCGCCGTCGTCGCCGAGCGGCTCGCGCTCCACCTCGTCGCGGGTGTGGCCGTGCACGACCGGCTCGAGCTCGGGGTCGCGCTGTCGACGGCGGCGCAGGGTGGCGAGGGAACGCTGTCGCGGCCGGCGATCGAGACGGTGGCGCTCGGAGATCTGCGGTTGCGCGGGAAGCTCGCGCTCGTGCGCCGCGCCGTGCGGCTCGCCGCGGCGGTCGAGCTGTCGTTGCCGACCTCGACGGACGACGCGCTGTTCGGCGATCGCACGACCACGGTCACGGCCGCGCTGCTGGCCGGCGTGCGCCTCGGCCGCCTCGAGCTGCTGGCCCGCGCCGGCTACCGCATGCGTGGTCCGACGCGGCTGGAGGATCTGGTGGTCGATGACGAGCTGGTGGGGGCGCTGGCGGCGCGCTATCCGGTCGTGGCGAGCCGGTTGTGGCTGCACGGCGAGCTCTACGGCGCGGTCGGCGTCCAGGGCCGCGGCGGCGAGCGATCGCGCCCGGCGGAGGTGCTCGGTGGCCTGCGGTTCCGGCTGCGCGGGCCGTGGTACGCGCAGGCCGGGATCGCCGCCGGGGTGACCGAAGGGTATGGCACCGCCGAGCTGCGTGGGGTCGCGATGGTCGGGTTCGCGCCGAGCGCGCCGCCTGCGCCGCGTGCGCCCGTCGCGTTCGTGCCACCGGAGGATGCCGACGAGCCGGTGCCGGCCGCGCCCCCGGCGTCCGTGGCGGAGCAGATCGCGCCGCCCGAAGACCGGACGCTCCAGGTGATCGGCGATCGGATCGTGTTCGCGTCCAGCGTGCTGTTCGATCGGGATGGCAGCGAGCTCAAGCCGGAGGCGAGCGAAGTCCTCGACGCGGTCGTCGCGCTGTGGGCGGCGCACCCGGAGTGGGAAGCCATGGCGATCGAGGGCCACACCGACACGCGCGGCGAGTGGGCCCACAACCTCGCGCTCAGCGAGCGCCGCGCGGCGCGGGTCCGCGAGGCGCTGCTCCAGCGTGGGATCGCGCCGGACCGGGTCACCGCGGTCGGGCTCGGCGAGGCGCGCCCCCGCGCGGCGGGCACGAGCGAGGCCGATCACGCGCAGAACCGCCGGGTGGAGTTCGTGATCACGCGGAGGCGCGTCGAATGAGGGTGGCGTGTGGGCTGTGCCTGCTGGCGGCCGGGTGCGTGCCGGATCGACCGATCGCCGCGATCGCCGACGACTGCCGCGAGCAGATGGGCGAGGTGGTGTACGAGCACGCGTGCCAGCACGGCGCGCTCGGGCCGTACGAGAGCGTGGAGGCGGTCGCGACCGCGACGGCGTCGCTGCCGACGGTCGACGGAGCGCAGCGCGTGCTCGACATCCGCCTGCCGGCGGGGGATCCCGACGGCATCTCGTACCTGCGCTACGTCGCGACGCGCGACGGCCAGCACGCGGTGTTCAGCGGCGCGGCGTTCGCGGCGGTCCGCATCTCGGTGCTCGACCGCGGCGCGGAGGTGAGCGACACGCCGCTCGAGCCGATGCCGGATCCGGCGGGGTGTGGCGGCATGGTCGAGGTCACCGGCTTCGAGTTGACGGCGGGCGAGTCCTACGTGTTCGCGCTCGGGCCCACCACGGCGCCCGGGATGCGCATGTTCATCGAGCACCTCGCGACCTTCGGCGAGGGATGGAGCGAGCGATGCTTCCACTAGCGAGGATCGGCGCGGCCTGCCTGGGCCTGGCGCTGCTCGGCGGGCCCGCGCGCGCCGAGGACTGTGCGGAGACCGGCGTCGGCGAGCTCGGCGCGGGGCTGATCGAGCACTCGTGCTTTCACACGACCCACGGCCCGTTCGCGCGCGTGGACGCCACGATCGGCGCGACCGCCGGCCCGGCGACGCCGAAGATCGATGCGGTCCACACCGACTACGCGGTCGGGATCGATCCGGCGCAGATCAACGTCGTGACCTACGCGCCGCTGCGCTCGGGGACCTGGGCGATCTTCGGCGATCTCGACGTGCCGCACGAGCTGGTCGACGAGCTCGGCGCGGTGGTGCCGGTCAGGTTGACCCACGACGTGCCGGGCTGCCCGGTGCTGCCACGGGTCCGCGTGTTCTCGCTCTCCGCGTTCGAGCGCTACACGCTGCGCCTCGGCCCCGCGCCCGCGGGCTCGACCACCACGCACGTCGTGGTCGAGAAGGTCGGCGACTTCGAGGCCCAGTACGGGCGCGACCTCGACGGCGATGGCTTCGGCGGCGATGACGAGGTCGTCAGCACCCCGTGTGTCCCTCCGCCCGGGTACGTGCGCAACGTCTCGGACTGCGACGACGCCGACCCCGCGGTGCACCCCGAGGCCGACGAGCGCTGCAACGGCGTCGACGACAACTGCAACGGGATCGCCGACGAGGAGGCCTGCATGGTCAGCGGCGGTGGCTGCGATGGAGGCGGCGCGCCCGGGCACGCGCTGTTCGTCGTCGTGCCGGCCCTGCTCGTGCTGATCTGCGCGGCGCGCAGGAGGGCGGCGCGATGAGAGGGTGGTGGCTCGCCCTCGGCGTGGTCGTCGCCGCGCCGTCCGCGCGCGCGGAGTGCCCGGCGCTCGGGCCTTCGCTCGTCGAGCACTCGTGCTTTCACGCGCGGTTCGGACCGTTCGGCGAGGCCACGGCCGGCACCGGTGACCAGCCCGCGTCCGGCACGCTCGACGCGGTCCACACCTACTACCGCGTGCGGCTCGGTGGCGCCGCGGCCTCGGGCGCCGTGCCCTACACGCCCGCGCGGTCGGGCGACTGGGCGTTCTTCGTCCAGCACGCGGTGCCGCTGGAGATCCGCGCACCCAACGGCGAACCGCTGGCGATCATCCACACCGGGGCGGTGCCGGGCTGTCCGTTCTTCGCGCGCGTCGACGTGGTGCCGCTGGTGGCCGGCGTGACGTACCAGGTCGCGCTCGGACCGACACCTGCCAGCGAGGTCGGCGTGGTGATCGAGCGGCTCGAGGACTTCGTCGCGATCCACGGCCGCGATCGCGACGGCGACGGCTATGGCGATCCGAACGACGTGGTGATCAGCGCGTGTGTCCCGGGGGCGGGGTACGTCGCCAACGAGGGCGATTGCGACGACAGCGATCCCGGGATCCACCCGGGGGCCATCGAGCGCTGCGACAACCCCGACCTCAACTGCAACGGGATCGCGGGGGACGCGGGCGCGCGCTGCACCGTCGGGGTGGGGGCGTGCGCGGCCGCCGGCACCGCGAGTTGCCCGGTGGCCGAGATGGCCGCGGTGTGTGATGCCGCGGCGCTGGCGCCCGAGGTCGAGCGGTGCAACGGCATCGACGACGACTGCGATGGCATCGCGGATGCGGACGAGGCCGATCTGTGCGCGGACCCGGAGCTCCCGCGGTGTGTCCCCGACGGCACGGGCGCGAGCTTCTGTGGTTGCGAGTTGGATGTGGACTGCGGGCCGCCCGATAGCGCGCGGCTGTGCTGGCTGCGTGGCACCGAGCAGCGCTGCGTCGCCGGGTGCATCGAGGGCTTCGGGCGAAACGCGTGCCCCGACGGCCAGCGCTGTACGTCGACCGATCCCGCCGCGCCAGGCAGCTGCGTGGACGCCGACCAGGCCGCAGCTGGCGACGATGGCTGCGGATGTCGCAGCGCGCGGGGAGGGTGGGGCGCGATCTGGCTCGTCGTCGCGATCGCGCTGCGTGGGCTGTTCCGGCGCGCTCGCTGAGTTAGTACTAGATGCAATCGTATTGCAGTTGCATTCGAGATGCGGATCGAGTCAGAGTTTCTCGCGCATGAACAATCCATCCTTCGTTCCCTCTCCTCGTCCTCGTGCAACCCACCGCTTCCCGTGGTCGGCGCGGCCGCTGGTCGGCGGGCTGCTCGCCGCCGTGCTGGCGGCCGGCTGCCTCGACGAGGCGCCGGACGTCCGCGCCGAGCCAGACGTCCAGACCTCGCAGCTCGAGGTCGTCCAGCGCGAGATCGACACCCTGCTCGCGGCGGTCGACGCGCTCGAGGCGCTGGTGCGCCACGATCAGCTGACCTCGGGGGTCGGTGAACGGCTCGAGATGATCGACGCGACCGTGCTCGAGCTCGCCACCGCCGGCCAGGAGCTGCGCGAGCTGGCGGGGGATGCGGCGGCGACCCGCCGGCTCTCGATCGCGGCCGGTCAGCTCGCGCCACAGCTGCGCAAGCTCGCGCGCGCGAT
>JBQCJR010000202.1:0-2710 GCA_051952595.1 Kofleriaceae bacterium
ACAGCACGATCGGCCAGCTGCTGCCGTGGGGGGGGGCCGGGGCGGTGCGTGTCGCGTCGCGGCTGTCGGTGATCGCCGAGAGCTACGGCCGCGCCGGGCTGCCCGACTTCGGCCTCGACGCCAGCCCGCTCGAGGCGATCGGCGGGGTCCGGATCTACGCCACCAGCTCGGTCGCGATCGCGGCCGGCGGCGGCGCCGGCGTGGTGCGTGGCGTCGGCTCGCCGGAGCTGCGGCTGTTCCTGTCGCTCGGCTACGCGCCGGACGTCCGAGACAGCGACGGCGACGGCATCCCGACCGGCCGCGATCGCTGCCCGCTGGTCCCCGAGGATCGCGATGGCTTCGAGGACCAGGACGGCTGCCCCGACGACGACAACGACGGCGATCGCCGGCTCGACGCGGTCGACAAGTGCCCCGACGTCCCCGAGGACTTCGACGGCTTCGACGACGACGACGGCTGCCCCGACCTCGACAACGACGGCGACAAGATCCCCGATCTCGAGGACAAGTGCCCGAACGAGCCCGAGGATGGCCTGGCGCCGGCGCCCGCCGATGGCTGCCCGGCCAACCGCCGCGACTCCGATGGCGACGGCATCAACGACGCGGTCGACCAGTGCCCCACCGAGCCGGAGGACGAGGACGGCTTCGAGGACGGCGACGGCTGCCCCGATCCCGACAACGACCAGGACGGCATCCCCGACGCCGACGACCGCTGCCCGCTGTGCGCCGAGGACAAGGACGGGTTCGAGGACGGCGATGGCTGCCCCGATCTCGACAACGACCGCGACGGCATCCCGGACGTGCGCGATGCCTGCCCGCTCCAGCCCGAGACGGTCAACGGCGTCGCCGATGACGACGGCTGCCCGGACACCGGCGGCATCAACGTGGTCCGGCTCGACGGCGAGCGGCTGGTGATCGACCGGGTGCCGACGCTCACCGGCGGCAAGGCGCTGAGCGCGGGCGGCCAGATCATCGTCGACCAGATCGCGCTGGTGACGAGCGCACACGCCGAGGCGACGCAGTGGCTGATCGGCGTCTCGCAGCCCAACGCGACCGACGCCCAGCGGCTCGCCGACCTGATCCGCGCCCGGCTGCTCGCGCGCGGCGTACCGGCCGAGCGGATCCAGGTGATCGGCGCGGCGGGGCCGTCGAAGATCGGCGGCGTGATCCAGGAGCGCGCCGATCCTGCCGCGCCGGTGTGCCCCGCGGATCGCCGCGCGACCGAGCGCCCCGGGACGTCGGCGCCCAAGGCCGCCGCGCCGGACGAGAAGTGATCGACGAGAAGTGATCGACGAGAAGTGATCGCTAGCGCGTGCCGGTCAGCACCTTCGGCGGCGCCGTCCCGGCGAGCTCGAGCACCTCGATCGGGCCGCCGTACGACTTGCCGAGCCCGACGTCGATCCGCCACACCGCGCCGTCGCACAGCGCGTTGATGCCACGCGCCTGCACGGTGTGGCCGACCACCATGCGCGACGCGCCGAGCTCGCGCAGGGCGCGCCGGACCGCCGCGCAATCCGCCGAGCTGCCGCCCACCGCGCGCGTCCACACCGGGCTGTCGTCGGAGGTGAGCACCGCCGGCGGCTCGTCGAACCCGCCGGCCTGGCCGTCCAGCCAGCACCGCGACGACAGGTTCGCCGCGTCGACCTGCCCCGCCCAATCGCCGAGCACGCCCGCGTGCGAGAACACCGTGTCGCCGACGATCGCGATCACGTCGAACCCGGCGAGCCGGCGCGCATAGATCCCGCCCGGCGTGAGCGCGGCGAGCCGCTTGCGCGCGATCTCGGGCGCGCGCTCGAACTTCGAGCCATCCACCCCGGGCACGTCGTCGAAGTCGCTCATCGCCGCGGCGGTCACGTAGCGAAAGTCGGCGGCCGCGTTCATCAGCTCGTGGTTGCCGAGCAGCTGGATCACCGCGCCGCCGGCCGCGCGCGCCTCGCCGGTGAGCCGCGCGAACAGATCCAGGATCGCCTGCTCGTCGTCGCCGCGATCGAGGATGTCGCCGGTCTGCACGAGCACCAGCTTGCCGCCGATCCAGCGATCCGCGTCGTCGATCGCCCCGGCGAGCCGGAGCACGGCGCGCGTCGCCGCGAGGTCGCCGTGGAGATCGCCGATCGCGACCAGCCGCTCGGGCATCGGGCGGCGCCGGGGCAGCGGCGCGAGCGTGCACGCGCCTCCCGACGCCGCGGCCGCGGGCGCGAGGGCGGCCGGTGCCGGCGCCGGCGGGCTCGGGATCGACTTCGCGGGAGACTCGCGCGGTTGGCCGCGATCGCAGGCGGCGACCAGCGCGAGCGCGGTGGCGAGTGCGGCAGAGGTCCGGATCACGTGCACGCCTCTACATACCGCCTCGATCTCGCGCGTGGGGAATCTTTGACGCTGTAAGTCCCGCGCGCGCGCTTCGTTCGTCCGGCATATGCGACTTCTTCCCTGCCTCGGTCCCCTGCTCTTCATCGCGGGGTGCGGCATGAGCGGTGCGATGCGCCAGGCGACGCTGGTCGGCCAGTGCGCCACCGACGACGCCGCATGCTCGCGACGCCATCCGCAGGCACCGATCGCGATCGGCACGCGGTTCCACCCCGAGGTCTCCACCGAGATCAGCGGCACGTCGACGCCGAGCCTGCGGCTCGAGAGCGCCGCGCCGGACGTGCTCGCCGTCGAGGGCGGCGCGCTGGTCGCGCGCGCGCCGGGCACCAGCGCGGTCCTGATCACGACCGAC
>JBQCJR010000203.1:0-19233 GCA_051952595.1 Kofleriaceae bacterium
GATTGGGGTGCGCGTTATCGAGCGCAGAGGCGATATCCTTGGCTATTAACGCTCACACGTCGTGCGGCATCTCGTTGTCCTGCTCGGACGCGCGGCGCAGGATGTTGTAGAGATCCGCGCCGTCCACGTACTCCATCGTGATGTAGTAGGTCTCGCCGACGCGGCCGAGGTCGAACGTCTGGGCGATGTTGCCGTGCGTGAGCTGCACGGCGATCTTCGCCTCGTCGACGAGCATCTGGATGAACTGCTCGTCCTCGGCGAAGTTGGGGTGGATCATCTTGAGCGCGCAGTACTTCTCGAAGCCTGCGATGCCCTTGGTCTTGGCGAGATGGATCTCGGCCATCCCGCCGACCGCGATCTGGCGGACCAACCGGTACGGGCCGAACTGGCGCTCAGCCACTGCCCGCCCTCTCGTCGTCGGGCGGGTGGGTCGCGATGCGCTCCGGCTGGCCCGCGGCGGTCTCCGGCGTCGGCCCGTGCTTGAGCATCTCGGCGCCGCCGGGGTGCACGAACATCCCGACCAGCCGGAGCGGCGACTTGGCGCCGCGATCGAACGTGCACACCACCTCGGTCGCGATCCCGTACGCGACGTTGACCACGTAGGTCGCCGCGGCGTTGGCGACCAGGTACAGCCCGAGCCCGGCGCCGTAGGTCTTGCGATCGATCTGGTTCGGCGACCGGATGCACTTCTCGATGTACGAAAGGATCGTGTTCTTGGCGAGCCGGCCGAACCGGTCGCGCACCGCGATCGCGAACTGGTTCTCGGTCGCGGCGTACCGGATCGACACCGGGCGCGGCGAGCGGGTCTCCTTGCGATCGTGCGGATCGACGTCGGCGAACATCGGGTGGCCGTCGGCGTCGACCGGTGCGTCGTAGAGCGCGTTCATCAGCAGCTCCTCGCACACGGCGCCGATCGCGGTGCGCACCTGGCGCCGCATCTTGGCCTCCTCGGCGAACGACAGCACGGTGTCGATCGCCCGGCCGCGGCCCTCGAAGTCGCGCAGCCGCGCGTAGTTCACGGGGGTGCCGGGCGGCAGGTACTTCTCGATCCCGAAGATGTCGCCGGTCAGCAGCTTCTGCGCGGTGACGAACACGCCGTCCTCGAGCTCGTCGCCAACGACCACGTGATTGACCCGGTCATCGTGGAGGTACGCCGTGAGATCCGAGAGCTTGGCCTGCGGGGTCACGATCGTGACGTGCGCGCGCTCCCGCAGCTTGGGCACCAGCCCGCCGAGCGAGCCGACGTCGCCGTCGCTCGCGGAGAAGAACACGTAGCGGTGTGGGATGACGTCGGCAGCGATCGCCTCGGGGCTGCGCACCGCGTCGACCTCGGCGCCAGCGCGTTCGAGCGTGGCGACGATCCGGCGGAGCTGGTCGAGGTCGCTGGAGATCGCGAGGACGCGGCGTTTCGACAAGAGTTCGATTCCCCATCGGTCATGCCCCCGACTGCAGGGGACGTGACGCGGGTCATCATATCAGCGCGGGTCAGTACTGGTACAGCGCGGACAGGTACGCACGAAACCCGGCGTACGGATTCGGCAGGTACTCGAGGTGGGGGTCGTAGTCGAAGAACGGGTCCGCCTGGTAGTAGTGACCCGCCAGGGCGTTGTAGGCGGTCGCCCGGATCGCCAGCTTGCGGGTCGGCGCGTACTGGACGCCGACGGAGAGCTCGGCCAGCGGGGGGATCCGATCGAGGACCAGGTCGGTCGCCATCACCGTCACCGGGGACACCGCGTTGCCCATCGGGTCGAACGTCGTGCCGCGGTACTCGACCAGCCGGTTCGGGTCCTCGGCGGCGCCTGCGACCTTGAGCCGCGTGGTCGCCGTCAACTTGTCACCGATCAGCGAGAACACCGTCGCGAGGTCGAACCAGTGCTCGGGCATCGCGCGGATCCGGCCCTTGTCCGAGGTGTCGACCTGCAGGTAGGTGTAGCCGAGCTCGATCCGGTGGCCGCCCTGGACGTACAGCTTGCCGAGGAACTCGACCGAGGCGATGCCGCGGTCGCCCGAGTTCTCGTACTGGCCCGACGCGATCTGGATCAGGTTCTTGAGCCGGGTGTAGCTGCCGTCGATGCGGAACGACAGCTCGCGGATCCGGCGCTCGCCCTTCCAGATACGCGCGTTGATCTCGGCCTGCGCGGCCTCGGAGGTCTCGACCTTGAGATCCGGGTTGCCGCCGATCTGCACCGCCTCGCCGTTCGACGCGGTGTTGTTGAACACCGGGGGCCGGAAGCCCTGCGCGTAGTTGAGCTTGACGTGCCAGCCGGGCAAGAAGCTCCACACGAAGCTGCCGGCGACCGTGGTGTTGAGATCGTAGCTGAGCGAGCCGAGCGACGGCGGCGCGACCTGGACGCGGCCGCCGAGGTCGAAGATCACCTTCTTGTTCGGGCGGTACTGCGGGTTGAGGTACGCACCGAGCACGGTGCGATCCGCGGGGAACGCGAAGGTGAGCGGGCAGTTCGGCACCGGCACGAGCGCCATCGCCTGCGGGTCGTAGATCCGCGGGCACAGCAGCGGCACGGTGTTGAGGTTGTAGGGCGCGAGCAGCTCGGACTGGGTGCCCGCACCCTGCCGCGACGTGGTGACGTTGTCCGGCTTCCACTCGTGGAACGCCTCGGCGCCGTACAGCACGCGGACGCGCCGGCCGAGCTCGACGTCGCCATCGAGCGCGCTCCCGGTGCGGTAGTGGGTGAGATCGGCCTGGAACGACAGCCCGCCGCGCACCGCCGCCGAAGGCGTGAGCACCTGCAGCGCGTTGAACCCGCGCACGAACTGGATCAGGTACGCGCGCGCGGTGATCCCGGCCTTCTCGCCGGCGAACCGGGTCCGGTACTCGGCGACGGCGTAGCGATCGCGGACGTCGGAGCGATTCGACCGGCTGCGGCGCAGCGGGTCGTGGCACTCCGGATTCGCCAGGTCGCCCTCGGGGCACATCGCGTCCTCGGGCAGGTGCTCGCGCGACGGCGCGCCCGAGAGCCCGGCCGGCACGAACTGCTTGCCAAACGGCGCGGCCACCCGGAGCTGGAGCTTGCCGAACGTCAGCTTGCCGCTCAGGTTGACCAGCAGCGACTGGCCCTGATCCGTGGTGGTCAGCGGGCCGTAGCTGTTGGCCGAGTTCGGCTGCGGCAGCGCGCCGTGGAACAGCAGGGTCGGCAGCGTGAGCTCGGGGCCCTGGTAGGTCTCGACGCTGCCGTGGATGAACGCCTTGAGCTTGCCGCCGGCGAGATCGCTCTTGCCGGCCATCGCGTAGGCGCGCGCCATCGAGCGATCGCCCGCGCCGTCGCCGAGCGAGCCGCCGACCTCGATGCCCTCGACGTCCTCGGCGTCCTTGGTGATCACGTTGAGGATGCCGAGCAGCGAGTTCGAGCCCCACAACACGCCGCCCGGACCGGTGATCATCTCGACGCGTTTGACCAGCTCCATCGGCAACACGCGGTTGATCGAGGCGGTGTTCGAGAACGGATCGAACAGCGACACGCCGTCGTGCAGGTACTGGACGGCCTGGACCTGACCGCGGACCAGCGGGGTCTCGAACACCGAGTGTGCGAGCCCGTGGCTCTGCCAGCCAGGGATCGTGTCGATCAGCTGCGTGACGTCGCGGAACTGGCGATCCCGGATCTCGTCGGCAGTGACGACCGTGACGATCGCGGGCGCCTCCTGCACCGTGGTCACGCCCTTGGCCGCGCTCTGCACGATGTTGGCGAGATCGAGCGCCTCGTCCTCGGCGGGCGTGGCCGCGTCGGTGGCGTCGAGCACGATCGCCGGCACCTCGATGTCGGTGACCTCGCCGCCGGGCTGCCCGCCGGGCTGCCCGGGCTGGGCGAGCGCCGGAGAGCCGGCCGAGGACGCCCCGAGGAGCGCGAGCGCGAGCGGTAGCGGCGTGCGGATCACGGCGTCCCTCCCTGCTGCGACTTGATGAAGTCGACGCGCTCGTTGACCGCGTCGGCGGGGTTCGTGGTGCCGAGCGGGCGATCCGAGCCGATGCCCACCGCCTGGACCTGCTGCACCGGCACGCCCTGCGCGACCAGGTAGTCGAGGATCGCGCGCGCGCGCTGCTGCGCGAGGGTCTTGTCGCGGCGCTTCTGCGCGGCGATCTGCGCGGCGCCGGTGGCCCGGGTGCCCAGCGGCACGTGGACCTCGACGCGGATCTGGATCCGGCGCAGCTTCACGATCGCCGCGACCTGGTTGAGCAGCTGGCGCGCCGGCGCGGTGAGCTGGCCCGAGCCCCGCACGAAGCCCAGCGGCGCGCCCTTGAGATCGATCCGATCGGCGCGCTCCTCGGGGCCAGCGGTGCCACGCACGTCGGGGCAGCCGTCTTCGTCGTCGATGCCGTTGACCGTCTCGGGGTCGTTCGGGCAGCGATCCACGGCGTCGGGGATGCCGTCGCCGTCGTTGTCCTCGTCGGGGCAGCCGTCCTCGTCCTCGAAGCCGTCCTTGTCCTCGGGCTGGTTGGCGCACCGATCGACGACGTCGGGGATGCCGTCCTGGTCGTTGTCCGGCTCGGGGCAGCCGTCCTCGTCCTCGAAGCCGTCCTTGTCCTCGGCCTCGTTCGGGCAGAGATCGTCGGCGTCGGGGATGCCGTCGGCGTCGTTGTCGAGATCCGGGCAGCCGTCCTCGTCCTGGAAGCCGTCGCGATCCTCGGGCTCGTCGACGCAGGCGTCGCTGCTGTTCGGCACGCCGTCGCCGTCGTTGTCGTTGCGTCCCGGCGCGGCCACGCCCGCGGGCTGCGGCGCCCAGGTCAGGCCCACGGTCACCCGGAAGTCGTCGCCGCGCACGCCGAGCGGGCCGGCGCTGGCCATCACGCTCGCGGTGACGTCGGTCGACGCGCGGATCATCAGACCAGCGGTGCCGAGCGCCGCGAGATCGCCGTAGCGCGCGTCGCCGAAGTAGTCCGCGTCGTCGATCGTGGAGCACCGCACGCCGCTGTAGCGCCGGCACGCGCCCCACGACAGGCTGCTCGGCAGCGGCAGGAACAGCTGCGCCTCCGCGGCGAGCATCACGCGCGGCATCACCTCGAGCACGCCGCCGAGCCCGAGCACCGCCTCGCTGCCCGCATCGTAGAACACCTGCGCGTCGCTCTCGGTGCGCATCAGATCCGCGGCGTCGTAGCCCTCGAGGATCGTGCGCTTGCGGATCCGCGCGCCCGCGTTGGCGACCACCCGCGTCGCGTGCACCTGATCGGCGCGCCACTCGAACGCGAGCTTGGGCTCGAACACCAGGCTGCGATCGCCGAGCAGCATCTCGTCCTCGCCGAACGGCAGGAACACCGAGCCGATCGCGGTGAGCGCGAACCGCGGCCCGGCGAGGATCGCGAGCTTGCCGCCGAACCGCGCGTCGAGCGGCCCGGCCAGGCCGTCGCCCAGGAACGACGTCGCGTCGCCCGGATCCGCCGAGGGATCGATGTTGGACAGCGGCCGCAGCGCGATCAGGCCGGTCGAGCGCTGGGTGATCGCGCCGCCGGTCCCGTAGCGGCCGCGCGTGCCGTAGCCGGCGGCGGTCGCGGTGCGATAGCCGGCGACGTCGAAGCCGATCGCGAACCGCTCGGTCAGCGTCATCCCGAACGCCATGTCGATCGTGATCAGGTGGTCGAGGATCCGATCGCTCGAAGCGTCGCCGATCCCCGGCACCGCGAGATCGAGCGGTGACTTCGCGTAGCCGACGAGCAGCTTGAACGACAGATCGCGCTTCGGCATCAGCCGCGCGCCCTCGACGGCGAACACGCCGTTCGCGTCGTACGAGCTGCGGAACAGCGCGCCGTCGACCCCGCTGGTCGAGTCGGCGGCGACCGGCGCGGCGGCGAGCACCCCGGCGAGCCCGGCGATCCGCGCCGCGCAGGTCACAGCGGGCACGTCATTCCGGTGGCATGGATGGGGCGGACCACCTGGATGAACAGGATGAACGGGAGCGACGCGCCGGCGTGGGTGCTGTAGCGACAGGTCGCCGGCAGCCCGCCGGTGCCGCTGTACGCGAGGCTGTCGTTGATCGAGGCGTTGGTGATCAGCGCGGTGCCGTTCGCGCCGGTCGCGGTGGCGTCGGGGTCGACGTCCGCACGCGTGGTCTGCGCGGCCAGGAAGTAGTAGTCGTTCGCGGGGACCGGCGAGCCGGCGCGGGTCATCGTCACGCCCGCGTTGTTCGCGCTGCCGGTGCTGTTGGCGCGGAACACCATCGCGTAGATCCCGCCGGAGATCGGCGGGCCACCCGACGCGGCCCACTTGTCGGTGGTCGACTTCGGCGCGACGAACGCCTCGATGCCCGGGGTCGGGTTGCCGGGGCTCTTGGGCGTCGCGATGCCGATCGTGTTGGTGGTGCCGGTCGGGCCCATGCGGCTGGCGTCGGCGTCGTCGATCCCGAGGCCGACGAACGGGCCGGACGGCACAGTGACGTCGGTCAGCCGATAGCGGCCGCAGTCGTCGACGTAGACGTCGCCGACGTCGAGCGGCACCGCCGTCTGCGGGTTGGTCGCGAACGCGATCGCGTCGAACGCGCGGATCGCGAGCGAGCACGGGCCGGTCGTGGTGGTCGAGGTGCACCGCGTGCCGGATGCGCCGCTCGCCGCGAACGCGCCGCCGGTCTCGAAGTCGTAGAGCTGGCCACAGATCGTCTGCTTGCCCGCCGCGGGCGCGGTGCACGCGAGCGGCGCGCTACACCCGCCGCCGCCGGTGCCGATGCAGGTGATCACGCCGGTCGACGGATCGGGGTTGGCCTCGGTCGTGGCGTCGTCGCACACCGTCGGCGGGAACTGCGGCACACACACGTTGCCGACCTGCTCGGTGAACGGCCCGCACATCGCCGCGCCGACCACCTCGTCCGCCGGCACACACGTGCCGTTGCGTTCGATCGTGCCCTCGCCGCAATCGACGTGACTGCAGCCCGCATGGAGCAACGGTGCGAGCGCGATCGTGAACACCCAGCGGCGCATGCGGTTCTCCTAGAAGTTCACGTCGTCCTCGCCGAGGTCGGCGAAGATCGCCATCTCGGCCGAGTAGGTCGTGGGAAGCAGGGGGCTGGTCAAGTGGACGTGGCGAACGCCGCGCGTGGTCCGGGTCGTCCGGCCGGCCAGGAAGATCGTCCCCGGCCCGGCGTCGCCGTCGGTCTGGTAGTAGATCGCGTACTCGTCGATCGTGTCGAGCGCGTGCTCGACGTAGAACGAGGCGCCCCCGACCGGCACCGGCGTGACCGGGTTCAGGCCGACGACCATGCCGAACGTGGTGCCGTTGAGCGGCGAGGTCAGCACGCGATCCGTGCCCTCGAACAGCTGCGGATCACCCTTCCAGGCCGCCTGGCACGCGGCGAGCCGGCGCGCGTTGGAGGCGTCGTCCATGCAGCTCGGCGGCGGCAGCCCGCTGCCGTTGCAGTTCGCGTCGACCGGCGGGTAGCCGCCGCTCGAGGCCGAGACCACGGCCTTGATCCCGTGCGCGCCGCCGAGCGCCTCGACGTTGCGCATCCGCTGCACCGCGGTGGCCTGATCGATCCGATCGCGCTCCGACGCGCCGGGCGGTGGGTTCGCGACGTCGGTGATCCCGGTGACCTCGGCCATCTTGGTCGCGAACTGGCTGACGTGCAGGCCGGGGAACGGCACGTGTGTGCCGACGTCGATGAAGCACGGCGAGGACAGATCGACGAGCTTGTGGATCTCGAACCGCTGGATCTCGAACATCCGCAGGATGTCCTGCTCGGGATCCGCCGGGTCTTCCGCGCGATCGATCGCGTAGATCCGGAAGTGGACGTTCGACGGCAGCTCGCCGGGCCCGGGCGTCGCGCCGGGCGAGGCCTGAACCGGCGTCGTCGGTGCGAGATCGATCTGGACGTTGGAGCCGCGGAACCCGTCGACACAACCGACGAGGCCTACGAGCGCGAGCAGCGCGCCACGACCCGAACGCACGACGTGCGACATGCCCTCACCAAAATACTCGCGGGGACGCCCGGGTGTCCAGCTGCGAGAAATCTCCACGAGCGCTCGACGACACGTCCACACCTTCCGCGACCCCGCTCGACATCGCGGCACGCGACGACTTCTTCTACACGCCGGCTCCTGCGCCCGCGCCCACCGCGCTGGCCGTTCGCTTCGGAGTGAGCCCGGCGCTAGAACGTCCCGCCGATCGCGAGCCCGGCGCCGCCGCGCTGCAGCGTCGGCACGATCGCGAGCTTCTCGAGGCGCTGGTTGTGCTGGCGCACCCGGCGGGTCACCGTGTTGAGGTCGTCGATCGTGCCGCCGATGTAGATGGTGGCGCCGGTCAGGAGGAGCACCGCGGCCGCGCCGGCGTAGGTTTCGTTGCACGGGCTTTCACCGACGAGCGGACACGTGGCAAACAGCGTCGCCGCGCCAGCGAGCGTCGTGCCGAGCCCGACGAGCCGCATGCCGAGCCCCTGCGTCATCACCTTCCCGGCGTACCAGTGGCCGGCGCTGGGCGCGAACAGCGTCCCGACGAGCCCGATCCCGACCACCGTGACGATCGCCACCTCGTTACCATTGCTGGCCGCGCCGCCGATCAGCACCGTCCACGCCACCGTCGTCCCGGCGACCGACAACCCGAGCGCCACGTCCTCGTCGAGCGGCGCCGGCGCGTTCCTCGGCCGCGCCGCCACTTCGCCCGACAGCCCCATCACCACGGCACCGATCGCGATCGCGGCTCTCATCTGCCCCGGGCTCATCCACGCCGCGTGCCATGCGGCGGCGCGAGCGATCACGGCCCGTTGGAGCGCGCCCGCCGTGGAAATTCGTGGGAGCTCGCTACGGATCCTCGCCCGGCTGCGGCGACTCGATCATGCTCTCGATCGGCCGATCGCTCACGAAGTCGTTCACCCACTGCGCCAGGGTCATGTTGCGCTCCTGGATGTCCGAGCCGACGAAGTTGAGGACCGTGGTGCAGTGGCTATCGTTGACGCTGCGGTAGTACGGCAGGAAGTAGTAGAGGTTGTCGCGCGTCGCGAACTGATCGACGAGCAGCTGGGTATCCGCCTCCCACATCCGGTGGATCTCGGCCTTGGGCGGGAAGTTGTAGAACCGCTCGTACGAGTACAGCGAGAAGTTGTAGTCGCGGCGGAAGAACGTCGTCGCGAGCCGATCGTTCGGGAACTCGTCGGCGAGCGCGGTGTTGATCGTGCCCATGTCGTCGAGCGTGAAGCCGGGCGGCAGCAGCGGCTGGAGCGAATCGAGATCCCACGCCGCGCGGATCATCGAGTGCAGCGGGCGCGAGTAGCCGCCCGACGGGAACACCGGGCCGGAGTCGTTGAGCAGGTACGCCTTCTCGACCGCGCGCACGCCGCTGCGCAGGAACTTGTAGTTGACCAGCGAGCCGACGCCGCCGGCCGAGCAGCCGGTGACCAGCAGCTTCGGCACGCTCGTGAACTCTTCGTCGATCCACGACACCACCTGCTGCACCGCCGCGTGGCCCTCGTGGTGGAACGTCACGTCGGGGCTGCCCGTGCTCTGGTACTCGGCGACCTTGTTGCCGGTGTGCACGTCGCCGGTGCAGTACGGCACGTAGACCATGTTCCAGTCGCGCGACGGGTTGGTGTCGTCGAACCGCGACAGAAACGGCGAGATGAACGCCGCCAGCTCCCAGTGAGAGTCCGGCAGCCCGTTCGGGTTCGCCGCGCCGCGGATCCCGTTCTTGCCGGTGCAGCTATCGTAGTCCCAGCACGCGCCGCCGGGCTCGAACACCACGACCAGGTTGTCGCTCTTGTCCGAGAAGTTCGCGAAGATCTTGTACTGGCTGTTGTTGCCGCACACCACGCCGGGCGGCTCGATCTTGACCCACGTATCGTACTGATCGCGCGGCGGATTCTTGATCTCCGTGCCCTCGGTGGTGTCACCGCAGGCAGCGATCGCGAACAACAGCGCGGGGGACCAGCGAGCAACGGCCATGTGACCGACGCTACGCCGCCGCGCCGATCGGTCCAACTGGAAACGTGCGCTCAGTAGCGCCGACCGGCGGCTACTGGTCGGGATCGTCGCGGCGGGTGCGGCCATCGCGCGCCGGCCGGGCGACGTCGTACTTGTCCCACACGTTGACGTTGCCCACGCCGACGCCGTGCCCGCCGCTGGGGCGCGGACCTCCGCCTCCGGTCTCGGGGCGCTCGACCGCGCGCGCGGCGATCGCGGCGGAGAACTCGCGCGGCGCCGGATCCGGCGTCTGCACCTTGAGCCGCAGCGTGCCGCCGCGCTCGGCGAGCCCGGCGTGCTCCTCGGCGGCGACCCGGGCGAACGCCTCGGCATCGGCGACGTCGCGGCCGCCCACCGAGAGCACCACGTACTGCTCGGCGAGCCCGAGCGACTGGAGCGGCCCGCTCGCCAGCATGGTGACGATCGCGCCGCGCTCGACGCGCGGATAGCGCCAGCCGACCAGCGGGAACGCGCCGACCACGGTCGCCCCGAGCGCGCTCGCCGGCCGCGCGTAGTCCGCCACCAGCCGCGCCAGCTCGGTGGACCCGAGCGCGAGCTGCGCGAACGCGGTGTAGCGCTTGCCTTCGGCGCCGCCGTACTCCTCCCAGTACCGGCCGGTCGGCGTCGCCGGGATCGCCGCGCCGCCGGTCGCACGCAGCGCCTGCGCGACCGCGCGCCGCGCCTCGCGGACGTCGCGCCGCGCGGTCGTCAGATCCGGAGCGCGATCGAGCGCGCCGAGCTTGGCCTCGCGCGACGCCTGGTAGATCGACGGCACCGCCTGCTTCCACGCCGGATCGGTGATCCGCGCCGCGATCGCGCCGGCCAGCGCGTCGTACGCCGCGTCCGCCGCCTCCTCCTCGGCGTCGTCGAGCCGCGCCGAGCGAGTCGAGACGCCCACACACGACAGCCCGCTCGGGCCGTCGACGCAGGTCGCCGCGCCCGGCGCATCCGCCGCGACCCACGCCGGCCGCGCCGGCGCGCTGCGCCCGACGAGCTCGCCCTCGCGCGCCGCGGCGCCGCCCGACAGCCGCTGGTACGCGACGTAGCCGCCGGCCGCGACCACCACCGCGATCAGCGCGGCGAGCACCGGCACCGCCAGCGAGCGCGCCCCGCCGCGCGCCGCCGGGGCCGCGGCCGCCGTCGCCGCGATCGCGGGCGCCGGCTTGCGCGACGCCGAGAGCGCGCGCTCGCGCAACAGGCCGATCGACTTGAGCAGCTCGCCGCTCGCCGTCGGCTTGGGCAGCGTGGGCAACATCGCCATCAGCGACTCGCCGGCCTGGCACTGCATCGCGTGCTTGCACTGCGGGCAGCGCAGCTCGGGCGCGGTCGCGAACTTGAGGACCTCGTAGTGCGCCGCGACGTCCACGGCGTGTGCGCTGGTGGTCCCGCAGCTCGGACACGTGTACGGCAACAGCAGCGTGACCACCTGCACCTTGGCGTGCAGGTCGTCGCGGGTGCACAGCCGCTCGACGAACGCTGGCGGCACCGCCGCGAGGTACAGCTGATCGATCACCGGCAGCGCCAGCTGCACGAACCCGCGCCACACCATCGCGCCCACCGGCTCGATCTTGCCCACCGCACCCAGATCCACCAGCACCGTGCCCTCGAGCCCCTCGGCGAGCTTGTCGCGCGGGAACGAGTCATCGAGGTCGCCGGTGAGCCGCAGGTACGTCGTGCGCCCTTCGATCACCTTGTCCGCGCGCATCTTGCGGTTGAGCTCGCCGACCGCGTAGTGCAGCTTCGCCGCGAGGAACGCCTCGACCTCCGGCTCGAGCGCGAACCGCTCCTGGCCGACCATGTACGAGAAGAACGTCGCGCCGTCCTCGTCGAAGTACATCGACTGGTCGCAGCTCGTGCACGGCCGCTCGGCGAGCTTCATCGCCTTGATCGCCTCGTGGTCGCGATCGGCCTGGAGCAACACGCGCTGCTCGGCGTCGCAGAAGTCGCAGCGGAACGGCGCGTAGAAGCTGAACACCCGGCCGCCGCCCGCGAAGTTCGCGACCATGTTGAGCTGATCGACCACCTTCGGCGAGCACTCGACCAGGATCATCGAGCGCGCGTGCCGGCCGGCGGCCGCGACGAAGTCGACCCACTCGCGGATCCCGAACGACGAGATCTTCTTCACCCCGCCGAGATCGAGCACCAGCGTCTCGGCGCCCGCCGCCGCGCCGAGCTTGCGGCCATCGAACGACTCGTCGATCGTGCCGGTGAACTTGATGCACGCGACGCCGCGGTCGGCGAACTTCTCGATCACCAGCTTGGGCGGCGCGCTCGGCGGCGCGATCGGCTGAGACGGGCGATGCGGAACGGCTTCCATCTATTCACTCCACAGGTGCAGCGATCGGGCCTGCGTGCGCAGCTCGCGCAGGTTCAGATCGAGCTCGAACAGGGCGGTGACCTCGGTGTGGCGCCCGCGCGCGACGTCGAACACCAGGGTCGACGAGGCGTTGTGGCAGACCACCAGCCCGAGCCCCGCCCCGCCGTGGCTGCGATCCAGCTCGCCGGTGAACCCGCGGGCGAGCCCCTCCACGACGTGCCGGCGCTCGAGCCGGCCGAACGGATCGCGGACCGAGAGCGCGACCCGTGTGCCGTCGCTGCCGATCCGCACGCGCGGTCGCTCGTGGGGCGGAAGCGAGATCGCCGCCTTGCGATCGTGGGCGTACTTCGGCCGGCCGTGGGCATCGACCGGCGCGTCGTACAGCGCGTTCATGATCAGCTCGTGGCCGAGCTCGCCAAACATCTCGACCACCCGCCGGGGCACGACCAAGGCGCCGACGAAGTCCTGGATCCGGGCGACCGCGGTGTCGCGCTCCGCGGTGGTGGCCACGTCCAGCTCGACGATCGACGCGCCCCACTCGAGGTACGCGGCGAGCGGCGGCGGCGGCGCTCCCGGCGTGGCGAGCCGGCGCGCGACCATCGTCAGCTCCCACGATCGCGGCGCGGTCTCGAAGTCGCGGCGGCCGAGCACGTGGTGGATCCCGGGAGTCTCGGCGAGGTAGCGCAGCGAGCGGCGCAGCGGCTCGGCGGTCCACAACACGCCGCGTAGCCCCGGCCGCGCGCGCACCTGCTCGGCGATCAGATCGCCGTCGAACGCGTCGCCACACACCACGTCAGCGCCGCCGAGCGCGCCCGGCAGCGCGGACGGCTCTTCGATCAGGGTCACCGTGGCCCCGGTCGCCGCGACCAGCCGGGCCGCCCGGCGGGCGACCAGCTTGTTGCGCTCGAGGATCACGACGTGGATCACGCGTGACACCACGGGACGAAGCTATCACGTCGATCTTCGCCGCCCGGACGGTAACTCTGGTGGGCTCGACTACCGCTGGATGTCGGCGGATCCCACACGTCACCCACCGCGGGCTCCTCCGGCGACCCGATGGGCTTCCTTCCGTGCGATGGGGTCCGGTGCGAGCCGCGTGGTACGCTGGTCTGGTGAGGGCACCTTGCGTCGCGACAGGGTTGGTCGCGCTGGTCGCGGCCGGCGCACCCCGCGCGGCGCACGCCGACCGGTTGCCCGAGCGCGCCGCCGATCGACCGGCCGCGGCCGAGCCCGCGTTCTACGAGCGCGTCGCGACCCACGAGCCGCGCGCCGAGATGTCGAGGTTCCTGGTCGCACCCGCGCAGCGCGCGGTCAAGGCGAACGACCTCGCCCGCGCGATCCCGCTGTACCAGGCGCTGGTCGTCGCGCGCGGCGCGGGCTCGCCGGAGGCCAAGCAGCTCGCGATGCTGTGGACGCTCGCCGGCCACCACGCCGAGGCCGCGGACGCGTGGTCGAGCTACGCTGCCGCGGCGAGCGAGGCCGAGCGAGGCCCCGCGGTGATCGAGGCCACCCGGCTGCGCAGCGCGCCTTCGCAGATCGCGGATCAGGTGTGGCCGGTGCAGCTCGCCGCCGAGGCGCGCAAGGCGTTCGCGCGCGGCCGCGCCGCGTTCGCCGCCCGCCACTACCGCGACGCGCTGGTCTACTTCCACATGGGCTACGCGCTCGCACCCGAGCTGCCCGGGTTCCTGCGCGAGCTCGGCGCCAGCTACGACAAGCTCGGCGCGCGCCCCGAGCGCAACGAGTTCTATCGCCGCTACCTCGTGCAGCGGCCGTTCGGCGGCAACGCCGATGCGGTGCGAACCGAGCTCGCCCGGGAGCACGATCTGCTCGGCACGCTGCGCGTGTCGTCGAGCCTGCCGTGCCGCGAGCTGTGGGTGAACCGCCAGCGCGTGCCCGCCAAGCTCGATGCCGCGGGCAAGGGAATCGCGGTCGCGCCCGGCGAGTACAAGGGCCTGTGCTTCGATCCGCGGTTCGAGATGGCGCTGTTCGAGTACGCCACCGTCGAGCCCGGCAAGACCGCCACGCTGCGGTTCCAGTGGGCGATCGTCGAGAACCAGCTCGAGCGGCCGTTCGGACGGATCGCGCTCGAGAATCCCAAGTCGCCGGGGACGATGATCGATCTCGGCATCACGTCGAAGGAGGTCGGCGTCGCGGCGCCCGCCGATGGACGCAAGCTGAAGATGATCCTCAAGGACGACTCGGGCCTCCGCATCGAGGAGCGCCTGGTCCAGATCGCGCCCGGGCAGCGCCTCGCGGTTCGGTGGTAAGGTCCGCGCGCTGATGGTGTCCGAGAGACCGTCGCAGGAAGGCAAGATGTCGCCCGGTGCGCCGGGCGATCCCGTGCCTTTCGGCAAGTACTACCTGCTCGGACTGATCGCGCGCGGCGGCATGGCCGAGGTCTATCGCGCGCGCGCCCAGGACGACGCCAGCCGCCTGCTCGCGGTCAAGGTGATGCGCCCGCAGCTCGCGCGCGAAGCGCGGTTCATCGACATGTTCCATCGCGAGGGCAAGCTCGCGCTGCTGCTGCGCAACCGCTGCATCGTCGAGACCGTCGAGCTCGGCCAGCACGACGGCCGGCACTACATCACGATGGAGTACATCGGCGGGCGCGACCTCACGCAGGTGCTGCGCCGCTGCCAGGAGACCCAGCAGCGGATCCCGGTGCCACACGCCGTGTACATCGCGGCGCGGATCGCCGAGGGCCTGCACTTCGCGCACAACCTCGCCGGGCCCGACGGCCGGCCGCTCAACATCGTCAACCGCGACGTGTCGCCGTCGAACGTGCGGCTGTCGTACGACGGCGACGTCAAGCTGCTCGACTTCGGCATCGCCCAGGCGCTGATGAAGTTCACCAGCGAGATCGGGATCCTGAAGGGCAAGTTCAGCTACATGTCCCCGGAGCAGATCCGCGGCATGCCGCTCGACGCGCGCACCGACGTGTTCTCGGCGGGGATCATCCTCCACGAGATGCTGACCACCGAGAAGCTGTTCCGCGGCGACACCGAGTTCGCGCTGATGGAGAAGGTGCGCAAGGCCGAGGTGCCGCCACCTTCGCACTTCAATCGGCGGGTCACCCCGGAGCTGGACGCGATCAGCCTGCGCGCGCTCTCCCGCGATGTCGCGGATCGCTACCAGAACGCCGCCGCGCTCGCCGCGGACCTCGACGCGCTGATCGCCGGCTATCGATTCGATCCCAAGGAGCTGCGCCAGTTCATGCGCCAGCTGTTCCGCAAGGAGTACGCCAAGGAGATCGAGGAGACCCAGCAGTCGCTCGAGGCTTCGAGCGCGTACCCCGCGGGCGGGCTCGCGGCGATGGCGAGCGGGCCCGCGCGCGCGCCGAGCGTGCCCGGCGTCGGCACGCCGACCGATTCGGTGCCACGCGCGACCTCGCCGATCCCCGCGGCGCACGCGGCGGATCCGGTGGCGCACTCCGGCCCGCACGCCACGCCGCACACCGGCCCGCACGCCACGCCGTCGCACGCCGGCCCGCACGCCACGCCGTCGCACGCCGGACCACACGTCACGCCGTCGCATGCCGGGCCACACTCCGGCCCGCACGCCGGGCCACACGCCGGCCCGCACGCCGGCCCGCGGGCCGCGCCGCCGCACGCCGGCCCACACGCCGCGCCGCCGCACGGCCCGCGCGACACGGCGCCGCATGCCGCGCCGCCCGAGGTCGCGGAGCCCACGGATCCGCCAGATCCGGGCAAGCCGCGCGGGTTCTGGGGCTCGCTGTTCAAGAAGCGCAAGTAGCCGCCGGTCGCCGGCTTGTTCGACTGGTGCAAGTAGGCCATCATTCGACGCGATGGCCGACGCTTCCGCTTCGAAGGCCCAGCGCAGCGGCCCCAACCAGATGGTCGGGCTGCTGTTGACGATCGGCGCGATCGCGAACGTCGCGTTCTACTTCCTCTCGGAGATGTACTTCCAGGACCGCGCCAGCCGGTTCGGGCCCGACGCGCTCGCCTCGCTCGGCAGCGCGCGAGTCGCGTTCGGCGTGCTGTCGCTGGTCCTCGTCTTCGGAGCGGTCGGCGTCGCCGCGGCGCCACGCGCGCTCGGGCACGCGCTCGCCGGGGCGACCGCTGCCACCTCGGTGATCGCCGCGATCTTCGCGCTCACCTCGGGCATGCCCATCGTGTTCGGAGTCACCCTGCTCGTGCTCGGCGTCGTGATGGCCCCGATGGTGTGGCACTCGCTCGCCGGCTCGCGCGCCGCGTGGGCGAGCCTGATCGCGATCTGCGGCGTGCTCGCAGTCGTCCTGGTGTTCGGCGCACCCAAGGTGCGCAACCTCTTCGGGATCGGCCTGTGGTCGGCGATGATCCTCCCGGGAGTCCTCGGCACCGCGGCCGCCGCCCTCGGCGCCCTCGGCGAGCGCTACCGCGGGCAGGGCTGAGCCGCGCCGCGCCGCGAGGTCTCGCAGGATCCTCGCGAATCACGCTTGCCGTGAACGACCTCATCCGCTAAGACGGACAGAGGTTCACAATCACGGAGGCCGGCAATGGCACTGCAGCTTGGAGACGACGCGCCTGACTTCACCGCCGAGACGACCGAGGGGCCGATCTCGCTCTACCAGTACCTCGGCAACAGCTGGGGCGTTCTGTTCTCGCATCCCAAGGATTTCACGCCGGTGTGTACGACCGAGCTGGGCCGGGTCGCCGCGCTCAAGCCGGAGTTCGACAAGCGCAACGTCAAGGTGCTGGGGCTCTCGGTCGACCCGCTGGGCTCGCACAACGACTGGGCGAAGGACATCGCCGAGACCCAGGGCTGCGCGCTCAACTTCCCGCTGATCGCCGACCACGACAAGAAGGTCGCGAACCTGTACGGGATGATCCACCCGAACGCGAGCGACACCTTCACGGTGCGCTCGGTGTTCGTGATCGGGCCCGACAAGAAGATCAAGCTGACGCTGACCTACCCGGCGAGCACCGGCCGCAACTTCGACGAGCTGCTGCGGGTGATCGACTCGCTCCAGCTGACGGCGAAGCACAAGGTCGCGACGCCGTCGGACTGGCAGCAGGGCCAGGACGTCATCATCGTGCCCTCGCTCAACGACGCGGACGCGAAGTCGCTGTTCCCGAGCGGCTGGAAGACGCTGAAGCCGTACCTGCGCCTGGTTCCGCAGCCGAAGTGATCACGAGCCCCAGGCGGCGATCTGCTCGTCGGTCGGCCACGACAGCTGGCGCAGGTAGTCGCGGAAGTCGCTGCGGTGCCACGCCTCGAGGGCGACCAGCACCATGCGCGGCAACGCGCCGAGGTAGCGCCGGCCGACCTTGAGCCGCAGCGCGAGCTTCTCGCGGAATGCGTTCTCGAGCTCGATCGCCGCCGCGATCTCCTCGCTCTGCACGTACGCGACCACATCGTCGGAGCGCGCGTTGCACAGCGCCGGCGGCGTGTAGACGTAGAAGTTGCCGCACGTGGTCGGGCGCACCGCATAGATCGAGCAGCGGTCGCGCGCGCCGAGGAACAGGCACGGGGTGTTCCAGTGCCGCGAGCCGGCGGCCTCCATCGCCTCGGCGGTGACCCGCAGCTGCTCGCGGAGCTCCGGGGTATCGCGCCCGGTGCGCTGGAGCTCGGCGGCGATCAGCACGCCCTCGTACAGCCGCGCGACCACGAACGACGAGCAGCACGTCTTCGGCGCCGTGCACGTGTTGCACGACACCGCGAGCTTGTGCAGCTTGCCGGCCGCGCGTGCACCGCGCCCGGCGCGGCGATGGATGTCGGCGACGTGGCCGGCGACCCAGCCGAGGATCTGCTCCTGTTCGACGAACTCGCCGAGGGTACGCACCGCGCCATGCTAGCGCGATCCGGGCCGCTCACGGGCGCGCCGCGGCCACGACCACGAACTCGCCATCGGCGGCCTGGCTCCGGGCATCGGCGACCAGGTAGACCGGCCCCGGGCCCACCGTGGCGGTCACCGTGCGATCGCCGGCCGCGACGCACGGCCCGTCGAGCGAGCCGGTGACCACGACCAGGTCGACATCGACGCTGCCGCGATCCACGACCGCGGCGTCGATCGTCGTCTGCGCCGCGAGATCGAACCGGTAGACCACCTCGTGGCCGGTCCGCGCGCCGCTGCAGCCGGGGTAGCTCGCGCGCAGCGCCTCGCCGACGCGGGTATCGCCGAGATCCGCGAGCGGCAGGGTGGCGGCGAACGGCGCCGCCGCGCGACCCGTCCCGGCGCGCACGGGCGCGCTGGCATCCGCCGGCGTGCCGGCGAGCGCGGCGCGAGCGCGGGCGAGCGCCTCGAGCGTGATCAGGTTGCGCACGTTGAAGCCGTACGCGAGCCCGGTGGTGGTGAGCAGGCACGCGCCCCCGGGCGCGGCCGACGGGTGTAGCTGGTCGGCGCTGAGGCCGCGACCGGGGAGCGGGGTCAGCTCGCGGTGGTAGTCGACCAGCGGGATCCCGAGGCCCTGGGCGAGCGCGCGGACCACCAGGTTGAACATCGGGATCCGCGCGTCGCTGCCCGGGTCGCCCATCGGCGGGATCGTCGACGCGATCGGGATCGAGCCACGCGCGATCGCGAGGTCGAAGATCGTCCACAGATCACCGCCGAACGCGTCGAGGCTGCGGCCGTAGCGGACGTCGTTGGTGCCGAACATCACGATCGAGAACCGCGGCGAGATCGCGGCGAGCTCGCGCTCGACCGAGCACGGGCTGCCGGTGATCGCGTCGTGGGTCGTGGTGCCGCCAACGGCTGCGAGGCTGGTGCGCGCGAACGGCGAGGTCCCCGCGGCATTCCCGGCGAGGAACTGCACGATCGTCTGCGCGAGCTCGCCGTGAGTGCCGAGCTGGACGGAGCCGCCGTCGAAGCAGCTGACGAACGACGTCGAGGCGGTGATCGAGTCGCCGAGCTTGGCGAACATGTCGAGCGACTGCGGCGCGGTCGCGGCGATCGCGGCGAGCCGAGCGACCACCGCGGCGGAGATCGGCGAGTGCCGGCGATCGGTGGGGTACAGCAGGTGGCCCACCGGTGGCTCGACGGCACCATCGGGTGCGTCCGGCGGCCCGGCCAGAGCGTCCGGAACTCCGAACG
>JBQCJR010000204.1:0-3671 GCA_051952595.1 Kofleriaceae bacterium
CGCAAGCATTTTGTCGACAAAATACAGAATCCTCGGCATACCGCGCGGGGCGCCGTGGTAGCGTGCCGTCGATGTCGCGCGCCCGCGCCGGGACCACCCAGCTCCGCACCCGCTCGCGCGCGGCGCCGCGGCGAGTCACCAGCGCCGCGCTCACCAAGGCTTCGACGGTGCTCGACCAGCTGCGCACCGAGATCGTGCACGGCGTGCTCGCCCCCGGCGACAAGCTGCGGCTCGAGCACCTCGCGCCGCGCTACGGGGTCGGCCGCACGCCGCTCCGCGAGGCGTGTTGCCGGCTCGCCGCCGAGGGCCTGGTCACGATCGAGGACCAGCGCGGGTTCCGGGTCGCCGAGATCTCGCGCGGCGACCTGATCGATCTGACGCGCACCCGCCAGCAGATCGAGGGGCTGGCGCTGCGCGCCTCGATCCAGCACGGCGACCTGGCCTGGGAGGGCGAGGTCACCGCCGCGCTGCACCGGCTCCAGCGCGCCGGCGCCCCGCCGAGCCGCGGCGGCGAGCTCGACGACACCTGGGAGCGCGAGCACGGCCGGCTGCACGCCGAGCTGCTGGCCGCGTGTGGCTCGCCGCTGCTGCTCCGGTTCCACGCGATGCTGTTCGACCAGAGCGAGCGCTATCGCCGGCTCGCCGCGGCGTATGGCCAGCCCGCGCGCGACATCCACGGCGAGCACGCGGCGCTGGTCAAGGCGGCGCTCGACCGCGACGCCGAGCGCGCGTGTGCGCTCCTGACCGAGCACATCGCGCTGACCACCGAGCGCGTGCTCGCGTGCCACCCCGCGCTCCGGCCCTGACGATCATGACGATCTCTACCAACCGCGTGACCACCTCCTCCGGCCTGTCGCTCGCCGTCCACGACGCCGGTCCCCACGACGCGCCCGCCTGCGTGCTCGTGCACGGCATGGCCCAGAGCAAGCAGGTCTGGCATCGCGTGCTCGCCGGCCCGCTCGCGCGCGAGCTGCGCCTGGTCGCGCTCGACCTGCGCGGCCACGGCGACTCCGATAAGCCCGAGCGCCCCGAGGCGTACGTGCGCGCGCGGCTCGCCGAGGACCTCGACGCCGTGATCTCCGGGCTCGGCCTGGTGCGCCCGACGATCGCGGCGTGGTCGTTTGGCGGCGTGGTGCTCGGCGAGTACCTGCGCCGCCACGGCGATGGCGCGCTCGGCGGCCTGGTGTACGTGGCCGGCTCGGTGCGGACCGGGCGCGCCGCGCGCGAACTGTTCGGCCCCGCGATGATGAGCCACGCCAGCGCGCTGCTCTCCGAGGACCCGGCGATCTACGCTGCCGGCGCGCGATCGTTCGTCGAGGCGTGCACCGTGGCGCCGCTCGCGCCCGCCGCGCTCGACGAGGCAGTGGCCGAGATGCTGCGCGTCCCGCCACACGTCCGCCGCCCGCTGCTCGCCGGCGGCGAGGACTACACCGCCGAGATCGCACGCACCACCGTGCCGATCGCGACGCTGCACGGCGAGCGCGACGCCGTGGTCGGCACCGCGATGAGCGAGCTGATCGCCACGCTGCGCCCCGGCGTCGCCGAGATCCGGCTCCCCGAGGTGGGCCACCTACCGTGGCTCGAGGCGCCCGCGGCGTTCGACGCCGCGCTGCGCGCCCGGGTCGCCCTCGCTCAGTAGCCGAACAGCTTGTTCGCCGGCACGATCGTCGTCGGCGCCAGGTTGCGCAGCTTGGACTCGTTGAGCTTGTTGCGATCGCCCGTGATCGAGACGATCACCGGCAGCGAGAGCGCCGACTTCGCCCACTTCTCGAGATCCGCGCGCTGCAGCTTCAGCGTGCGCTCGATGCGCGCCGCGCGCGGATCCGTCTTCTCGCCCTGATCGTCCCAGCTGTAGATCGTCGGCGCGATCGCACGCGGCGGGATCCGATCGACCCGGTAGTTCTGGGCGAGCGTCTCCTTGGCCACCGCGAGCCGCGCCTCGTCGATCGGCGCCTTCAGCGTCGCGAGCACCGCGTCGAGCGCGTCGTGCGTCTTGTCCGCCTGGGTGCCGATGTACGCGAACAGCCCGGCGTCATCGACCTTGCGCTGGCCCGGATCGAACGCGCCGTAGACCGTGTAGGCCAGGCCACGCGCCTCGCGGATCTCCTGGAACAGCAGCGGCGCGGCGTACTCGCGGAACAGCGCGCCCGCGGCGCGATCCGAGGCGCTCGCCGGCCCGCGGCGGGGCCAGATCAGGTGGATGTGGGTCTGCGCGGTCTGCTGGTCCGCCAGGATCACCGCGTTCGGCTTGCGGTAGCGGTTGCCGCGCGCCGGCTTCGCCGCGACCTTGCCATCGCCGAGCGCGACCACCTTGGACGCCTCGTCGCGCGACCGCGGGCCGAAGTACGAGGTGCGATGCTTGAGCTGGAGCAGCTTGGCGAGGCTCTTCTTGAGCTGCGCCGGGGTCGCCGCCTCGAGCTCCTTGTTGCTCGGCACGACCAGCTGCTCGCTGTCCTGGCCGAACCGCGCGAACGACGCCGAGGCCGCCGCGACCGCCTGCGGCGAGGCCACCGCGTTGGCGCGCTCGGTGAGCGCCGCGGCCACCCGCGCCTTGACCGTCGCGTCGTCGAACACCGGCTGCGCCAGCCACTCGCGGAGCAGCGTCATGCCGGCCTCGAGGTTGCGATCGATGCCCGACAGCGACAGCCCCACCTGGTTGCGCGAGCAGCTGGTGTCGATCGTCAGGCCGAGCTCGTGGAGCTGGCGCTGCACTTGCTCAGCGGTGCGCGCGCCGGCGCCCGAGACCTTGAACACCTCG
Source organism: Kofleriaceae bacterium (assembly GCA_051952595.1). Lineage (GTDB taxonomy): Bacteria > Myxococcota_A > Polyangia > Haliangiales > Haliangiaceae > JABFXX01. Next base: position 2,759 of record JBQCJR010000204.1, read on the forward strand.
AGCGCGAGGCACGCCAGCTTGTCGTCGGAGCGGCCGTACTCGTACTGGTGCGTCGCGGTGAACAGCCCGTTGCGCGTGTTCTTGACCGCGACCAGCGCGCCGGTCGGCAGCGCGCCGCGCTCGTAGTCCTGGCCCTCGCGCAGCGCCACCGGCTCGATCGGCTCGACCGGCATCTCGGCGATCTGCTTCGCGAACGCGCCGCGCCGGCTCGGATCGAGCTTGACCGGCGTGATCGAAGGCTTGGTGATCTTCGGCAGCTCCGAGGTCCCCTTGACCTTCTTGACCACCAGGTAGTCCTGGCCGAGATACCGCTTGGCGACGCGCATCACGTCGGCCTTGGTCACCTTGCGCATCCGCTCGACCCGGCTGACCACGTCGCGCCACGACTGGCCGGTGATGAACGCCTCCTCCATCAGCGTGACCCGGCCGTCGTTCGACTCGGCCTGCCGCTGCTGGTTGATCTCGTAGGTCAGCACCGCGGTCGCGAGATCCGAGTCGGTGAACTCGCCGCGCTGCAGCTTGCCGATCAGGCCGAGCAGCAGCTTCTCGACGTCGGCGTGCGACTGCCCGGCGAGCGCGTCGCCGTACAGCTCGAACCAGCCGGCCTCGCGCCGGAACGTCGGGTTGCTGCCCGCGCCCGCGAGCTTCTGCGGCAGCATGATGTCACGGCTCAGCATGCCCGACGTACCGTCGAGCAGCAGCAGATCGAGCACCTCGAGCGCCAGCCGATCCGGGTGGGTCGCCGGGACCAGCATCCAGCCGAGCCGCACGCCCTCGTTCGAGGGCACGTTGACCGAGATCTCGGTGCGCCCCGAGAGAGGCGGCAGCTCGCCCGGATCCGCCGCCTCGCCCGCCGGGCGCTGGAACGACGCGAACTCCTTCTCGAGCAGCGGGATCACCGAGGCATCGACGT
>JBQCJR010000205.1:0-5119 GCA_051952595.1 Kofleriaceae bacterium
ACCGGTCAGCCCCTCGTCGGTCTTGCCGTCGCAGTCGTCGTCGAGGTTGTTGCACACCTCGGCGGTCCCGCTCGGCCCGGCCGGCGCGTTGCACGACAGGCCCGTGCCGTCGGCGCGGCACACCAGCGCGCCGGTCCGCCGGCACACCCCGAGCTTGCCGTTGTCACAGACCTGGCCCTTGTCGGGGAAGTCCTCGTCGATCGCCGTGTCGCAGTCGTCGTCGAGGTTGTTGCAGGTCTCGGTCTTGATCGCGTCGGCGAGGATCGACGAGATCGCGAGCTGGAGCTCGTTCTCGTTCGCCGCGTAGAACCCCTCGTTGACCGCCGGCACGTCGGGCGCGCCGCCCGCGTGCGCGATCGCCTCGATGTTGGCGTCGCCGGGCGAGATCCCGAACCCGATCGGCTTGGTCTCGACGCGGTAGCGGCGCAGCATCGACGGCGCGGAGGTCGTCCGGTCGGTGCGCAGCAGCGAGCCCGCGGCGGCGGTGGTGTCCGAGAACGCCGTGCAGGTCTCCGCGCCGTCGGTCAGCAGGATCACGATGTACGGCCGGCACTGCTTGGCGCAGCAGTTGGTGGTGCAGGTCGGCGACGGGTTGCAGCCCGAGGGCAGGAACGCGGTGCGCGTCGGATCGTTCGCGATCGGATCGAACCCGGGCTGGCTCGGATCCCAGATCGTGAAGCTCGGCGCCTGCAGGCCGAGGAAGTACTGCTTCGCGCCGACCAGCGCGCCGGCGAGCGGCGTATTGCCGGAGGCGCCCCACACCTCGGGATCGCTGCCGTTCCCGGTGCACGTGTTGTACGTGCCGTCGGTCCACAGCGCCGCGGCGTCGTTGTTGCCATCGACCAGCGGGGTCAGCAGCTCGAACATGTTCGCGGTGCCGTTGCACGTCGACGTGCCCGGGCTGCCGGCGCCGCTCAGCGAGCAGCTCGGATAGGTGCCGGACGTCGACATGCGGAAGCGGCCGAGCGCGAACACCATGTCGCCGTAGCTGTTGACGATGCGGTTGATCGCGCACCTTGCGTGGTTGAGCCGGGTGTCGCTGCCGCCGCAGCTCGGAGGCCCCGCGCCGGTCGGGTCGTCCATCGAGCCCGACGTGTCGAGCGACAGCACGACGTACGGCTTCAAGGGATCGCCGGCGCGTGCCTCGTGCGGTGCGATCGACGACGCGAACAACACCAACGCAGCTACACCGAGCCACCGGTTTCCCATAGGGCGTCCATTCTAGGGAACGCCTCCGAGGTTGTGCAGCCTCGATGGGGTAGCGGCTGGGGTAGCGATGGTCGATCTTTTCGATCGGGAGCTACTGAAGCAGCGATCGACCGACGACCTTCAGCGCGAGGATCGGCTTCACGCCCTCGAAGATCGGGAGCACCTGTGCGTCGATGACGCACCTGCTGATCGGATACTCCTCGGCGTAGCCCCAGCCGCCGTGGAGCAGCTGACCGAGCTGGGTCACCTCGACGGCGACGTCGCACGCGAACAGCTTCGCCATCGCGGCGAGCGGGGCGGCGGCGCGCTCGTCGCCGTCCATCGCGTTCGCCGCGGCGTACGTGATCGCCCGCGCCGCGGCGAGCCGCGAGACCATGCGCCCGAGGTGGTAGCGCGTGAGCCCGTAGTCGCCGATCGGCCGGCCGAACTGCTTGCGCTCGCCGACGTAGCGCGCGGTGTGCTCGACGGCGGCCTGGGCCACGCCACACGCGCGCCCGCCGGTCTGCAGCCGGCCGGCCGCGAACCCCGCCATCTGGAGCGCGAAGCCGCGCCCGATCCCCGCGTCTCCTCCGACGAGCTGAGCGTCCGGCACGAGCCAGCGATCGAAGCCGAGGGTGAACGAGTGCATCCCGCGATAGCCGGGCGTGCGATCCGCCTTGCCGACCAGCGTTCCTCCGCCCGGCTGAGTCGCCTCGAATTCGTGGCCGAGGAAGCGCGGCTTGTCGACGATGAACAGCGACAGCCCACGTGCACCCGCGTCGCTCGCGCCGGTGCGGGCGAGCAGCGCGATCACATCGGCGCGCCCGGCGAACGTGCACCACGCCTTGGCGCCGGTGATCGCCCAGCCGCCATCGGTGCGCTCGGCGCGACAGCTCACCGAGGCGACATCGGACCCGGCGTTGGGCTCGGTGACCGAGATCGCCGCCATGATCTCGCCGGACGCCAGCTTCGGCAGCCACAGCTGCTTCTGGTCCTCGGTGCCGCCGGCGATCAGCGCCTTCGCGAGGATCTCCGGCCGGGTGATCAGCGAGCCAGCGGCGGCGAGCGAGGCGCGCGACAGCTCCTCCGTGGTGAGGATCATCGCGAGGTTGCCGAGCTCGTGTCCGCCGTACTTCTCGGGGATCGAGAGCCCGAAGTAGCCGAGCTTGGCCATCTCGCGGATGACCCGCTCGGGGACCAGATCGTCGTGGCGGTGGATGTGCTCGGCGTGCGGCGCGATCTCGCGATCCGCGAACGTGCGCACGTTCGCGCGCACCTCGGCGAGTACCTCCTCGAGCGGCCAGCTCGAGCGGCCCTCGGTCGCGATCGCCTCGGCCCCGATCGCCTCGACCGGCTCCGGCGCGGTGGCGTCGGCGATCGCCTCGGCGGCCGCGGGGTCGTAGCCGAGCGCGCCCAGCCCGAGCGCACGGACAACCGGGGCGAGCCGGTGTGGGATCGACGCCGCGAGCTCGGCCGCCGCGACCCGCGCGATCGGCGCGAGCGCCGCCGGCACCGTGGCCAGCTCGTCGATCACCCGCGCCTCGGTCGCGGCGTACGCGACGCGATCCACGACGACCTGGTGATCGTCGATCGCCTCGCCGTTGCGGGTGAGCGCGCGAGCGGCGGCGACCGCGCGACCGGCCAGCGAGCGAGTGGCGGTCGCGATCGTCGCGACGGAGGAGACGGCGGAGTCGGCCATTGAGCATGCTTATCGCGCAATGACGCGATGCACTACCGGGCCTCACCCTCGTTTGATTTGTGAATCGCGATCAGGCGATCTGATCGAGCGCGCGTGCGACCCGTGCGCCGTAGCCGCCGCCGAACAGCACGGCGTGCGCGGCGAGCGGGTACAGCTGCCACAACAGGACGCGATCGCGCCAGCCCTCGGCGAGCGGATAGACCTCGTCGTACGCGGCGATCGTCGCGGCGGAGATCGACCCGAACAACGCGAGCATCGCGAGGTCGACTTCGCGGTGTCCGCCGTAGACCGCCGGGTCCACGAGCACCGGCGCGCCGCCGGCGGCGACCACGTTGCCCCACCACAGATCGCCCTGCCGCCGCGCGGGCGGCTCGGCCGGGCCTAACCGCTCGCGGCGGGCGAGCAAGCGATCGAGCGCCGCGTGTACGTCGGGCATCGCGCCGGCCGCGCGCGCCTGCTCGACGAGTGGGCGGACCCGGTGCTCGATCCAGAACGTCGGGCCATCGGCGACCTGCACCGCCGGCTGGACCAGCGTCGCGAGGTAGTTGCGGCGATCGAGGCCGAACGCCGGGGCGTGGACCTGGTGCAGCCGGGCGAGCCCGCGCCCGAGCGCCTCGTCGAAGCCGCGGCCGCGCTCGCCGAGCTAGAGCCACTCGAGCGCGAGCGCGCGCTCGGTCACCGCGAGCACCCGCGGCACGCGCAGCGGCCCGGCGCGCAGCCAGTCGAGGCCGTGGGCCTCGGCGGCGAACAGATCGGGCGGCGGCGCCGCCGAGGTCTTCGCGAACACCACCCGGCGATCCACGAGCTCGACCCGGTAGGCCTCGTGGATGTCGCCGCCGTGGACCGGGCGGGCAGCCGCGACCGGCGCCCCCAGCGCCGCGGCGAGCGCGGACTGCCAGCCGGTCGTGCCGGCCGTCACAGCCGGGCACGCACGTGCGCGAGCAGCCCGGCGCACGCGCGCTCGCACTGATCGAGCACCTGCTCGAACCCGTCGGCGCCGCCGGTGTACGGATCCGGCACCTCGGCGCCCTCGGGAGCCTCGGGATCGAAGCTGCGCAACAGGGCGATCTCCGCGACCTCCGCCGAACGATCCGCGGCGAGCGCCCGGACGTTGCGGAGGTTGTCTCGATCCATCACGACCAGCAGATCGAACCGCGCGAGATCGGCGCGGGTGAGCTGGCGCGCGCGGTGGACCAGCTCGAGCCCGCGGCGCTTCGCGGCCGCGCGGGTCCGCGGATCCGGGAGCTCGCCGACGTGCCAGCCGCCCGTGCCGGCGCTGTCGAGCGCGATCCGCTCGGAGAGCCCGGCCTCGGCGACCAGCCGCGCCATCACGCCCTCGGCGGTCGGCGAGCGGCAGATGTTGCCCATGCAGACGAAGCAGATCCGCATCGCCGTCAGCTGTCCGGCCCGGTCTCGAGCTCGCCGGTCCAGTACAGATAGTCGCGCCACGCGTCGGGGACCGAGCGCAGCGAGATCCGGATCGCCACCGCCGGCACCCAGTTCGGCTGGGTCGGCTGGGCGAGCAGCCCCATCCCCGCTTCGCGCGGCGTGCGCCCGCCCTTCTTGCGGTTGCACAGGTAGCAGCAGGTGACGATGTTGGTCCACTCGGTCATCCCGCCCTGGGTCCGCGGCACGACGTGGTCGTAGGTCAGCTCGGAGATCGACGCCTTCTTGCCGCAGTACTGGCAGCGGTAGTTGTCGCGGGCGTAGATGTTCACGCGGGAGAACTTGACCGGCCGCGCGTGGCGCCTGAACGCGCGCAGCAGCCGGACCACCGCCGGGATCTTGATGATGATGTTGACCGACCGGATGTCGTGGTCGTACTCCTCGAGCACCTCGACCTTGCCGAGGAACAGCAGCGTGATCGCGCGCTGCCACGAGATCACCTTGATCGGCTCGAATCCCTGGTTCAGCAGCAGGGTCTGCGCGCTGTCCATCGATGGGCCTCTGGGGCTCGAATGTAGCATCGTGTCGAGCAGCGGCGACCAAACGTCTTGGCCCGCCCGCGATCCCGCCCACATAGGGAGGGCCGCGCCGAAATGGATCATTGAAAGTAATTTTCAAATGGACCGAGCGGTGATACGTGTGCGGGGTGCCGTCGCTCGCCGAGATCCCCCTAGGGCGCTCGGTGGTGGTGCGCGAGGTCGCCGGTCACCGCGCGTTCCGCCGCCGCTTGCTCGAGATGGGGCTGGTCCCCGGAACCCAGGTCTCCGTCGTCACGATCGCGCCGCT
>JBQCJR010000206.1:0-2247 GCA_051952595.1 Kofleriaceae bacterium
TTATCCTCGACATTTGCTAATCCGCGTTCGTGTTTTGTGTGACGTGACTTTAGTAGTGTGCTATTCTTATCTGCCGACGAGGTCCGGGGGACGAGTCGCTCGGAGCGCTCGAGGCTACGCAGCCGACGAGGTCCGCGCGATGACTCGCTCGCCTCGCCCGAGCCGCGCGACGACTCGCTCGCCTCGCCCGAGGCTGCGCGAACGAATCGCTCGCCGCCGAGGTCGCCCGAATGAAATCGCTCGCCGCCCGAGGTCGCGCGGGCGAGCCGCGCGGCGCGGTGGAGTGGCGACTCCTCGCTCGGCCTCGCCGGTCGCGGCGAGAAGCCACGGCCACGGGCAGGACTGCGCGTCGCTATGTGGCCAGCGCGGGTGGCGAGATCTTCGGCGCGAGCCGGTACAGCGGGCGGGCTTGGTCAGGCGGTGCGGGGGGCAGCGCGGCGCGCTCGAGGTCGAGCGGCGGAGGCACCGGGTCGATCTGCGGAGCCCGGCGCGTGTGGTCGCGCAGCTCGGATAGCCACTGGCAGTGATCGTGGCCGTCCGGGTCGCCGGGCGCGCCGGGCGCGGGCGCCGCACTCGCGGTGCCGGGGGCCTGGAGCGCGCCGGACGCGCGGGCCTCGGCCGCCGCGGCGACGTGGATCACCTCGCCGTGCTCGGCGCACCGCGCGTGACGGACCACGAACAGGTGGGCCAGCGCGAGCGCCTGTGCGATCAGACACAGCCCGGCGATCGCGAGCGTGCGCGCTCGGAGTCCCGGTCGATGTCGCAGCCGCATGGCAGGCGACATTGGACGTCTTTTGCAATTGATTGGCAAGAGCGATGATGCGGATCTCGCGCGATCATCGTCGCCACGCGCGCAGCACGTCGGCCGCGCTGCCGAGCTCCGATCCATCTCCGCGCGGCGACAGATCCGGGCGCTCGATCTCGATCCCATCGATCCGCGGGGCGCCGTGCACGCCGTGCAGCTTGCAGTCGATCAGCCGCACGCTGGCGAGCATCCGGCCGGTCCACCGGGTCTCGCGCAGGTCGCAGCGCACGAAGCAGGTGCGCTGCGAGCTGGCGAGCTCGAGGCGCTTCGCGACGGCGAGATCCGCGCCGCGCAGGTCGCAGTCGACGAACATCGTCCAGTCGAGCCGCGCCTCGACGAGCACGGCGCCGCTCAGGGTGCTCCTCACGAGCCGCGCGCCGCACCACGACGTGCGCGCGAGGTTGGCCCGGGCGAGATCGCAGCGATCGACCACGCTGTCGTCGAAGTTGCCGCCCGAGAGCTCGCTCGCGGTGAACCGGCAATCGACCAGCTGGGTGGCGGTCAGCACCGCCCCGGCGAGGTTCGACTCGCGGGCCACCACGCCGACCAGCTTCGCGCCGTGCAGCGCGCCGGACATCAGGTACGCGACGTCGCAGTCGAGCGCGGTCACGATCGCCGCGGGCGGGCACGTGGGCTCGCCCCACGCGCCGCGATCCTCGCGCGCGAACCGGCGCAGGATGTCCTCGACCGCGGGCAAGGTGGCGCGCGCGGCGACCAGCCACGGCGTCGCGGCGGCGAGCGCCTTGCGCAGCATCGAGTGGGCGAGTGGGTGCCAGCGCGTCGCGTGCTCGACGATCAGCGACGCGGTGCGCTCGGCGTCGATCAGCGCGCGGCACACGCGCTCGAGCGCGACCACCGCGCCGGCGTCGTTGCGGCGATCGAGCGCGACGGCGAGCGCGAGGGTGTCTCGCCGCGCGGTCTCGAGCTGTCGGAGGAACACCGCGATCAACGACGCGGGCTCGGCCGGCGGCGGCTCGGCCGGCGGCTCGGTGGGTTCGGCGGAGGGCGTGGCGCAGGGCTCGACGGGGTCGCGGGGCAGCACGCCCCTGCTACGGGGGGCCCACGAACCACTTCCCGGACGCCGCGCGAACGTAACCCGAACCCGATCAGGGCCGTTGCGGGTTACGTGGGGATCTTGCGCCGGCGCATCCACTTGGACAGCGCGACGTGCGAGATGCCGAGGCGCTCGGCGCCGCCGGTCAGGCGCCAGTTGCGCAGCGCGACCAGCCGGAGGGTCACCTCGTCGAGCTGGTCGAGCGAGGTCAGATCGAGCGCGCGCAGCCACGTGCGGTCGTGCTCGCGGAAGCCGGTGGCCGGCGCGCCGAGCCGGGTGACCGCGTCGGCGGCGAAGTCGGAGATCAGCCGGTCGAGCTCGTGGCGGCGGCGGGCCAGCGGCGTGATCTCGACGTGGGCGGTCCGGGCGAACAGCATCGCGACGCTCG
>JBQCJR010000207.1:0-9377 GCA_051952595.1 Kofleriaceae bacterium
CGACGCCGTGGTGCGCGGGCTGCCGCCGGTCGCCGCGTACCTGGCCGCCGCGCCGGCCCCGGGGGACCGCGCCGGGCCACGGCGCGTCCAGCTCGCCGAGCACCTCGCCGAGCTGACCTGGAGCTACGCGCTGACCCGGCCGGACTGGATGCCCGCGCTGGTCGCCGGCCAGGTCCCCAGCGAGCTCGCCGAGGAGCCTTCGGCGCGCTGGCAGATCGCGCTGATCGGCGCCGCGCTCGGCCGGCTCGGCGGCGGCAAGCGGTGGGCGCCCGCCCCGATGCTGCCGTGGCTGCGCCGGCGCGCCGGCCTGCCGCCGCCGCGGCTCGCGCGCCCGGTCGCCGCGTTCGGGATGTCGTTCCTCGCACGCGCGCAGCTCGAGGCGCTGACCGATCTCGCGGCGACCAGCGAGGTCGCGGTGTACGTCCTCGATCCGTGCCAGGAGCTGTGGGACGACGTCGGCGGGCGGCGCGCCCGGCTGGTCGAGGCGACGACGATGCATGGGCCCGATGACGCCGAGGGCGACGACAGCGCTGGGGCCGGCGCCGCGCTCGACGAAAGCGCCGAGGCCGACGCGAGCGCGACCGTCGCAGATCCGCTGCCGCTCGTGCTGTGGGGCCGCCCGGTGCGCGACACCCTGAGCGCGCTGGTCGAGCGCACCGGCGGAGATCTCGACGGCCGGTTCGTCGAGGACGACGCCGCGGCCACCGAGTCCGCGCGCGCGCGGCTGCTCGCCGATGTCCGGCTGCGCCGCGCGCCGAGCCCACCGACCGAGCCGCCGCCCGCCGGCGTCACCGTGCTGGCGTGCCCGAACGCGCGCCGCGAGGTCGAGGTGATCGCGAGCGAGGTGCGCCGCCAGCTCGACGCCGATCCCACGCTGTCCGCCCACGACGTCGCGGTGTGGATCGCCGGCGACGCCGAGGCGTACCTCGCGCAGGCGCCCGCGGCGTTCGAGGCGGTCGGCGTGCCGTGCCACCTGATCGACGCGCCGATCGACGACCGCGGCCGGATCGGCGAGGCGGTGCTCGCGCTGCTCGAGCTCCCCACGTCGACGATGGCGCGCCGCGACCTGCTGCGCGTGATGACCCACCCCGCGGTGCTCGCCGGCCACCCACACGCCGACGCCGGGGACTGGGTGCGGTGGACCGAGCGGCTCGGGATCGCCCACGGCGCGGACGCCAGCGCACACGCGAACACGTACCTCGAGGAGCACCCCGGCCAGTTCCACTGGGACCAGGGCGTTCGCCGGCTCGCGCTCGGCGCGTTCATGGTCGGCGAGCGGGCCGACCGGGGCCCCGCGCGGATCGGCAGCGCGCGGGTCGCGCCCGAGGAGCTGCGCCCCGACCAGCAGGCCAGCGCCGCCACGTACGCGCTGCTCGTGCGCTCGCTGTGCGCCGACGCGGCGTGGCTCGGCGAGGTCGAGGCGCCGATCGCGCGGTGGGCGGAGATCTTCGCGAGCCTGGTCGATGACTACCTCGCGCCGCGCGACGAGGAGGCCAAGCGCGATCTCGAGCGCGTGCGCTCGATGCTCGCCGGGCTCGCCAAGCTCGACGTCGACGACCGGCCGATCGGCTTCCGCGAGGCGCGCGAGCACGCGGCCCGCCTGCTCGGCGCGGCGCGCGCCAACCGCGGCGAACCACTCGCCGCCGGCGTGATGATCGCGCCGCTCGCCGCGATGCGCGCGGTGCCGTTCCGGATCGCGTTCGTCGCCGGCCTCGACGAGGGCGCGTTCCCGGCCGGCGAGCAGCCGAGCCCACTCGACCTGCGGCGCGAATCGCGCCCGGGCGACGTCTCGCCGCGCGACCGCGATCGCGCCGCGTTCCTCGACGTGCTGCTGTGCGCGCGCGACGCGCTGTACCTGTCGTACATCGCGATCGAGCCCAAGAGCGGGCAGCCGCTCGGCCCTTCGTCGGTGGTGCTCGAGCTCGCCGACGCGCTCGCGCCGTACCTCGGCGCGCCGTCGAGCCGCGAGGCGCTCGCCGCGATCACGGTGCGCCACCCGCTGCACCGGTTCGGCGCGGTGCGCCCGGCCGATGCGGATCCGGCCGCGGTGCTGCCCGCGGTCGCCCGCGAGCGCTGGGGCTGCGTGGTCCGCGACGCGCTGCACGCCCACCTGCGCGCCGGAGGCCACCCGATCCCCGACGAGGACGGCCAGCTCGAGCTGCTCGGCCACCCGTCGCAGGCCGCGCTGCGCGCCGAGCTCGCGATCGAGGACGTGCCGCCCGCCCCGCCGGCGAGCACCGCCGCGCGCACCCTCTCGATCGCGAACCTGCGCGGGTTCCTCGAGTACCCGATCCAGGCGTGGGCCCAGGCGGTGCTCGGGCTCGACGAGCTGCCCGACGACGCGGCCGCCGAGCACAGCGACGAGCCGTTCCACCTCGGCAAGGCCGAGCGCGCGAACGTGCTGCGCGACATCTTCGCCGCGCAGCTGCGCGATCCCGCCGGCTCGCTCGCCGCGCGCTACGACACCGCGATCGCCGAGCTCCAGCTGCGTGGCCAGTTCCCGGTCGGGGTGTTCGCCGAGGCGGCGCGCGCGCTCGATCTCCAGCTGCTCGACACCTGGCTCGCGGCGCTCGGTCCGGTCGCGCCGGGCGGCGCCACGCGGGTCGGGTTCGGACGCGCGTCGGCGCGCGGGGCCGAGCTGCGCCCCGCGCTCGAGCTCGAGCTGTCCGGCGGCCGGACGGTCCGCCTGCTCGGGCAGACCGAGCTGATGATCGCGGGCGATGGCCGGCGGACCTCGGTGGTCGCGCTGCTCCGCCCGATCGAGAAGCGCACGCACTACCACCTGCGCGGCGCGCTCGATCACGTGATCCTCGCGGCGGCCGGGCTGGCGCCCGAGGGCCACGCCCACGCGCTGATCGGCGACGACGGCAAGCGGTGCGACGTCGACCACGCGCCGTGGACCACCGACGACGCGCGCGACTACCTGCACGAGCTGATCGCCGATCTGATCGATCACCCACACGGCTACCTGCTGCCGTTCGAGGCGCTCGCCAAGGCGGTCACCGGGGGCAAGCTCTCGGTCAAGTACGGCGATCCCACCGGCGGGCTCGGCTACGGCCCGATCGAGCGGCGCGACGGCCTGTATCTGCCCGAGGACGCCCAGGCGCTCGCGCAGCGCCGGCTGCGCCCGCTGATCGAGCGCATGACCGGCGACCACGGGTTCGACAAGGAGAGCACGCGCGGCGATGGCCGACCGCTGCGCCCCGCCCGTGCGAGCGGCAGCGGGCCCAGCGCCGCGCCGGCGCCGGCGACGGCCGAGTCCACGCGCGCGCGCCGATCCGGCCCCACCGCCGTGCCGAGCTCGGGCCCCACCGCCGCGCCGAGCCCGAGCCCCTCCGCCGTGCCGAGCCAGAGCCACTCCGGCCCCACCGCCGTGTCGAGCCCGGGCCCCTCTGGCCCCACCGCCGTGCCAAGCCCGAGCAGATCCGGCCCCACCGCCGTGCCGAGCCCGAGCCCCGCCGCCGCGCCGCCCCCGGGCCCCGCCGCCGCGCCGCCCGAGGGCGACGAGTCCGCCGCGCGCCGCAAGGAGTACCCGCCGCTCCGCCTGGTCAAGCCGGAGGACCTGTCGTGATCCGCGCCGCGCGTCCCGGATCGCTGCCGCCCGCGGATCACCGGCTGGTCGTGGTCGAGGCGTCCGCCGGCACCGGCAAGACGTTCTTCCTCGAGCACCGCGTGATCGATCTGATCCTCGGCGCGGGCGCGCAGCTCGGGCACATCCTGCTGGTCACGTTCACCGAGAAGGCGGTCGCCGAGCTCCGGCTGCGGATCCGCGACCTGCTCGACCGGCTGTCGCGCGCGGATCGCGACGCGGTGACCGAGGACCAGCCGCACTGGGTGCTCGACGAGGCCGCGCGCCGGTCGCTGCGCGCCGCGGTGACCGCGTTCGACCACGCGCCGATCTTCACGATCCACGGGTTCTGCCACCGCATCCTGATCGAGGACGCGTTCGCGGCGCGCCGGCTGTTCGACCAGAGCCAGGTCGCCGACGAGGTCGCGTTCGACCACGCGTTCGCCGCGCTGCTGCGCGAGCGGTTCGCGCGGGTCTCGCCGGATCGCGACCTGCTCGGCGCGTTCCTCGAGACCGGCCGCACCGTCGACAAGCTGCGCGACATCCTGCTCGGCTGCGCGCGCGCCGGCCAGGACGCGCGGGTCCGCGGCCACCTCGATCCCGACGACGTCCGCGACGCCGCCGGGCCGCTGTACGCCCTGCTCGGCACCGAGGACCGCCGCGCCGCGCTGCTCCGCGCGCTGCCGCTCAACGGCAACGACCGGCGCTGGGTGCCGCCGTGGCTCGACTCGATCGGCGCCGCGCTCGATCGCGTCGGCCCTGCTGGGCCCGACGCCGCCCCGCCCCGCCTGCTCGCCGCGCTCGACGAGCTGCGCGATCCGGCGAGCCAGCTGCTCAAGCGGGTCGCCGCCTCGGACGCCCACGGCGAGCTCGCGGCGGCGCTCCGCCGGGTCGCGACCACGGTCTCGCTCGACGAGGCGATCGCGTCCGAGCTGCTGCCGCCGATCCTCGCCCGGATCTCCGACGACAAGGCCGAGCGCGGCCTGTTCGACTACGACGACATGCTCCAGCTGGTGTGGCGCGCGCTCAACGGCCCGCGCCGCGACGAGCTGGCGGCCCGGCTGCGCGCGCGCACGCCGTGGGCGATGATCGACGAGTTCCAGGACACCGATCCGGTGCAGTGGAACATCTTCCGCACGGTGTGGATGCACGCCGAGGCGCGTGGCCTCGCGATCGTCGGCGATCCGAAGCAGGCGATCTATGGCTTCCGCGGCGCGGACGTCAACACGTACCTCGCGGCGCGCGACGAGATGCTGCGCGCCGGCGCGACGCGGGTCGCGCTCGACGTCAACCGGCGCTCGACCGCGCCGCTGGTCGAGGCGGTCAACCAGATCCTGATCGCCAACCCGCTGATGCCGCTGCTCGACGGATCGATCGCGTACGACGAGCCGGTGCGGGCGAGCGGCGACGTGGTGTGCGAGGACCCGCGCGCGCCGATCGGCGTGTTCGTGCTGCGCTCGTCGGGCAAGGGCCAGACCGACGCCAACCGCAGCGCGCTGGCCGGCGCGATCGGCGACGCGATCGAGGCGCTGCGCGAGGCCCCGCCCGCGTGGAGCTCGCGCGGCAAGGCGCCGCCGTTCGCGCTCGATCACGTGATGGTCCTGACCCGCACCAACAAGGACAGCACCGAGATCGCGGCGGCGCTGCGCGCCCGCGGGCTGCCGTGTGCGCTGGTCGAGCCGGAGAAGCTGTTCAAGACCCGCGAGGCGACCGAGCTCGCGAACGTGCTCGCGGCGATCGCGGCGCCGCGCGATCGCTCGGCGCGGCTGCGCGCGCTGCGCACCCGGTTCTTCGACGTGCCGTGGGCCGAGCTGATGCGGGTCGTCGACGCGCCGGATCACCACCCGCTGATCGCGCGGATCTTCGACTGGGCGCAGCTGGCGAGCCGGCGCGCCTACGAGACGCTGTTCCGCCGGCTGATCGAGGACAGCCGCTACGCCGAGCGCGCGCTGGTGCTCGGCGGCGGCGAGCGCGCGCTGACCAACACCTGGCATCTGATCGAGCTGTTGCTCGCCGAGGTCGCGCGATCGCGCTCGGACCTGCACGAGCTGGTGGTCCAGCTGCGCCGCTGGATCGCCGACGACGCGTCGAGCCCCGACGAGCGCGACGTGCAGCGCGCCGAGACCGACGCGGACGCGATCCGCGTGCTCACGATCCACAAGGCCAAGGGCCTCGAGGCGCCGTACGTGTTCGTGTTCGGCGGCACGACCGGCGGGCCCAAGGTGGACGTCCAGACCCTGCGCGACGCGGTCGGCCGCGCCCTGGTGGTCGGCGCGCCGGACCCGGCGACCAAGGAGGCGCTCGAGGCGGCCGCGGAGATGGAGAACCAGCGGCTCGCCTACGTCGCGCTGACCCGCGCGCAGGTCCGGCTGTACCTGCCGCTGTACGGCGAGAGCGTGCTCAACCGGGTCGCCGCGTACGGGCCGATCCAGCGCTGCCTGGCGCCGCTGGTCGGCCGGCCGAGCGCCGGGCCGCCGCTGTTCGAGTCGATCCCGATCGACGTCGGAGGCCCCGAGCCCGAGCCGCCGCCGCTCGACGCGCTCGCAAACTTCGGCGCCCCACCCGCCCCGCCGCGCGGCGAGCTGGCGCCGCTGCCCTCCGAGCGCTGCGGGCTCGCGATGCTGTCGTACACCCGCCTGGCGACCCGGTTCGACGAGGCCGCGATCGCCGCGCGCCCCGGCGACACGCTCGCGATCGATCCGGCGGAGTTCGACGTGGACGCCGCCGCCGCCGAGGCCGCGCCGCTCGGGCCCGACGAGCTGCCGCCGGGCGCCGACTCCGGCCTGCTGCTGCACGACGTGCTCGAGGTCGCCGATCTCGAGCTCGCGCGCCGGCTCGATCTCGAGAGCTGGCTCGCCGAGCCCGAGATCGAGCTCCAGCTCGCCGATGCCGCGCGCGCCCGCGGCGTCGACGCGCGCCACCTGCGCCACGCCGGCTCGCTCGTACACGCCACGCTGACCGCGCCGCTCGTGCTCACCGATGGCAACGCGCTGCCGCCGCTGGTCGACGCGGTCGCGCTCGCCCGCGAGGTCGAGTTCAGCTACCCGATGCCGGCCGGGTTCGCCGGGCGCGGCATGGTCAAGGGCTTCATCGACGCGCTGGTCGCGTGGGGCGACGAGCTGTGGGTGCTCGACTACAAGAGCGACCTGCTCGCCGGCAGCGATCTGGCCGCCGCGGCGCAGCACCGGGTGCGCGAGCACTACGCGGTGCAGGCGCGGCTGTACGCGCTCGCGGCGAACCGGCTGCGCGGCCAGCGCCGGCTCGCCGGCCTGCTGTTCGCGTTCGTTCGCCACGGCGTCACCGCGCCGGTCCACGTCACCGACTTCGCGCTCGCGATGTGGACCGAGTGGCTCGCCGCGCTCCCCCACCACGAGGCGCGGCCGTGACCACCCCGCTGCACCCGAGCGGCACGCTGCGCGCGCGGTTCGTGCCGGGCTCGCGCGACGAGATGTTCCGCCGGCTCGGGATCGGCGCGCGCAACTGCGATCTCGGCGACGTGGGGCTGTACCTCGCCGAGGAGCTGGTCGCGGCGGACCGCTGGCTCGGCGGCTCGGACCCGCTCACCCTCGGCGTGCTGGTGCTCGCGCTGATGATCGCGCAGCGCCAGGGCTCGACCCGGCTGCCGCTCCATCCGCGCGGGCCGCTGCGCGGGCTGGTCGCCGACATCGTCCGGCTCTCGGGCGGCCACCTCGACGCGGCGGGGCTGCTGCGCTCGATCTCGCGGCTGACCGGCGCGCCGGGGTTCGACTCGGTGCTCGGGATCGGCGACGCGCGACTCCCGCTGATCGTCGACGACGGCTGCCTGTACACCGAGCGCTCGCGCTGGCTCGAGCAGCGGGTGGCCACCCGGATCGCCGAGCGGCTCGATCCCCCCGGCGCAGGGCCCCCCGGCGCAGGGACCCCGGCGGATGGCGAGGCCGCGGCGGCGGCCGCGATCGTCGCCGAGCTGCGCGCTCGCCCGGGCGCCCGCGCGCTGTCCGAGGAGCAGGCGCGCGCCGTGGAGATCGCGCTCGCCGGCAGGCTCGCCGTGGTGACCGGCGGCCCCGGCACAGGCAAGACGGTCGTCGCGGCGGCGATCGTGCGTGGGCTCGCCCGGCGCGGGATCGGCCACGTCGCGCTGGCCGCCCAGACCGGCAAGGCCGCGAACCGGCTCACCGAGGTGATCGCCGAGCAGCTCGCCGCGATCGCCGAGCCGAGCGAGCTCGATCGCGCGCTCGCCGCCGCGCCGCCGGCCGCCCAGACCTTGCACCGCCTGCTCGGCTACCGCGGCGGCCGGTTCACCCACCACGCGCAGAGCCCGCTGCCGGTGGGCGCGGTGATCGTCGATGAGGCCTCGATGATCGATCTCGAGCTGGTCGATGGCCTGCTCGACGCCCTGCCGCCGGCCGCGCCGCTGATCCTGATCGGCGACGCGCACCAGCTGCCCGCGATCGACGCCGGACAGATCCTCGCCGATCTCGCCGAGCCGGACAGCGCGGCCGCCGCGCGGGTCGCGGTGCTCGCGCGCAGCTATCGCATGGACACCAGCAACGTCGACGGACGCGCGGTGTACCAGGCCGCGCGCGCGGTCCACGAGGGCGCGGTCCAGCGGCTGTTCGATCGCAAGTCCGGCGCGCCGCTCGCGACCGCGCGCACGCCCGGCACGCTGGCGTTCCAGGGCGTGGAGTGGGTGGACACGCAGGGGCAGGCCACCACCAAGCCCCACGACGCGACGCTCGCGGTCGCCGAGGCGCTGTGGCACCACTTCGACGGCCCGGCCGCGCTGCGCGCCGGCCACCACGTGTTCCGGTTCGTCGACGGCCACGTCGATCCGGGCGATCAGCGCGAGCTCGAGGAGCTGTGGCAGATGCTCGGGCGCGCGCGGATCCTGACCGTCACCCGCGCGCTGCCCACCGGCTCGCTCGCGATCAACGCGCACCTGCACGACCGCGCGCTCGAGGGCATGACGGTGGTCGGCCGGCCCGAGTTCGTGCCCGGCGAGCCGGTCATGATCACCGCGAACGACTACCAGCGCGGGCTGTTCAACGGCGACCAGGGCATGATCGTGCGCGCCGACGAGGGGCTCGGCCGGCACCACTACCGCGCGGTGTTCCGGATCGGCGGCGAGCTGCGGCCGTTCGCGATCGAGGCGCTGCGCGATCGACTCGAGCTCGCGTGGGCGCTCACCGTACACAAGAGCCAGGGCAGCGAGCTCGACGCGATCGCCCTGCTGCTCCCCCACGACGAGCTGCCGCTGGTCACCCGCGAGCTGCTGTACACCGGGATCACGCGCGCGCGCACCGGCGTGGTGATCGCCGGCACCAGAGCGATCCTGACGTCCGGCGCCAAGCGCCGCGCGCTGCGCCATTCCGGGCTCGGCGCGCGGCTCCACGCTAAGCTGTCGCGGTGGCCCCGGTGATCGAGACGCCGCCCCCCGGCTATGGCGATCCGACGTGCGAGCATCCCGTTCGCGAAGGCGGGGTGTGCACGCGCTGCGGCCACTGCGAGCACGACGTGATCCTCAACGCGGCGTGCTTCTACTGCGGCACCACCGAGCTCGACCCGATCGCGATGTCTCCGAAGAAGCCGGCGGTGATCCCCGCGCGACGCCTCGTCCGCGGCAAGGATCACGGCGAGCCCTGATCGGTGGAATAGCTCGCCGCCCCGCGCTCGCGAGATCGGACTTTTCTCGACGGCGGTCCACGTGGCATATCGGCCGAATGCCGAGGACCACCAAGCTCGTGCTCGCGATCACATTGGCCCTCGCGGTCGCCGGCCTCGTGATGTGGCAGAAGCGGCGCCTCGAGCGCGCGGAGGAGCGCGAGCGCAT
>JBQCJR010000208.1:0-2203 GCA_051952595.1 Kofleriaceae bacterium
GTCGCCTTCCGGCTCGAGCACGCCGGGCTCGCGCGGCTCCGCGGCGGGCAGGCCACGCGCCGCGATCTCGACGAGCAGCGCGATCACCGCCGCGAACCGCTCGGCGTTCGGCGGCACCTTGCCGAGCGCGAGCTCGGGCAGCGGGATCGGATGATCGAGCGGCGCGCCGCGCCCCGGGTAGACCCGGTAGCGCAGCCCCTCGCCCTCCCAGTAGGCGAGCCAGCCGTCGAGCGCGGTGACCGCGCGGGCGCGCAGCTCGTCGTCGAACAGCCCGGCGAGCGCCTGCGCGCTTCCGCGCAGCTTGAAACGCGCGTCGAACGGCGGGTCGCCCGCGCGCAGGATCGGCGCCGCCGGTGGCCCGGCCGGGTTGTTGCCGAACCCGCGCTCGGGGATCGCCCACACCGTCAGCGTCGAGCCGCGGACCTCGTCGATCTCGCGGCCGACCACCACGTCGAGCGCGATCACGCTGCCCACGATCCGCTCGATCCTCGTGCGCACTGTGAGCCCGCGGACCTCGCCGGCGAACACCGTCGACGCGAGGCCGCCGTCGCCGCGCGTGGTCAGGCTGTGCACCGAGTCCCAGGTGCGGCGCAGCGCGTGGACCACCGTGCCGACGTAGCTCGACCACACGGCGTCGGCGATCGGCGGCGCCGCGCTCGAGAACGGCAGCTCCGCGAGCTCCTCGTCGCGCACCCGCCGCGACGCCTCGGCGATCAGCGCGAGCCCGACCAGCGGCAGCACGTAGTGGTGCGGCCACGCGAACTTGTAGCCGCCGAGCACGATCAGCGCGAGCCCGGTGCCCACGGCGCGCCGGCCCTCGCTCGGCGCGAACGCACTCGCGCCGTGCGTCCACGCCAGCGTCGCGAGCGCGAGCAGGTACAGCGCGAGCCGCGGATCGGTGCGATCGGGCGCCAGCTCGATCCCGAACGCCGACGAAGAGATCATCGAGATCGCTCCGTACGAGCGCCAGGCGATCATCGCGCCGACGCCGGACACCACGACCGCGAACACCAGCCCGCCCGGGCGCGTCACCGCGCGCGCGAACGGCCGCGGCGCGAAGCAGTACGGGGTGGCCAGCGCGGCGAGGCACAACGCGACCAGCCCGGCCTTGCCGATCGCCGGCCCCGGCCCGTCGAACATCCGGCCCGGCCACACCAGCTCGCCGCCGAGCGCGCCGACGACGTGGAGCAGCAGCGGCACCGCGAGGATCGGCAGCCCGACCTGGATCCCGAGATCGCGCCCGCGCCCGAACACGCTCGCGACCAGCGCGAGCACCGAGACGCCGAACGCGAGCTCGAGCACGAGCGTCCACGACGCCGCGGTCGCGACCCCGATCGGGATCGCGGCGACCCCGGCGGCCACCGCGAGCGCGCCGTGAGCGAGCGCGTCGCGCCGGCCGCGGCGAACCATCAGCGCGCGGAAGCTGCGCTCGAGCAGCACCAGCACCGCGAGCGCGCCGGTGAAGTAGAACAGGAACAGCCCGGCGTAGTCGATCGCGGTGTGCCAGTCGGGCGGCTCGCCGCGCGCCGGGCGCAGCCACGGCACGGCGACCCGATTGACCGCCACCTCGAGCACCGCGACCACCACCAGGATCTGGAGCGCGGAGATGCCCCGGATCGCGCGGAGCGGACGACTCACGGGATCACGCCACATCGACAGCCGTGGACGCCGGGGCGAGACAACCTAAAAAACGTAGCTGTGATGAGAAGTTGGGTCAAGGCGCACGCAAGAAACTGGTTCTTGCCCCCTCCGTCCACGTTATCCTACATGTCGTGAAGTTGCCGACCCACATGGTGTTCCTGGGAATGGTCGCCACCGCGGTTCCGCTGCACGCCGCGCCGGTCGTGGTGATCGATCCCGGCCACGGCGGCTCGAACACCGGCGCGCGCGGCGTGGTGCTGCCCGAGAAGCAGCTCACCCTCGCGCTCGCGAACCAGGTCGCCGAGCGGCTGCGCGCCCGCGCGATCACCGTCGAGCTCACCCGCACCACCGACGCCACGCTCACCCTGCGCCAGCGGGTCGCCCACGCCGACCGGCTGCCCGCCGACCTGTTCGTCAGCCTGCACGCCAACGCCTCCACGTCGCGTAGCCAGCGCGGGTTCGAGACCTTCGTGCTGTCGCCGCGTGCGATCGACATCGATGGCCGTGCGCACCGCGCCGACCCCCCCACCCCGCGCGCGGGCGGCGAGCCCGATATCGCGCG
>JBQCJR010000209.1:0-3008 GCA_051952595.1 Kofleriaceae bacterium
GCTCGCGTTCGCCTCGGCGTTCACTGAAGCGACGTCGATCGACCGCGGCGGCCGGAGCTCGTACTTCGCGCCGGTGTTCGGCTGGCGCGCCCACGCGCTGGTGCGGGCGCGCTTCGCGAGCGCGCCGCGGCTCGATCTGCACGCCGTGGCCGGCGGCGGCGGCGAGACCGTCGCGTCGAGCTCGCCGTTCATGTCGAAGGAGACCGACCCGGTGGTCTACTACGGCATCGGCGGCTCGCTCGCGCTCACCGAGCGGTGGCGGGTGCGCGTCGATCTACGGAACGGGTGGATGCCCGGACGCGTCGCGGACGCCACCGCGATCTTCGAGGCGCACGCCGGGATCGCGGCGACGTTCGGCGGCGGCGGCGCGCCACGCCCCCAGCCCGCGCCGGCGCCGGAGCCGGCACCCGAGCCCGCGACCGAGCCCGAGCCCGAGCCGCCCGCGGCGCCCCCGCCACCACCCGATCCCGACGGCGATGGGGTGGCCGGCGCGGCCGACGCGTGCCCCGACGAGCCCGAGGACATCGACCAGTTCGCCGACGAGGACGGCTGCCCGGATCCCGACAACGACGGCGACGGCATCGAGGACGCGCGCGACGCCTGCCCCGACGAGCCCGAGACTCCGAACGGCTTCGCCGACGCCGACGGCTGCCCCGACGACGTACCCGACGACGTGGTCCGCGCGCTCGCCGAGGCCGGCGCGCTCGTGTTCGAGCGCGGCCGCGCCCGCGTGACCCCATCCGCACAGCGCGCCCTGCGCGACACGCTCGCCGTGCTCGCGCGCTATCCCGAGCTGCGGCTCGCCGTGATCGGCCGCCCGGATCGAGATGCAGGCGACGCCACCAGCGATCTCGCGCGGCGCCGCGCCGAGGCCGTGAAGTGGCACCTCGTCGATCAAGGCATCCCCGCGGACCGGATCGAGACGGTGGTCGGCGAGCGCGCCGCCACGCCGATCGAGCTGCGCGCGCTCGCGAAGTAGTCTAGCGCCGGCGCACGACCAGCGCCGCCCACGCCGCGTACTCGCGGACCAGCCAGCGGAGCGCGCGGGGGCGATCTCGATACTCGAGGCTATCGGCGATGTGCCAGACGTGAGGCTCGAGCCCGGCGCCGCGGAACAGGTGCGCGGCGCGGCGACCATGGAACGGCTGGGTGACCACCCAGACGCGGCGCGCGCCGCGCTCGGCGAGCAGCGCCGCGGTGTGGCGCGCGTTCTCGGCGGTGCTGCGCGAGCGATCCTCGATCAACACGCCGGGCACACCACGCGCTTCGAGCGCCTCGGCGATCGCGGCGGCCTCGGCGCGTGGCCCGCCGGTCGCACCGCCGGTCGCGACCACGAGCGGCGCCCCACCCGCGCGCCACAGCGCGACGGCCGCCGCGACCCGCTCGTCGAGCACCGCGGTCAGCTTGCCGCGTGGATCGAGCGGCGCGCCGAGCACGACGATCGCGTCGAGCGGCTGCAGCGGCGCGTCGAGCACGAGCGGCCGTTCGAGCAGGCGGGCGAGCGCGCCGATCACGAGTTCGCCTCGGGTCCGCCTCAGGGCGCGTCGAGCCGCTCGGGCAGGTCCGCCGCCACGTACGCGAGCACCGCGATCGCCGCGACGCAGTCGGCGAGGCTCGCCGGATCGACCTTGTCGAGCGTGTCGGCGTCGGTGTGGTGGATGTCGAAGTAGGTCCGCCCGTCGACCTCCAGGCCGATCCCCGGCACGCCGGCCGGCATCATCGGGCTGATATCGGCGCCGCCGTGGCCCTCGGTCGCGGTCAGCGGCCCGAGCGGCGCGAGCAGCTGGTTGATCTCGGCGACCCGCGCGACCACGCGCTTGGCGACCTCGGGGCGCGCCTCGATCGAGAACCCACGCGGCGCGAACCCGCCGCCGTCCGACTCGACGGCGAGCACGGTCTTCGCGAGCTCGGCGGCGTGCACCTGCGCGTACGCGCGGCCACCGCGCAGCCCATTCTCCTCGTTGGTGAACAGCACCACCCGGATCGTGCGACGCGGCTGGAGGCCGAGCTTTCGCAGCACGGTGATCGCCTGCATCATCGCGACCACGCCGGTGCCATCGTCGTGTGCGCCCTGGCCCACGTCCCACGAGTCGAGGTGCGCGCCGATCACCACGATCTCGTCGGGGCGCTCGCGGCCGCGCAGCTCGCCGATCACGTTGGCAGACGGCGCGTCGGGGAGCTGCTTGGACTCGAGCTGGAGCCGGACCTTGACGGGGCCCTGCGCGGCGAGCCGGGCGAGCAGCGCGGCGTCCTCGGTGGAGATCGCCGCCGCTGGGACCCGCGGCAGCGCCGGATCGTAGGACAGCGCGCCGGTGTGCGGCGTGCGCAGGCTGTGGGCGGTCACCGATCGCATCAGCACGCCGACCGCGCCGGCCTTGGCCGCGCGCGACGGGCCGCGCGATCGGAACGGCGCGACCTCGCCGTAGCCGGAGCTCTTCTCGGTCCACGCCGGCAGCGCGACATCGAACAGCACGATCGCGCCGCGCACGTCGGGCCGGGTCTCGAGCTCGTCCCAGCTGCGGATCACGACCACCGGCGCGGACAGCCCGCCCCGCGGCGTGGCGATCGAGCCGCCGAGCCCGATCACGCGCAGCGGCCGCTCGATCGGCGACGTGATCGAGGCCGACTCGGCGCCGCGCACCCAGTGCGGCACCATCACCGGCTCGGTGCGGGCGTCGTGACCGTCGTCCTTCATCGCCTGGGTCGCCCAGGCGATCGCGCGATCGAGCGCCGCCGAGCCGGACAGCCGGTGGCCGATCCGATCCGTCAGGTAGGTCAGCTTGGCGAACGCGCCGCGATCGGCGCGCGCGGCGGCGATGATCTTGGCGGCGGTGTCGCGATAGCCGCGCACGATCGCCGGCGGCTCGGCCGGCGCGGCGGGCGGCCCGGACGCTGGGCGATACGACGTGGTCTCCTCGGCCCACGCCACCGGCTGCGGTGCGGGCGGCAGCGGCGGCGCGCAGCCCGCGACCAGCGCCGGGATCGCCGCGAGCGCCGCGAGCGCGCCG
>JBQCJR010000210.1:0-5292 GCA_051952595.1 Kofleriaceae bacterium
GCTCGTGGTCACGGCACCGGCGTGGTGAGCTGGATCCACGGCGCACCGCGCCGCGCGTCGTGGATCGACGCGGCCGCGACCACGCCGACCGTGCCGGCGTCCGGGAACACCGCGACCTCGGCGGGCGACATCGTCGACAGGCACAGGTAGCGCAGCGCGTGCTCGCCGGTGTTGATCAGCTGGTGCGCCGAGGCCGGACCGGGCGGCAGCGCGACGTAGTCGCCGGCGCGCACCGGGATCTCGCGATCTCCGAGCCGCAGCGTGGCGTGGCCTTCGATCACGAACAGGCACTCCTCGTTGACGCAGTGGAAGTGGCGCGGGAACGCCGAGCCCCCCGGCGGGACTTCGTAGTGCGTGCAGCCGAGCGCGTGGCCGGCCGCGGCGGTGGCGAGCGGCTTCATCGTCGCGGACGGCGTCGCGGCGCGGGTCGCGGCGGGCGTCGCGGCGAGCGATGTTGCCGGCGGAGCGGCCGGCAGGGAGTGACCCGCGACCTCGTCGAGGTTCGCGACCTGGGGATGGCGGCGAGCTGGGGTTTCGGAGGACATCGCGCGGTGATCCGGTCTCCCCTCGGGGGAGAGTCAAGCGCGGTGCGCGAAGTGCATGGCTCGAACCCTGCATCCCGTTCGATCGAGTGCCATGTACGCGTCCCACTCGTTCTCTCGTTCGGTCTCGATCCCCGCGGAGGGGACCGTGTTGCAGGGCGACCTCACGATTCCTCGCTCCGTGCGTGGCCTCGCGATGTTCGCTCACGGCAGCGGCAGCAGCCGATTCAGCTCGCGCAACCAGCACGTCGCCGCGGCGCTCCAGGAGCGCCACCTCGCGACGCTGCTGTTCGATCTGCTGACCCCCGACGAGGAGCGCCTCGACGAGGTGGATGCCTCGCTGCGGTTCGACGTGGACTTCCTCGCCGGCCGGCTGATCTCGGCGACCGACTGGATGTCGCGTCAGCCGATCGGCCAGACCCACCCCATCGGCTACTTCGGCGCGAGCACCGGCGCGGC
Organism: Kofleriaceae bacterium; assembly: GCA_051952595.1. GTDB lineage: Bacteria > Myxococcota_A > Polyangia > Haliangiales > Haliangiaceae > JABFXX01. The sequence continues at coordinate 1,002 of JBQCJR010000210.1, forward strand.
GGCGGCGCTGATCGCGGCGGCGCGGCGCCCCGAGCTGGTCCAGGCGATCGTCTCGCGCGGCGGCCGGCCGGATCTCGCCGGCGATCTGCTCCCGGACGTGCAGGCGCCGACCTTGTTCATCGTGGGCGGCAACGACCGCGCGGTGCTCGAGCTGAACCGCGAGGCCGCGGTCCACATGTCGGCGCCGCGCCAGATCGTCATCGTGCCCCGCGCCACGCACCTGTTCGAGGAGCCGGGCGCGCTCGACCAGGTGGCGCGGCTCGCCGGGGACTGGCTGCTCGACCACTTCCGCAGCTCGTTCGATCACGTCGCCGCTCAACCCTCGTGACGGGAGGCTCCATGTACTCCGATCGCCGATCCGCTGGTCGCCTGCTCGCGCGGGAGCTCCAGCCCTATCGCTCCGAACATCCGATCGTCGTCGGCCTGACGCGTGGTGGCGTGCCGGTCGCCGAAGAAGTCGCGCGCGAGCTCGGCGCGCCGCTCGAGATCCTGATCGTGCGCAAGCTCGGCGTGCCGGGCCACGCGGAGCTCGGCATGGGCGCGATCGCCGAGGGCGGTGGCCCCGAGCTCGACCAGGAGATGGTCGCCGAGCTCGGGGTCTCGATCCCCGAGCTGCGCGACGTGATCGCCCAGGAGGCCGCCGAGGTGGTCCGCCGCGGGCGGCTGTACCGCGGCGAGCGCCCGATGGTCTCGCTCGCCGGCCGCACCGTGCTGCTCGTCGACGACGGGATCGCGACCGGCGGGACGGTGCGCGCCGCGCTCCGCGCGATCCGGGCCCGCGGCGCGGCGCGCGTCATCCTGGCCGCGCCGGTCGCCGAGCCATCGACGCTGGCGCGGCTCGCGGGCGAGGCCGACGAGATCGTCGTTCCGCTGCAGCCCGACCGGCTGCGCGCCGTCGGGCTGTGGTACGAGCGTTTCGATCAGACGTCCGACGACGAGGTGATGGAGATCCTCGACCGCGCGCACGGGGCCGCACGCACCGAACCTGCGCAGCCGTGGTGATCGCGCTCGCGAGCGAAACTCGTAAACCGGCGCGCGCTTCGGCGTGCCTCGCGCATGCGTGGCCGGCTCGCGGCTTGCTTGGGTGACCGATCATGAACGGCGCGCCGCTGACTCGCGAGCAGGTGATCCAGACGTTGGGAGAGGTCGATGACTCGATCATCGCCGAGGTGATCTCGACGGGCGCGACATCGGCAGACCTGGCCTTCGCGATCACGCGGTTGCGGATCGACTCGAGCGTGTGGAATCGCCGCCGCGAGCCCGGCCGGCGCGCGCGTTCGCTGTGCGAGGTGCTCGCCGCGTGGTGGCAGGGCGATGACGGTTGCGAGTATCTCGGAACCGATTGAGCTGGTGATCGCGGCCGCGCGCCGGCATCGCGAACGGCTGGCACAGGTTGGCCGAGGCGCGCAGCGCTCGGACCCGGCGTGCCGCGCTCGGAGCGAGGTCCCGGCCGCGGCGGTGGTATGTCGGATGCAGTCTCCACCGTGCATGTTTCTCGGGGCGCGCATCCTCGTCGCGGACGACGATCCGGAGTTGCTCGCATCGGTGTCGGACGTGCTGGAGCATGCGGGCGCCCACGTGGTTCGCGCGAACAACGGCGCGGAGCTGGTGACGTACATGGGCGAGCAGGGGCCGTTCTCGCTGGTGATCACCGACGTCTCGATGCCGTGGATGTCCGGGCTGCAGGCGATGCACTCGGCGCGCTACGCCGGGCTCGCGACGCCGATCATCGTGATGACCGGCCTCAAGCACGAGTGGATCCCCGAGCAGGTCAAGCGGCTCGGCCACGACGTGGTGCTGCTGCACAAGCCGTTCGACCTGGCGCAGCTCGAGGCCTCGGCGGAGGCGCTGGTCGGCAGGTTCTTCCAGGGTCACTTCGATACGCCATGACCGATGCGGAGGATCGAGGCTACGTCCTCGTGCTCGATCCCGATCAGGCGTCGAGCTGCTTCATCGCCGAGACCTTGGTCCGCGCCGGGCTCGAGGTCGTGGTCGCGCACGAGGGCCGCGAGGGCTACTGGGACGCGCTGCGGCTCCGCCCGGACGTCGTCGTGGTCGCGGCGGCGACCCCGGGGCCGAACAGCGCCAGCCTGGTCCAGGCGCTGCGTGGCCGCGACGAGCTGGCGGCGATCCCGATCGTCGGGATCTCGACGGCCGCCGACGGCGCGGTGCGTGGCCAGCTGCTGCGCGATGGCGCGCAGGACTGCCTGACCGAGCCGCTGCACGCCGAGGAGCTGTGCGCGCGGGTGTGCAACCTGCTCGGCCGCAAGCGTGCCGAGGAGCGCCTGGAGCGGCTGCGCCACCAGCTCGAGGACGTGGTCGCGCACGACCTCCAGCAGCCGATCAACGCGATCGTGCTGCGCACCGATCTGTTGCTCCGCTCGCCGCTCGGCGAGCCCGAGCGCGCCCAGATCGGCAAGATCCGGGCGTCGACGATGCGGCTCGCCGACATGGTCTCGGAGCTCACCGATGTCTCGCTGCTCGAGTCGCACCGGATCCATCTGATCCGCCAGCGGCTCGACCTCGGCCAGCTGATCCGCGACGTCGTCGAGCGCGCGAGCGATCCTTCGCGCGTGGTGCTCCACACGCCGGAGCACCCGCTCTACCTCGACGCCGATCCGGTGCGGCTCGATCAGGTGTTCCTGAACCTGCTGTCGAACGCGGCCAAGTACGGCGAGCGCGGCGCGCCGATCGTCGTCACGGTCGAGGCCACGGCGAGCGGGGGGGCGACGGTCGCGGTGGCGAACCGAGGCCCGGAGATCCCGCCGGACGAGCTGCCGTCGCTGTTCGATCGGTTCTTCCGCACCCGCGCGGCGCGCTCGAGCGGCGTGTACGGCGCGGGGCTCGGGCTGTACATCGCCAAGGGCATGGTCCAGGCGCACGGCGGCGAGATCTCGGTGCACAGCGCGCACGGCGAGACCCGGTTCCTGGTCGAGCTGCCGATCGCGCCGGAGCTCGCGCTCCCCGCGCGGTCGCTGTCGTGAGCCGGCGATCGCCGGCGCACGACAGCGCGGCGTCGATGAGGTCCGATCACGCGTCGATCAGGTCGCGATCAATCGCTCAGCGCATCGATCAACCCGGCGATCCGATCGATCGCCGCGGCATCGCGCCCTCCGCTCGCGGTGACCTCGGGCGCGCGGGGCGGCTCGTACGGCGCACCGAGGCCGGGCAGCGCGGGCGCCTCGCCGGCCCGGGCGCGCGCGTACAGCCCCTTGGGGTCGCGCGCCTCGCACTGCGCGAGCGAGGCCTCGACCCACACCTCGACAAACGCCGGGGCCACGCGCCGGGCGGCCTCGCGATGGGCCCGCCGCGGCGCGGTCGCCGCGACTAGCACGACCTGGCCCTGCTCGGCGATCAGCGCGGCCAGCCGGCCGAGCGCGCCATAGAACGCGTCGCGCTCTCGGTCGGCATAGCCGGCGGCGCCGAGCGCCTCGCGCACGGCGTCGCTGTCGAGCACGAGGCACGGGCGCGCGGGCCCCACGCGATCTCGGACGGCCTCGGCGAGCGTGGTCTTGCCCGAGGCGGGCAGCCCGGTGAACCACACCACGACGCCACGCGTGGTCATCGGAACAGCTCGTCGGCCCACGCCGGCTCGAGGTGGCCCTCGTCGAGCGCGCGCTCGACCAGCCCGAGCAGCGCATCGCGCCCGCGCGCGCCGAGCGCCGGGTAGAACCGCGGGTTGCACACCACCAGCGCGCGCCACGCGAAGAACGGCGGCGCCACGGCCGTCAGCAGCGCGTCGGGGCGGGCGGCGCGGTAGGCGTCCCAGAACCCGTGCCACAGCGGCCCGAGCCCACGCGGCCACGCGGCCGGCGCGTCGAGCGCGAACAGCAGGTAGTTGATCGCGAGCGCGGTGACATCGTCGGCCGGATCGCCGCAGGTGCCGCGGCTCGCGTCGAGCAGGGCGAAGCCGTCGTCGCGGCACACGATGTTGAACGGGTGGAAGTCGCCGTGGGTGCGCACCAGCCGCGACGTATGCGCGCGCAGCCGCGACCGCCACGCGACGCACCGCTGCTCGAGCGCGTCGATCCGCGCCCGCGGCGCCGCCGGGACATCCCCGGCGTAGCCATCGACCATGCCGAAGATGCCCTCGCCGCTGCCGACCAGATCGCGGATCGCGCGGTGATAGCGGAGCTCCGCCGAGGGTCCGGCGAGCGGCTGGTGCAGCGCGGCGAGGTAGCGCGCGAGCTCGGCGGTGCGCTCGAGGTCGCGCGGGCGGGCCGCGCCGGCGCGCGCCACCTCGCGCAGCTCGTCGGCGTAGATCGTCCCCGGTGCGAACTCGGTGATCAGG
>JBQCJR010000211.1:0-12221 GCA_051952595.1 Kofleriaceae bacterium
GGCTCGGGTCTCCACGGCGCGCTTCGAGCTGGAGCTGGGCGACGCGAGCGTGCGCGTCGAACCTGCCGCCGTGCGCGTCCGACGCGGCACCGTCCGGGTCGTCGAGCGCGCGGGAGGTCAGGCGAGCCAGGTATCGGCCGGTGGTGGGTGGCCGGCCCCGGCGACCGCGGGATCGACGCGTGCCACGCGCTCGGCGGCCGAGCTCCTCGCGACGGCGCGGAGCGAGTTTGCGGCGAAGCGCTACCCGGCCGCGGCGCAGACGACCCAGCGCGCGCTCGCCAGCGGGCCCACGCGCCGCGAGCGCGCGGAGGCTCACACCCTGCTGGCGGAGCTCGCTCAGGCCACCGGTGATCTCGAGCGCGCGATCGAGCGCTACCAGGCCGTGGCGACGACGTTCTCCGAGCTACCAGCTGCGGAGTCGGCGCTGTACGCCGCGGCCCGCCTCGAGATCCGACGAGGCCGCCGGGCCGGCGCGCGTGCACTGCTGTCTCGATATCTCGATCACTATCCCACGGGCCGGTATGCGGCCGACGCGCGAAGAGAGATCGCGCGGATCGAATAGCCCATTCTCGTTGGAGTGCACATGAATCGATGGCTTGTCGCGGTGTCGTTCGGGTTCGCGTTCGCTGGTTGTGGAGACGCGCGGACCTCGCTCGTCCCGGATGCGCCCGCCACCGGCTGCGCGCGAAACCAGAACGGCGAGGCATGCACGACCGACGACGATTGCTGCTCTGGAACCTGCGAGGGGACGTGCACGCCGAACGTCCACGGCCCGGGGCCAGAGTTCGGCGCGGGCAGCCTGATCATCCCGATGGATCTCTCGTATCAGGCGACTGGCATGTTCCAGGCGTACGGCCTGCTCTACCAGCTGCTCCGCCAGAACGTTCGTGTCCACTGGGTGATCGATCCGCACAAGGCGTGGCACGCGGCGCGGTGCGATACGCCGGGCGATCTGTGCGCGTGGGACTGCGGGATCGAGGGCTCGGGCGTGAAGTGCGCGTATCCAACGGCGAGCCCGGACTTCTATGCCGCGACGACGGTGATCTGGGACGACACCGGCACGGTCCCACGTGGTACGGCGCTCGGCCGCCACGGATATCGCGGCGGCCCGTTCGTGATCGACGCGGCGGATCGCGATCGCGCGCTCGCGATCATCGACGCCTGGAACGATCGCGCCCAGTGGGGCGCGAACCCGTGGGCGATGCGCAGCGTGTTCCACGTCACCACGGTGCACGAGGCGGCCGAGCCGTTCACCGGCACCACGGCCAAGACCATGATCGCGGCGCCGACGATCGCGGTGTTCGCCGATGGCAACGAGCCGATCGCGACGGGCTATCTGCGCGCGGCCGGCATTCCGCAGTCGAACGGTCGCGAGTTCCCGAGCGGGCGGTGCGGCGCGGCGGACTGCGGCCCTGGGACCAGCAACCCGGACATGTTGACCGAGGAGGCGATCATGGGGGACCTCGGGACCTGCTCGGCCCCGAACCTCGACCACCGGAACGGCGCGCTGTTCGACAGCGCCGGCAACCCGCGGTTCTGCCAGATCATGTCGATGCACTGGGGGGTGAACGACCGCGAGCGCGTCGAGTGTGATGGTGGTGCCTGCCCGGCGACGCAGGCGGCGTGCACGGGGCAGCGCTTCACGTACAACGGCCACGAGGTGGTCGCCGAGGTCCGCGAGTTCCTGAAGCACTCGACGCACTTCTTCGCCGAGTGCCAGGCGGTGAACGCCTACGAGAACACGGTGCCGAACCCGAACTGGCCGTACCTCGACGATCCGGGCCGCGATGGCCACTTCCTGACCACGGTGGGCACGCCACCGCTGTGCCCGACGGGCAGCTGCTCCAATAACAACTACGAGTGCGTGCAGAATGCGTGCGGCGGACAGGCTTGTTGTCTGCCGAAGCCGCAGACCTGGCAGAACCTGCCGGGCTACGAGGTCGCCGCCCAGCCGATGACCTCCACGCTCCAGGTGCTGCGGCCCGACGTGCCGTACAATCAGCTCGATGGGGCCTTCGGCACGACGGGCGGCAGCGAGCCCGCGTACAACCTGAGCACGTACCTCGGTACGACGTACAAGAACAATCGCCAGGTGACGCTGCTCACCGGCCCCAACGGGCCGGGAGATCAGGATCTGTGGATGAGTGGTTATCTGGATGGTTGTGACGACATCATCTTGCGGCCGGCGGGGCAGTCCGCGAGGCCGGCCGGACAGCCGGCGTGTGGCGGCAAGATCAGCTATCTGGGTGGACATCAGTACAAGACGGATGTGCCGGTGACCTCGGGATCCCAGAGCCAGGGAACACGCCTGTTCCTGAACGCGTTGTTCGAGGCGGATTGCGTGACCGAGCCGGAGACCGGGTACGGCGACAGCGATGGCGATGGGATTCCGGATAACTCGGATCCCAGCCCCAACGACCCGTTCGTGTGTGGCGACTCCGACGGGGATGGTTGCGACGATTGCTCGAGTGGTCACTTCGATCTCGCGAACGACTGCCCGGGCGGGGCCGCGGACGGTGGTGGGGGTGGTGGCTGCTGCGACGCGGGCGCCGCGCCAGGGGGCTCGCTCGCCGCGAGCGTGCTGGTGCTCGGCGCGCTGCTGCGGCGACGGCGCGGCCGCTCCCCGAGGACGGCGTGACGTCGCGGGCGCGAGGTCGTACCCGCGCGAGCGTGGTGGTGGCCGCGACGGTGGCGGCGTGTGGATTCCACGGCACCTCACCGTCGGAGCCGGTGGACGCCGCGCCCCCAGACGCCGGCCCATGCACGGAGGCGTCGGTCAGCTGCGCCTCGCCCACGGTGCTGCACTCGTGCGCCGGGCCGGGCGCGGTGGCGATCGAGACGACGTGCCCGTGGGGCTGTCTCTCCGATGGGGTCGCGCGTTGTGGCCAGCTGGTCCCCTCCGGGGGCGTGCTCGCCGGGGCGGATCTCGATGTATCGGGGCTGGCGGACGTCGTGCTGTCCAGCCCGACCACGATCAACGCCGACAGCGGCGAGATCTCGGGCGTGCGCAGGTCCGGCGACGGTCTCGAGGACGGCATCGAGCTCGAGATCCGCGGCCAGGCCGCGGTGTTCCGCGTCAACAGCTTGCGCATCTCGGCGCCCGTGCAGTTGACCGGCCGCCACGCCGTCGTGATCGTCGCGCGGGAAGGCATCTCGATCGACGGGATCATCGATGGTCGGGGAGACCCGGTGTGTGCGAACGACGGGCGCCGCGCGGGGCCGGGCGGCTTCGAAGGCGGCGACAAAGAGACGACCGCCTCCGGATCGGGCGGCGGCAGTGGGTCCTCGAGTGATCGCCACGGCGGCGGGGGCGGCGGGCATGGCGGCGCGGGTGGAGCAGGTGGCACCGGCGCGGCCGGAGGGCCGAGCTTCGGCGATCCGGAGATCCAGGTGCTCCGCGGCGGTGGTGGTGGCGGCGGCGGCGGTGGTGGTGGAAACGCCGGCACGGGAGGCGGAGGCGGAGCAGCGATCCAGCTGGTCTCGAACCGCGCGATCTCGATCGGCGGCGGGGGTGGCATCAACGCCGGCGGATGCGGGGGCGATACCGGGTCGGGAGGCAACGACGCCGGCGGGGGTGGTGGCGCCGGTGGCGCGATCCTGCTCGAGGCGCCGGAGATCGAGATCGCGGGAGCCCTCGCGGTGAACGGCGGCGGCGGCGGTACGCACAACGCCGCCGGCAAGCACGCGACGCTCGACCGGATGCCGGCGCTGGGTGGGGTTGCTCCGGTCTCGACCGATGGCGACGGCGGTGCCGGGGCCGCTGGCGGTGCGCGGGATGGGAGCGCGGCGACGGGAGGGCCGTACGGAGGCGGGGGCGGGGCCGCGGGTCGGATCCGCCTCCACACGCGGGCGGGCCGCGCGACGGTTCAGGCGTCGGCGGTGCTGAGCCCCGCGCTCGACGATGCGCAGACCACCACGACGCAGGGCCGGGCGAGCGTGCAGTAGTCGAGCGGCGCTGTAACCTGCGTCGCTCCTGTACGACGAGGTTACGGTGTCGAGTCGCGCGCGACCGCCTGCGCTATGATCGCCTCGCGTGACCTCGTTGCTCGGAGGCAAGTACGTGCTCGAGCGCCGGCTCGGCGGTGGCGGCATGGCGGAGGTGTATCTGGGGCGCACCGTGGGAACGGCGGGGTTCTCGAGGCAGGTGGCGATCAAGCGGATCCTGCCGGGCTATTCGGATCAGCCGTCGTTCGCGGAGATGTTCATCGAGGAGGCGCGGTTGAGCTCGCGGCTGCGCCATCCGAACGTCGTGTCGGTGCTCGACTTCGATCAGGACAGCGAGCGCAGGCTGTTCCTGGTGATGGAGCTGGTCGACGGGGCGGACCTCAATGACCTGCTCGCGACGGGTCGGCTGCCGATCCCGCTGGTGATGTTCATCATCGGCGAGATGCTGCGCGGGCTGGGCTACGCGCACGAGTTGCCGGCGGAGCGTGAAGGCGAGGGGCCGCTCGGGCTGGTGCACCGCGATGTCTCGCCGCACAACGTGCTGTTGTCGTGGGAGGGCGAGGTGCGGGTGTCGGATTTCGGGATCGCGAAGGCGCGCGCCGCGACCCGGGCGACGGCGAGTGGCCTGGTGAAGGGCAAGGTCGCGTACATGAGCCCGGAGCAGGCGAATGGCCTGGCGCTCGATGGGACGAGCGACCTGTTCGCGGTCGGGATCGTGCTGTGGGAGATGCTGTGTGGCCAGCTGCTGTTCGGGGGCGACGACACGCTGCAATCCACGTTCGCGCGCGTGATGTTCGCGCCGATCCCGTCGCCGCGGCCGTGGCGGCCGACGCTGCCGGCGGATCTGGAGCGCGTGACGCTGCGGCTGCTCGAGCGCGACCGCGCGAAGCGCTATCCGAGCGCGGCGGCGGCGCTCGCCGAGTTGGTCGCGTGCGCGGAGTACCCGCGCGATGGCCGCGAGGCGCTGGCGACCCTGCTCGCCGAGCGATTCCCCGCGCGTGCGCCGCGCCGGTCGGGCAACCTGGCGCCCGCGAAGCCGCAGGACAAGACGCGCAGCCGCCCGACCGCGCTGGACCTCCCGGCGCGCCGCTTGCCGGGCCCGGTCGCGCCGGATGTGTTGCCGGCCGCGCGTCGACCACCGGTGCGATGGCTCTGGCGCTGGGCGCTGATCACGCTGGTGATCGCGGTCGGCACGGCCGCGGCGGTCGTGGGTGTCGTGAGGCTGGTGCGCGGGGTGGGGGGCTCCACGGCCCGGAGCGCGCGTGCCGCGCCGGCCACGTCGCCTGCGCCGGCGGCGTCGCCCTCACCGGCGCGGTCGCAGCCGACGCCGACATCGCCGCCGCCGATGTCGGTGCCGGCGCCCGAGGTTGCGGTCGATGCTGCGGCGGCCGCGCTGCCGCCTTCGCCCGAGTCGCAGACGAGCGAGAAGGATCTCGCGCCGCAGGTGCCGCCGAGCTCGTTGGTTCCCACGCGCACGCTGCCGCGGGGACAACGCGATCGCGGGCCCGGGATCCAGGAGATCCGGCTCGGCGATACGCCGTCACGCCACCGGTGATGACGTGGCCGCGGCGATCGCCGCGAGGGCAACGAACCCGAGCACGGCGAGGAGCAGCACGGTCAGCAGGAGCCTCGGTCGCCCGCGCTTCGCCGAGTGGCCGCCGAGCGGGCAGAGGAGCCCGCCGCTCCACGTCTTGAACGCGACGACGCGCGCGTTGCACGTCCGGCACGTGACCTCCTTGCGCGTGCGGTGCAGCGCGCCGCGGATCACCTGCTCGAGCCCGGCGAGCGCGACCAGCCCGGCGAGGATCCGTGCGATCGGATAGGCACCCGGCCGCAGCACGAGATGGTCGCTGCGATCGATGCCGTGCCGGACGCCATCCCAGAGGAACAGCACTGTTTCGCCGACCTGCATCGGCCGGTGCGCGGGCAGCCACTCCAGCAGCAGCCACAATCCGATCGCCGCGAGGGCGACGCCGAACAGGATCTGACCGACCCGGGGCTCGATGGGGATCGCCACAGGCATGCCGGGCAATCCGCCGAGCGAACAGCCACACCGAGTGCACCGAGCCGCTTGTTTCGAACACAGGAGCCCGCAGGAGGGGCACGCCATCGACGCCATGGCGCGCACCCTGCGCGCGGAGGGTGTCAGGCGTCAAGCGCACGAGGTCGGACCATCGGTCCACGGCGTTCGTTTGTAACCATACGTGGCCTTGGTGGGCAAAGGTTACATGCCCGGTCTCCTCCCGCGGTGGGGCGCTACTTGGGCTCGCGTGGCAGGATCCCCAGTCGCTGGTAGATCGGCCGCGTCTCTTGGCGCAGCCCGGGGAGCGCTTTGCGGAACACCAGCGCGCCGATCAGGCAGATCGCGCCGCCCGCGAGCAGGGTGTGCGAGACGCCGATCTCGTTGGCGATGCTGCCTTCGACGAGCGCGCCGAGCGGCGAGGCGCCGAAGAACGCGACGGCGTAGAAGCTCATCACGCGGCCGCGCTTGTCCTCGTCGACGACGGTCTGGATGATCGTGTTGGTCGCGGCCATCTGGACCATCATGCACAGGCCGGTCACGAACATGAGGGGCGCGGCGAACCACGCGTTGGGCGCGAATGACAGCGCGATCAGCCCGAGGCCGAAGCCGAGCGAGACGCGGGCGATCACGGTGCCGAGGCCGAGCACGGTCGAGCGCGACGCGAGGTAGAGCGCGCCGGCGAGCGCACCGAGCCCGGTCGCGCCCATCAGCAAGCCGAGCATGTCGGGGCCGCCGCCGAGCACGCTGCTGACCAGCGACGGCATCAGCACGGTGTACGGCTGACCGAACAGCGCGGACACCGCGAGCAGCAGCAGCACCGCGCGGATCAGCGGCTGGCGGACCACGTAGCACACGCCCTCGTAGAGCTGGTGCCACATGCTCGTCTGGACCGCCGGGAGCGGCCGCGGCGTCACGCGCATCGCGAGCAACGAGCCGATCACGGCGAGGTAGCTGACCGCATCGATCGCGAAGCACCAGCCCTCGCCGACCAGGGCGATCAGCACGCCGGCGATCGACGGGCCCACCAGCTTGGCGCCGTTGACCATCGAGGAGTTGAGCGCGATCGCGTTCGAGAGATCCGCGCGGTCGTCGATCATCTCGATCAGGAACGACTGGCGCGCCGGCATGTCGAACGCGTTGATGACGCCCTGGACCACGCCCAGCGCGATCAGGTGGCCGACCTGCATCACCCCGGTCAGCGCGAGCACCGCGAGCGCCGTGGACTGGAGCATCGCGAGCGCCTGGGTCACCACGATCACGCGGTGGCGATCCCAGCGGTCGACGAGCACGCCCGCGAGTGGCGCGAGCGCCGCCGACGGCGCCTGGTTCGCGAACGCGACCACACCGAGCAACAGCGCCGAGCCGGTGAGCCGGTACACCATCCAGCTGGTGGCGAGCCGGGTGATCCAGGTGCCGATCAGCGACAATCCCTGACCGGCGAAGAACAGGCGGTAGTTGCGGTGGCGGAGCGCGCGCCCAAGTTTTCGCACCGCGATCGCCATGCGATCAGTGTACCGGCACGCGGATGGACGACGAGCGCGCCGGTGATGCGAGCGCTTCGGAGCGCGCAGGGCGGCGCGCCGAGCCCTGTGGACATGGCGCTCCTGTGACCTGCGCCGAGATTTCGCGGAGGCTGCGCGGAGGGCCGCAGCTCCCAGTCGCTTGGACAACCGCCGGCCCTGGCAGGCCGACGGTTGCCCACATGCCCACAGGGCCTGCCGCTACCGGGACGAGATCTTGGATCCGGGGGAGAGAGGAGGATCGGGTAGGGCGCGGATGTCCGGGTGGATGTCCGGGTGACTGTCCGGGTGAATGTCCGGGTGAATGTCCGGGTGGATGTCCGGGTGAATGTCCGGGTGAATGTCCGGGTGAATGTCCGGGTGAATGTCCGGGTGAATGTCCGGGTGAATGTCCGGGTGGATGTCCGGGTGGATGTCCGGGTGGATGTCCGGGTGGATGTCCGGGTGGATGTCCGGGTGACTGTCCGGGAGACTGTCCGGGAGACTGTCCGGGAGACTGTCCGGGAGACTGTCCGGGTGAATGTCCGGGTGAATGTCCGGGTGGATGTCCGGGTGAATGTCCGGGTGAATGTCCGGGTGAATGTCCGGGGGCTGTCCGGGGGCTGTCCGGGGGCTGTCCGGGTGGCTGTCCGGGTGGCTGTTCGGGTGGCGTGAGGTCCGGAATGCGGACGCGGATGTGCAGTACGGCGGTCGGCAATGTGTGCTGTTGGATATCGGCGAAATCAACCACTCGGGTTGAGGTCCGGTCCGACCCTAAGCGACGCTTCTGGTGTCAGTCGTAATGTCAGACTCGCGTGATATGGATATCGGTGAAAACCAGCGATTCTTCGACGGAGTAGGTCATGCGGAAGGTGCAGCAGGAGCTGCGGTTCAAGCAGCGCGGTGGCAAGCGGCGAGGCGCGGGGCGCCGTCCGAAGGGCGCGCGTTCGAGTCAGCCTCACAAGCGGCGGCCTGAGCACATCGCGCGCTATCCGGTCCACGTGACGCTTCGCGCGGCTGGCGACATCACTCGTCTACGCACGAACGAGATGTTTGCCGCGTTCCGGCAGGCCACGACCATGGCCGCGCGAAGGGCCGACTTTCGCATCGTGCACCTGAGTATTCAGGGCAATCACGTGCATCTGATCGCCGAAGCCGAGCACAGGATCGCACTCGCGCGCGGCATGCAGGGATTCGAGATCTCTGCGGCCAAGCATATCAATGCTGTCACCGGTCGGCGCGGCGCGGTGTTCCCGGACCACTACCATGCACGTCCGCTGACCTCGCCGCGGGCGGTGCGTAACTGCCTCGCGTACGTCCTCAACAATTGGCGGCGCCATCGCGAAGATCGCGCGCCGCACACCCGCACCTGGATGATCGACCCGTTCTCGTCGGCGGTCTCGTTCCCCTCCTGGCGCGAGGCCGACGGCGGCAGCTTCATCCCGCCGTCTACCTATCAGCCGCTCCTCGTCTCGCCACCCCGAACGTGGCTGCTCTCGACCGGCTGGTCGCGCCACCATCCATCCATCTCGATCCACGAGACGCCTGGTCCGCCGTCCTAGCTACCCCCCGCTGTTCCTCTCCACCCGGATCCGAAAACCTCCGCTGGTGGCGGCAGGCGCTGTGGTCATGTGGGCAACCGTCGGCCTGCGAGGGCCGACGGTTGTCCAAGCGCCGTGTGAGCTGCGAACCACGGCGCAACCTGTCCGAGCTCGGCGCAGGTCACAGGCGCGTCATGTCCACAGCGCTCCGTGCGCCGCGCACTGGCTCCCCGTCGCGCTAATGTCCGCCGCCGCCGCCGCCGCCGCCGTCGGCGAAGTCGACGCCGGGCTTCTGGCCGGCCTCGCCGCTGCGCACGAGCACGAGCCGCAAGATCACGGGGGCGACGCACTCGTTGAACCCGACGACGCCGAACAGGATCACCGCGGCCTGCTCGCCGAAGCTGGGGAAGTTCTTGGCGAGCACGAGGGCGAGGGCGAGCGCGAGGCCGGCTTGTGGCAGTAGCCCGAACCACGCGTAGCGGGTCACGATGTCGGGCGCGCCGGTGGCCCGGCACGCGATCCCGGTGCCGACGAAGAAGCTGGCGGCGCGTGCGCCGGCGATCAGTAACACCGGCACGATCGTCGCGGCGAGCGCGCCGATGTCGAGCTTGCTGCCGGCGAGCGCGAAGAACACGAGGAACACGGGGAGCTGCGCGCTCTGGAAGCCGTCGAGCAGCGCGCGGGCATCGGCGCGCGAGAAGTTGCGCAGCCAGATCCCGGCGGCGAGCATCACGATCAGTGGATCGAGCTGCACGCGCGTGCCGATCTCGCCGACGACGACGCAGACGAGCAGCGCGAACAGCGACGCGCCCTCGCGCACCGAGCGCAGGAACTGGCCGATCAGCATGCCGATCGCGACGCCGAACGCCATCGAGCCGAACAGCTCCCAGCACACCGCGAGCACGGTCGCGCCGACGTCGATCCCGCCGCCGATCAACGCGCTGGTGATCGCCGAGGCGATCGAGAAGCACACGATGACGCACAGGTCGGCGACGACGACCGACGCGAGGATTGCCGACGACAGCGGGCCTTGCGACCGGGTCTCGGAGATCATCGCCATCGCGACGGCGGGCGACTTGGCCGACAGCGCGAAGCCGAGCAGCGCGCACACCGCGACGGTCTGGACCATGTCCATGCCGTCGAACAGCGACAGCATCGGCCGCATCGCGAACAGCGCGCCGCCGATCACCACCGCCGAGCCGACGACCGCGAACGCGGTGATCGCGCTGAGCGTGCGCATCATCGGCCGGATCTTGTCGAGCTGGAGCTCCGCGCCGGCCTCGAGGGCGATGATCGCGGTGGCGGCGCTGCTCACGACCTTGAGCGAGACCGCCATCTGCGAGGTGACCAGCTCGAGCACGTACGGCCCGGCGACCACCCCGGCGATGATGTAGCCGGTGAGCTTGGGCAGGCCGAACCGGCTAACGATCTTCGCGGTGAGATACGCGGAGAGCAGCAGGAACCCGAACGCCAGCTGGGTGCCGGTGCTGTCGGTCGCGAAGCTGCGGGCGGCGTGCATCAGGCCGCCGACCGCGACCAGCAGGAGCAAAGGAATCATGGCGCCTTGCCTCCGGGTGGCTCGTCGACCGGGTCGCTCGGGATCGCGCCGCTCACCTCGGCGAGCTTGGCGAGCTCGGCAAACTCGTCGGTCTCGTCGAGCCGCGGCGGCGCGGCTTCGGGCACAGCGGACTCGTCGTCGGGGCGCGCGGCCGCCTGGGCCAGCAGCTCGGTCACCAACGCGCCGCCGATCACCGCGGTGGTCACCCAGGGCAGGCCGCTGTCGTGGTACAGGCTCTCGACGCTGATCACGAGGGCGATCGACAGGCTCGACATCGGCGCGACCAGCCGGCGCTGGTCGGCGAACCCCGGCGGGAGCAGCGCGCCGACCGCGGTCGTTCCGGCGAGCATCCCCGTCCACTTGCCGAGCACGCGCGCGCCGACGAACACCGAGACCAACGCCCAGCCGCGCCAGTCTCCAGCGCTCCACACCGCGCCCGCCACGATCAGGAACAGCAGCTGGACCGGGCGTTCGAGGTGCTCGAGAATCCGGACTACGCTGTCGCGCTGGTCGTTCGGGAAGTTGGTGATGAACACGCCCGCGATGAAGCACACGACGATCGGCGATAGCCGCAGGTAGCCGGCCAGCCCTGATGCGAACGCGATGCCGCCGAGCACCACCGCGAGGAACTCGGCGTTCGAGGTGGGCACGCGGATCAGCGCGAAGATCAGCACGCCGATCGCGACGCCGAGGCCGAGCGACACGAACACCCACGCGGTGTCGGGGATCTGCCAGCTGGCGAGCCCCGGTTCGCGGGAGTACGCCGTGATGAACAGCAGGCCGATCACGCCGACGAACTCGTCGAACTGGCCGAGCAGCACGTCGATCCCGCGGCCCTCGCGCCAGGTGCGGTTGGCGAATCCACGGAACTTGCGTGGCGCCGTCATCGCCGCCGCGGCGCCGAGCACGATCGCGTCGCGCCAGAAGTCCGGGTCGGTCCACTGCATTCCGAACGCGAGCATCACCCCGCCACACGCCGTGGCGGTGATCGCGAACGGCCCCAGCGCCTCGACGAGGATCAGGTACGCCGTCCCCTTGGGCACCCGATCGAGCACGCGCACGTCGAGCTGCGTGCCGATGATGAAGCCGAGCCAGCCGAGGCCGAAGTGCATGACTGGGCGCAGCCGCGCGAGCACGTCCTCGGTCAGGATGCCGATCGATGGATGCGCGGCGATCAAGCCGAGCGCGACGAACGGGAACCCCGCGGTGATCAGACCGCTGATCCCGAGTTGCTCCTGGAACCGCACGACCCGGCGATGCCCGCCGAGGTATGCGACCACCAGCAGCACCGTGAGCCCGGCGATCACCTTGATCGCGAACAGGGTGTTCTCGGTGGTCTCCTCGGTGGTCGGCGGCGGCTGCTCGACCGCTTCGACGATTTCGGGTGGTGGGGCGCTCTCCGCGGCGGGCGCACCGGCATCGGGCGCGACGGCATCGGGCGCGCCGGCATCGGGCGCGAGAGTCTCGAGAGTTGGGGCGGTGGTCTCGGGTGCGGGCGCGCTGGGATCGGCCGCCGAGCCGTTCGCCTCGGCCGCGAGGGCGTCGGCGTCGGGACTGGTGAGGGCGTCGGCGCCGGGAGCCGTCGTGAGGGCGTCAACGTCGGGAGCGGCCGCGAGGGCGCCGGCATCGGGTGCGAGGGCACGAGCGTCGGGTGC
>JBQCJR010000212.1:0-3752 GCA_051952595.1 Kofleriaceae bacterium
GCGATCAGTACCCGGTGTTCCTGCGCGCCGCCGAGCGGTTCCGCAACGACCCGTCGTCGCTGTCGCTGATCTCGGTGCCGTCGTCCACGCTCGGTCAGGTCCCGCTGTCGGACGTGATCAAGCTGGGCAGCGGCGTCGCGACCTCGAAGATCACCCGCCAGGCCCGCGAGCGCGCGGTCACGATCACGATGAACGTGGCGCCCGGTTTCTCGCAGGCCACGATCGTCGCGGAGCTCGGCAAGGCCATCAAGTCGCTCGACATGCCGGCCGGCTACAGCGCCGAGCCGTTCGGTCAGAGCAAGGAGATGGCGCGCATGCAGATGGCGTTCATGTTCGCGATCGGCCTCGCCGTGGTGTTCATGTACCTGGTGCTCGCGGCGCAGTTCGAGTCGTGGCTGTACCCGCTGATCATCATGCTGTCGCTGCCGCTGGTGGTGCCGTTCGCGATCATGTCGCTCGTCATCACGAACGGCTCGATGAACATCTTCTCGATGCTCGGCATGATCGTGCTGTTCGCGATGGTCAAGAAGAACGCGATCCTCCAGGTCGATCACGCCAACGGGCTGCGCCGCCAGGGGCTGCCGCGGACCGAGGCCGTGCTCGCCGCGAGCCGCGATCGGTTGCGTCCGATCCTGATGACGACGTTCGCGTTCGTCGCCGGCATGCTGCCGCTGGTCACCAGCCACGGCATCGGCGCCGGCTTCTCGAAGGCGATGGCGAGCATCGTGGTCGGCGGTCAGGCGCTGTCGCTGCTGCTCACACTCGTCGCCATCCCGGTGATCTACACCTGGTTCGACGACCTCGCGGTGTGGGCCAAGCGGCTGGTCGGCGGCAAGAAGCCGAAGGTGGATCGCGGACAGAAGGAAGTCGGCATCGTCGACCTCCACGCGTGATCGACGCGGTGGGTCTTCGCGCCTCCGCGCGAGATCCGGCGCGAACCTCCGGAGCGCCGACGCGGCGCTCCGAGTTTCGCTTTCGGATATGACTTTGGATCGAAACAGGGTTCCGATCACGATCCGGGTCTGGTATGACGCGACCCTTACGAAGCTCGCGCTCGTGACCATGGCGAAAACGACTCGCACCGTAAGCCCCTCCACCAGTCGCGACCTTCGGGCGCTCCTCCACGTTCCTCAGCACGACCTCCAGTCGCAGCTGTCGAGCCGGCTGGAGCGGCTCGGGTTCCCCGCGCTGCGGCCTGCCCAGGTCCAGCTGATCTCGGCGATCGGTTCCACGAACGGTTCCGAGCCCTCGCAGGCGGGTGTCCGGCTTTCGGACCTCGTGGCCGAGGTGTCGCTGCCCAAGCAGACGGTCGGCGATCTGCTCGACGAGCTCGAGGAGATGCGGATGGTCGAGCGGTTCCCCGATCCGGATCACGGCGTGATCAAGCGGGTTCGCCTCGGCCCCAAGGGCAAGGTGTGGGCGGCCGAGGTCAAGCGGGTGTCGGCCGCGACCGAGCAGCGGTGGGCGAGCCAGCTCGGCTCGAAGAAGATGCGCTCGCTGCGCGCGCTGCTCGAGGAGCTGGCCGCGACGGTCGAGGATCGTCCCCACAGGGTCGAGAAGACCAACGGGACGAAGCAGCACAAGCGCGGCGGCTGAGCGGTCGCGCCGCCGCGGCGCTCGCGATCAGAAGATCGTGTAGATCAGCGACGCCTTCATGATCGTGTCGAGCTTCGACGCCTCCGGCACGAAGTTCGGCGCGAGCTCCTTGACCGCCATCGGGGCAGGGCGGTTGTCGAACTTGACCTCGATCGAGGTCTGCACCGCGAGGTTCTTGCCGATCTTCGCGGAGACCGCGACCTTGGTGTTGAGGCGGGTATCGCGGCCGAACGTGGTCTTGCGCATCGTCGGCAGCTTCTCCTCGTTGAGGTTGGTCAGGCCCTCGGCCGACGCGTCGAGCGTGGTGCCGGTCGCGAGCTCGCCCTTGTAGCCGACGAACGCGCGCGCCGAGTGGATCGACACCGGATCACCGGCGACCAGATCCTCGCGCGCGTAGTCGTACCCGATCTCGCCCACCGCCTCGTGCTTCTCGCTCTTGTAGAGCCGGCGGCTGTAACCGGCCTGGCCGCCGATCACGGCTTCCTTACCGGCGGGGAGGTCGCGGCTCGCGAGCGCGGCGATGAACACCGAGTTGAACTCGGTGAGGAAGCGGTCGTAGCGGATCTTGCCCGCCAGCGTCTCGGCCGTGACGCTCGAGACCGTCTGGATCTCGGTCTCGTCATCGATCATCCCGTTGCCGTTCTGATCGTTGAGCTGGCGCAGCCCCGACCGCGCATAGGTCAGGCTGCCCTCGAGCGCGAGCTTGTTCTTGCCGGTCTTGCGCGAGGCCTTGAGCCCGGCCGTCAGCGTGGTGGTCTCCGAGTTACCAGTCGTGAACACCGCGCCGGCCTCGGCGGCAGCATTCCACTCGACCTCCTTGACGTCTTTGACGTCAGCGGCCTTTCCGTACTCGAACTTGGGGTCTCCAGCAAATGCAGTCGATGCGCTCGCGAGGACGAGCGCGGTCACCCAGTAACTACGTCTGTACATGATCACTCCGAACGAGGAATAGCGCGCAATCTATATCCGAAACGATGTCTCGACTCGATCAGGTCACCGATTTCTGACTTCATGAGGGCACGTCTCACGCGGCGCACCAGCTGCTTCACATGGTTCTCGCTGGGCTCGCGCGTGTCCCACGACAGGTCCGCGATCAGTTCGGATGATCTCACGAAGCCGCGAACGAGCTCGGGCTGGTGGACCTCGGAGGCCATGCGCCGGATCATCAGCGCCATCAGCTCGAACTGCGTGGTCGTGAGCTGCACCTGCTTGCCGTCGACCTCGACCAGGCCACCGCCGCCGCCGGTCGGCTCGTGGAGCCGGAACGACATCGTGGGCAGCCCGACGTCGGTGCGCTCGTCCTCGTCGAGCTCGTCGATCGGGTAGCGCGCCTCGGGCGTGGACTTGGAACGCGCCAGCGTGGCGCTCGACGGCATCGGCGGCATCGGCGGCCGGATCGTCGCGGTGGCGGTGCGGCCGATCCGCGGCGACGGCAGCCGCGAGACGTCGGAGATGAAGTAGAACGCGATCTGGCCGAACCGGACGCGGTCGCCATCGTGGATCTCGGCCGTGCTCTCGATCAGCTTGTCATCGATGTACGAGCCGTTCGCCGAGCCCAGGTCGCGGATCGTCCACGCATCCCCGTCCAGGGTGACATGCGCGTGGTGGCGCGAGACCGAAGGTTCGAGGATCGCCAGGCCCTGGCCCTCGACCTGACGCCCGATCAGGGTGCGTGGATCGAGGCGGTGCGGGCGGCCCCACAGATCGACGAGCGCGGCCATCGTCGGCGTCCCGCCATGGAGCTGGAGCTGCTCCGGCATGATCCGGATCGGGCTCGACAGCTCGTCTCGACACTCCTCACACAGCACCCCGATCTCGGCGGGGCGCTGCTGGCAGACCGGGCACATCACGCGCCCATCCTATCACCGGGTCTCCCACGCCGCGTAGCGCCGGCCCTGCACGGGCGGCTCGATCTGGCCCGGCGCGCTCGCGAGCACGAACGGGAACGAGCGCGCCGACACGCCGTCGTCCCCGGCGGTCATCACCTGGAAGTGGAGGTGCGGCGTCGACGAGAAGCCGGTGTTGCCGGACAGCGCGAGCCGCTGTCCGCGCTCGACGCGCTGTCCGGGTTTTACCGAGACGCTGGCCGGCGCGAGGTGCATGTACTCGCCGAGCGTGCCGTCGTCGTGGAGCACCAGCACGAAGTTGGTGCGCTT
>JBQCJR010000213.1:0-6346 GCA_051952595.1 Kofleriaceae bacterium
CGTCGCTCACGATCCCGTACTTCGCGGCGTCGTAGTGGCCACACGCGTGCCCCGGGAACGCGGCGTCGCCGGTCTGCGAGTGCTCGTCGTAGCGTCCGGTGAGCACCCAGTTCGCGCCGCCGCCGAACGACCAGATGTAGTTGCCGGTCGGGTTGAACCCGATCACCACCTGGCCGCCCTGGTTGGTGATCACGAGTGGCCGCGCGGGATCGCGGCGCGGCAGGTTGCCGAGCTGGATGTGCGTGTACTGGCCGGCCGGCAGATACAGCCGATCGAGCGTGGCCCAATCGACGTCGGGGAACGCGGCCTGGACGTCGTCATACGGAAACCCGGTGCCACGCGGTGGCAGCACGAACGAGGTCGTCGGCACGCCGAAGTGGCCGGGTGGATCACACGACGTGACTGGCCCGCCATCGGGGTCGCCGTCGGGCGTGCCGTGCTGGACGTCTCCGCAGCCAGCCGACAAGATCAGGATCGCGGCGAGTCGCGCGGCGTGACGCATGGGGCCGAGCTTGCGGCGCCGCTTCGGGCGGTGTCCATCGCGGCCGCGCGGCGGTCCGATTCTATCGATGCGCCGTGGTCACGGCGGCGGCACCACCGTCGCGGTGCCGGTGCGCGCGAGCGTGCCGAGGAACTGCGCCGCCTGGTGCCGCGCGGTCACGTGATCGAACACCACGAAGTGCCCATCCGAGCCGGGGAGCTGGCGGAACTGCGCGAGCGCGGCGGTGACGCTGCCGACGTTGTTGCTGAACGGCGGCGCGAGCACGCGGCGGCCGCGCAGCGCGAGCCCGGGCACCTCGCGTTGATCGACGAGCTGCACCACGTCGCCGCCGATCGCGGTCGCGAACGCCTCGATCGCCGGGTTCGGCGTGTACGTGTCGGTGAAGCCCTCGGTCTGGATGTTGTTGCGCGGCGCGAGCGGCGCGCCGTCGACGGTCGGCGGCTGGCGCACCATCAGCGGCGCGTAGTTGATCCCGTCGGCGCGCTCGATCCACATCTGCGCGAGCGCGAGCGACGGGTTGTCCTCGTCGACCGGATCGTCGCGCAGGAACGTCTGGAGCAACTGCGGCACGTCGAGCGGCTGGGTCTTGTGCAGCAGCGACAGCGAGATCAGCCCGCAGGTGCCGGACAGCACCGCGCCGCTCAGCGTCGGCTCGAACGCCACGAACCCCGGGCCGGTAGCGTCGCCCTGCGAGTGACCGAAGAAGAACACCTGGCGGGCATCGAACCGGATCGCGCGCGCGCCATCGGCGAACGCGAGCTGGCGAACCAGCCGCAGCTGCGACCACGCGTCGGCGGCGCCCTGGAGCGCGTTGTCGCGCATCGCGAACGGGTTGGAGATGTTGAAGAAGTCGATCTGCGGATCGCCGCCGGGGTTGCGCGGGCCGTGCAGCACCTGGTCGGTCGAGATCACCGCGATGCCCTCGGCGGCGAGCGCCGATGCGGTGCCGTCCTCGACGAACGACACGTAGTCGCCGCTGGTGCCGTGCTGGTAGAGCGCGATCGGCCAGCCGTTCGCGGGCGTCGGGCCCGGCGGGATCGACACCGCGAACCGCATCGTCTCGGTGCGCTGCACGACCGCGGCGCCGTCGGGGCCGATCTCGATCGCGCCGTCGGGCGCGTTGCGGTACGGCAGCGCGCCGCGCTGGAAGTTCGGCGCCTGATATGCGCCGGTGAACACCTTCAGATCCGGCAGCTCGGCGAGCGGCGTCACGTCGGTGGCGACCGGCGCGGGCGCCGCGAGCACTCCGCGGCGCAGCGCGGGCGCGATCGAGGTCGCGTGCTGCGTGGTGAACACCGCCGCCGAGGCGACATCGGTGCGCTCGTCGCCGCCCGGCTCGTCGAGCCACGCGATCAGCGGGGCATAGGTCTCGCGCGCCGCCTGGGTCGCGAGATCGCCGCCGGTGCCGAGCACGTCGCGGAGCGCCGCCGCGGGCTCGATCGCGTCACCGTTGCTGCCGGTGACCCGCGTGGTGACCACGAGCGCGTAGGTCGTGCCCTCGGCCAGCGGAAAGCCCGGATAGGGGCGGGCGGACAGGTGGTTCGCGCCGAGCGTCACCGTCGGCTCGGCGCGGAACCGCACCGCGATCGGGATCCGCTCGCCGCGCGCCGGCGACTCCGGATCGACGTCGACCAGGTAGACCGCCGCGCGCTCGCCGAGCGACTCCGCCGGATCGGGCAGGCTCTCCGGAGCGAGCGGGCCATCGAACCGCGCGTAGATCGGCTGGTTGAGCCCGAACCCATCGAGCTGCTCGGCGGCGGCGCGGTAGCTGTCGACGATCAGGCTGTTGGTCGGGAACGCCGAGAGATCGAGCGTGCCGTCGGGCCGGCGCAGCAGGTCATTCGGGAACGGCAGCGCGTAGAAGTCGTCGCCGGGTTCGCCGCCCGGGAGCGCGAACATCGCGGTGGTCGGCGTGCCGGTGCACGCGGCGGCGAGCACCAGGGGCAGAGCGAGCGACCTCGGAGCGGACATCGCTCCGAAGGTAGCATCAGCCGAGGATGCGCCGGACCTCTTCGAGGATCGCGGGCATGCCACGGTTCTTCGAGATGAAGCCGTCGATCTGGGCCTCGCTGACACGCTCGGCGAGATCGGCGTCGTCGAGGCTCGAGAGCAAGTAGATCGGCGTCTCCACGTCGTGCGCGAACCGCAGCGTCATCGCGATGTCATCGCCGAACGCCTCGGGCATCTGGACGTCCATCAGCACCAGATCCGCGGGCTTCTGCTGGCGCGCCTCCTGGAACGAGGCGAGATCGTTCGCGCAGATCACCTCGTAGCCGGCCCCCTCGAGGGCGTAGCGCGCGACCTCGAGGAAGATCGGGCTGTCGTCCATCAGCAGGATGCGCTTCACGCCTCGCCCCCTCTCAGGCTCGGATGGTTCAATCGCTGCACGGTCGCGAACAGATCCTTCACCGTCACCGGCTTGTCGAGGAACAGGTCCGCGCCGGCCGAGAGGAACGCATCGCGCGCCGCGGCGCCGCCGATCGAGAACCCGATCATCGCGAGCTCGGTGTGGCCGCGCGCACACGCCGCGCGGACGAGATCGTCGCCGTTCATCGAGCCGGGCAGGTACAGATCGACCAGCGCGAGCTCGTAGCGGTGCTCGTCGAGCAGCGCGAGCGCGGTCTCGGCCGACTCGGCGGTATCGACGACCACCTTGCCGGCGCGGCCACCGGAGAACCGATCCGCGCCGATCTGGACGAAGTCGCGCATGATCGCGCTGTCCTCGACCACCAGGATCCGGCTGCTCGACGCGGCCTCGGCGTCCTGCGACGACAGCAGCCGCTCGATCCGCTCGCGTCGATCGTCCCCGAGGGACTCGAACGCGAGCGTCACGCCCGGGAAGTAGCCGAGCCCGGCGCCGGGCTCCTTGGCGCTCACCCGCGCGGCGAGCTGGATCGGCGCGAGCAACCGGCGGAACGACAGCCGGAGCTGCACCGGATCGCCCACCTCGAGCGGCTCGTCGGTTCGAACCACGGCGGACTCCGCCGATAGCTCGGTGGTATGGGCAACGATCTCTCGACCCTCGTGCGAGAGCTCGGCGCGAAGAACCATCCGCTCGCACCTCATGCGATCACCGGCACCCGATCGAGTCTAACAAACCTCGTCGATCGCGCGAAGTTTCTGACGCCGGCTCGGTGTGGGGAATCTGTGATCGATGTCGGCTAGATCGGCGCTCCCGCGACGTGCGATCGGCCACCTTCATCCCCCGGGATTGGTGTGCCTATAATGCGCCGCGCGAGCACCCCGATGAGCTGGACCTGACGATGATCCCCGAGGAGTTCCTCGAACGGTTCCGCAAGCTCTCGCTCGAGCGCATCGGGCGCGTCGAGGCGATGTGGAACAGCCTGATCCAGCACCGCGAGGGCGAGGAGGTCGCGCTCCAGCTCGCGCGCGACGTGCACACGCTCAAGGGCGACGCCGCGATCGTCGGGTTCCTCGAGGTCCAGGTGCTGTGCCAGAAGCTCGAGGATCTGCTCTCGGTCTCGGAGAGCCTCAACTACGAGGTCTCGGACGATCTGGAGCTGGTCGTCACGATGGCGATCCAGTTCGTCGGCATGTTGCTGCGCAAGAAGTCCGGGAGCTCGATGAGCGGGCTCGATCTGCCCGGGTTCGTGCGCCAGGTCGACGACGTGCTGCGCGAGTGTCGCACGATGCCGGTGTCGCCGCGCGGCCGCGCGCGCCGGGTCAGCAACCGCGGAACATCGCCGGAGACGCTGCTCGATCGGATGTCCGAGCCCACGCGCCAGCGGCTCGCGATCGCCGCGACCTCGACGTACCTCGAGTACCTCGGCGCGCGCGGCACCAGCTCGCGATCGCGGCTGCGCGGGGTGTGGCAGACGCTCAAGCTCGAGCTGTCGCGGATGCAGATCTGCGAGCTGCGGCCGCTGCTCGAGCACCACGCGCGCGGCGCGAGCGAGCTCGCGATCGCGATCGGCAAGGCGGTGGTGATCGAGCTTGATCTCGCCGACGCGGTGGTCGAGCCGCGGGTCGCCGATGCGATCAGCATCGCGGTGGTGCACGTGCTGCGCAATGCGGTCGATCACGGCATCGAGCCGCCGGATCGCCGCCGCGCCGCGGGCAAGCCGGAGCACGGCGTGGTGCGGGTCCGCATCGCGGAGGTCGGCGGCGCGATCGAGATCGCGGTCGAGGACGACGGCAGCGGCGTCGACTTCGCGGCGGTCCGCGACAAGGGCGTCGAGCGCGGGTTGCTCGAGCGCGCGCGCGCCTCGTCGGCCAGCGAGAGCGAGCTGCTCGATCTGGTGTTCCTGCCCGGGTTCTCGACCAAGTCGACGGTCACCGAGCTGTCCGGCCGCGGCGTCGGCATGGACGCGGTGCGCTCGGCGCTCGCGCGCGTGGGCGGCGGCGTGCGGATCCGGACCCGCCCGACCGGCAGCGCGGTCACGCTCACCGTGCCGGCGCCCGTGCGCCACATGCACGTCTATCAGTTCCTCGCGCCCGGCGGCACGGTGACCCTGGCGGTCTCGGCGCGGTGGACGCCGTCGATGGAGGCCGCGCCGCGGATCGACGCGGTGGATCCGCTGCACACGCTCCAGCTGTTCGGCCGGCGCCGCCAGACCTCGGTCACGCCACCGACGCAGCCGCGCGAGCTCGGGCTGCGGCTGCGCTGGGGCTTCCTCGAGGTCAGCCTGCGCACCGCGACCGAGCCGCGGCTGGTCACCGCGGAGCGGATCTGTCCGACCCCCGACGACCATCCGCTCGAGGTGATCTCGATCGACGGCCAGGAGACGTTGCTGCTGCGCCCCGAGCACGTCACCGAGCTATCGGAGCTGCGGCCGAGCTCCGGCGTGGCGGCGCAGTAGTCGTCGTGCTCACCCCGCAGGAGGTACAGCGGCGCTGCGCCCGCGGTGGGGTCGCCGGATCGAGGTGTGATTTTGGCGAGAGATTCATGCTGCGCCCCTGCGCGCGCGTGGCGTTCCGGGCGATGCTGGGGCAGTTCGGACGTTCGAAATCGAGATGTCGGTACGCACCAGGGGAGAGGGGATGGCCGGTGGGCCGTCCCGGAATGCCATGACCGGCGGGTACGCCGTGCTGTCGCGCGATCCACTCGTGCGCGGCGAAGTGGTCAACGCGGGGACGTCCGCCGGGCGGCTGTACATGCTCGCGCGCGACGTCGACGATCTGATGGCGACGATCGCGGCGACCCGGCCGGCCGCGGTGGTGCTCGATCGCGAGTACGGCGACGCCGACGAGGTGCTGGGCCGGCTCGCCGGCATGTCGCTCCGCGACGAGACGCTGGTGATCCTGGTGTTCCGCGACGCGCTCGAGCAGCCGCCGGCCGGCGCACACGTGCTGGTGCTCGAGCCGGCGCTGCGCCAGGCGCTCGCGCTCGCCGAGCGGTTCGTGTCGCTCCAGGATCGCCGGCCGATCGCCCTCGACAAGCTGCTCACGGTGTCGGTGCTGTCCGGCCAGCTCGACGACGCGCTGGCGGCGGCCGCCGACGAGGTCGCCGCAGGGTTCGGCGCCGAGCGCTGCGTGATCGCGGTGCGCGGTGACTCGACCGGCGGCGCGGCGGTGGGCGCGCACACCTGGGACTCGCTGACCTGGAGCCAGACCGCCGAGCGGTGCCGCGCGGCGGCGACCGCGGGCGCGACGCTGATCGCGCCGTCGCCGAACAAGGGCGCGCCGTGCGAGAGCTACCTCGCGGTGCCGCTGCAGACGCCGCTCGGTAGCCACGGCTTCCTCGGCCTGGTGGTCAACCGCGCCCGCGTGTTCCCGCGCGAGGATCGGATCGCACTCCAGGCGGTGGCGTCGCGGCTCGGCTCCGAGCTCGGCTGGCGCGCCGTCCACGAGCGCACCGCCGACGATCTCGATCGCGCCGCGAAC
>JBQCJR010000214.1:0-6213 GCA_051952595.1 Kofleriaceae bacterium
CGGTCACGGCCGAGCTGGCCCGGGCGTGCGCGCAGGTCGCGGCGCGATCGGCGGCGGCGGACCGGCTGGAGCGGGCGTTCCGCGCGCACTCGCTCGCGGCGCAGCTGGCGGCGCGCGCCCGCGAACCGGGGCTCGCGGCGATCGAGGCGGACCGGGCCCGCGCGGTCCACGCAGTGCTGGTCGGCGCGGCGGCGCCGGCGTTTCGCCCGGCGCTCGATGCAGATCCGGACCTCCAGCAGCTGCCGGGAGGCCAGGCGCCTGCCCTGCCGGCCGCGGCTCCGGCGGCGCGCGGCGAGCCGGTGGCCCCGCTGCGCCGGCTGCTCACGCTGTCGCGCCGGCTCAACACCGAGGCGAGCCTCGACCGCATCCTCGACGACGTGATCGACACCGCGATCGAGCTGACCAGCGCCGAGCGCGGCTTTCTGCTGCTGCGCCAGGCGAGCGGCGAGCTGGCGCCGGTGGTGTCGCGCAACTTCGAGCTCGGCGAGCTCGGCGACGGGCCGGCTTCGCCCGACCGCGATCGGATCAGCCGCTCGATCGCCGAGCGCGCGGCGCAGACCGGCGAGCCGGTGGTCACGGTGGACGCCGGGATCGACGAGCGGTTCGGCGCGGCGGCCTCGGTCGCGGCGCTCCGGCTGCGCTCGGTGCTCGCGGTGCCGCTCCGCCAGCGCGGCGCGATCACCGGCTGCATCTACGTCGATCACCGGCTGCGCGGCGGCGCGTTCGACGACGCGGCGGCGAGCGTGCTCGGCGAGCTGGCGGACATCGCCGCGATCGCGATCGAGAACGCGCGGCTGACCGCGGACCTGCGGCGCACGACCGCCGAGGTCGAGACGCTCAACGCGCGGCTATCCGCCGACCTCGCGGATCGCGACGCCGAGCTGGTCCGGGTCAAGGCCGAACTCCCCGACCGCGACCGGCTGCGCCACCGCTACGAGCGGATCATCGGGCGCGCGCCGGTGACGGTGCGCATGCTCGAGCTGATCGAGCGCGCCGCGGCGACCGCGCTGCCGGTGGTGATCGTCGGCGAGAGCGGCACCGGCAAGGAGCTGGTGGCCCGCGCGCTGCACAACCACCGACCACGCAAGGCCGGGCCGTTCGTCGCGATCAACTGCAGCGCGGTGCCCGAGCCGCTGCTCGAGAGCGAGCTGTTCGGCCACATCCGCGGAGCGTTCACCGGCGCGGACCGCGATCGCCGCGGGCTGTTCGAGGTCGCCGACGGCGGCACGCTGTTCCTCGACGAGGTCGCCGACACCGGGGTCGCGATGCAGGCCAAGCTGCTGCGCGTGCTCCAGGACGGGATGATCCGCCGGGTCGGCGACACCCGCACCCGCAAGGTCGACGTCCGCGTGATCGCCGCGAGCCAGCGCTCGCTCGGCGAGCTGGTCGCCGCGGGCGGGTTCCGCGAGGATCTGCGGTTCCGGCTCGAGGTGATCAACATCGCGGTGCCGCCGCTGCGCGACCGCGACGGCGACCTCCCGCTGCTCGTCGAGCAGCTGCTGGCCCGGCTGGTGCCGGATCGCCCGCCGCCGCGGGTCACGCGCGCCGCGATGCGCGCGCTGTCGCAGCACCGCTGGCCGGGCAACGTGCGCGAGCTCGAGAACGCGCTCGCGCGCGGGGTCGCGATGGGCGGCGACGTCATCGACGTACCGGACCTGCCCGAGTCGCTCGCGAGCACCGCCGGCCGCCCCGAGCCGGCGCGCCCGACGCTGGGCGACGATCTACGGCTCAAGCCCGCCGTCGCCGCCACCGAGCAGGCGTACATCTCCGCCGCGATGGCGCGCGCCCGTGGCAACCAGACGGTCGCGGCGCGCCTGCTCGGCCTGTCTCGCTTCGGCCTGCAGAAGAAGCTGCGCCGGCTCGCCGGCGACGACAACGACGACGAGTAGCGCCGCGACCCGGTCGCCTCATCCGTGGCGCGCTCAGATCGCTGCACCACGCGATCGTCGTAGACCTGGTGGTCCGACCTTTGGTACAGGCGCGCGTCATGAAGCGTTTCGCCCTGGTGTTCTCGACCCTGCTCGCGTGCGGCAAGAACGCGCCGCCACGTCTCGAGATCGGCGTGGACGCGCGCCTCGATGGATCGGTGCTGCTCGTCGACGTGGATTGCCTCGATGGCTGGCGCGTCGAGGCGCTGGGTCAGACCGCGACCTGCTCGTCCAGCACCCAGCCACGCGCGACGCTGCGCGTGAGCGCCGAGCAACTCGGAGCGGGCCCACACACGATCACCGTCATGGCGACCCATGGTCGCGACGCCGCCACCCGAAACGTCTCGATCGACATCCCGGCGACCGCCCTCGGTTCGTTCTTCGCGCTCGTGGGCTGCGCGAGCGACCACCGCGGGCAGGACAAGTACACGAGCATCACGGTCGCGAACGGCGACCAATCGTTCCCGTGCCAGTCGTTTCACGGCCCCCGTGCGAAGGCGTCGATCCTGGTCAACCGCGGCGCCAAGCTTCGGCTCGGCGGACGCGATGTGGCGGTCCCGGACACGGGCCGCGTCGAGGCGATCGTCGAGCTCGGCGACGCCATCCTCGACGTCGCGATGGACGACTTCGCCGGCAAGGCCGCGGTGCTCGCGGTGCCCTGGCAGCTCGAGGCCAGTGGCCAGGTGCTCGAGGGCAAGCTGACGATCTCCGAAGCCGCACACGACAAGGGCGCGCTCTACCGGATGTGGCTGCGCGATCTGGTCGCCGGCAAGATCGATCGTGCGGCCTTCCGTCCGCCGGCCGCGGGCGAGGTCCAGACGCTCGTCCTGTTCGACGAGCTCCGAGGTGCCATCGCGACCACGCGTCGCGAGGGCACCGTGCGCGATCTCGACCTCGTGGCGATGTCCAGGGTCACCGCTCGTCGAGAAGCGGGGGCGTGCCGCTACAACCGCGACTCGGTCGCGGCGCGCCGATTCGACGTCGATCTCGAGGTCGCGGTGACGAGCCTCGCGGATGGTCGCGTCATCGCGACGCGGTCGTTCCCTGCCCCCGCCGACTGTCCGTCCATGACGGTGGTCTCGTCCCAGGATCCCGAGGTCGAGGTCTCGGAGAACGAGATCCAGATCCTGAAGTGGCTCGAGCCCCTGGCGAGCACGAAGCGCTAGCGAGCGCCGCAGCGCCTCACGCGGGCGCCGCAGCGCCGAGCGGCCGACGCGCGATCTGCACCCGCCGCCACGCGACCCGCGCGATCTCGTCCACCAGCGCCGGATAGCTCAGCCCGGCGACCTGCGCCGCGCGCGCGACCCCGGCATCGGGCGAGATGTCGCAGTTCGGGTTCACGTCGATCACCC
Organism: Kofleriaceae bacterium; assembly: GCA_051952595.1. Classification (GTDB taxonomy): domain Bacteria; phylum Myxococcota_A; class Polyangia; order Haliangiales; family Haliangiaceae; genus JABFXX01. The sequence goes on from JBQCJR010000214.1 coordinate 3,281, forward strand.
ACGGCGTGCCCGCGGCGTCGATGCGCAGATCGACGCGGCCGTAGTCGCGCAGCCCGAGCGCCTCCCACGACGCACGCGCCGCGCGCTCGATCGACGCGACCAGCTCGGGCGTCGAGCCGCGCAGCGGGACCGGCTTGGTGCCCGCGTAGTCGATGTGGTTCTCCTCCCACTTCGCGGCGTAGCTCACGATCTTCGGGCGATCGCCGGGCATCGCCGCGAAGTCGATCTCGTGGAGCGGCAGCACGCGGAGGTCGCGGCCGTTGCCGAGCAGCGTGACGTTGACCTCGCGGCCGGCGATGTAGCGCTCGGCGAGGATCGGCTGCTGGAACTCGTCCATCATGTCGCGCGCGCGCTTGCGCAGCGCGGCCGGTGTGGCGACGAAGTTCTCCTCGGTGATGCCGACCGACGCGTCCTCGTGCGCGAGCTTGACGAACCACGGGTAGTCGAGCTCGTCGAGCGACGGGTCGGCCAGCGCCTCGCGATCCGCGAGGTGGCGGTACGGCGGGGTCGGCACGCCGCGCGCGGTCAGGATCTCCTTCGCGCGCTGCTTGAAGAGGCACGACGCGAGGCCGAGCAGGTCCGTCCCGGTGTACGGGATCGAGAACAGATCGAGCAGGCCGACGAACGTGGGCTCGTTGCGCGGTTCGCCGGCCATCGACTCGCAGAGGTTGAACACCAGGTCCGGCTGCCGCTCCCGCACGCCGGACAGCACCTCGAACACGTCCGTGCCGTGGATGCCGATCAGCTCGGTGTCGTAGCCGGACTCGTCGAGGGCCGTCGTGATCGCACGCGCCGAGCTCTCCACCGCGCTGACGTCGATCGCCGGATCCGAGACCAGCTCCGCGTCATAGTCGGTGTTGTAGAGGACGACGATTCGCTGTGGGCGCTCCATCGCACCACGGGTTATCGCACGAACGACACCGCCGATGCGACGCGTGGGCCCACTTCGATCGCCGCGGCCTGCACCGACACGTCGCGCGCGGCCGCACGCGCGATCGAGATCTGGGGCACCACGAGCCCGCACGGGCGGATCCGCGCCCACTCCGACGGCGGCGTCGCGACATCGAGCGCGAAGCCGTGCACCGGCACGCCGCGCGCGACGTGGATGCCACACGCGGCGATCTTCGCGCCATCGCGCCACACGCCGGCGGGCTCGCGCTGCCACGCCGCGCCGCGCGCGCCGAGCACCGCGCACGCCTCGGCGATCGCCGCGGCGCAGCGCTCGAGGAACTCGACCACGCTCCGGATCCGGACCACCGGATAGATCATCAGCTGGCCGGGGCCGTGGTAGGTCACCTCGCCGCCGCGCTCGATGCGCTCGATCGGGATGTCGCCCGGATCGAGGATGTTCGCCTCGGTCGCCGAGCGGCCGAGCGTGATCACCGGAGGGTGCTCGCACAGCAGCACCGCACCGTCGCCACCGGCCCACACCCGCTCGCGCAGCGCGAGCTGATCGGCCAGCACGCGCCGGTACGGCGCCCGCCCGAGCCAGTGCCAGCGAATCACCCGGCCAACAGCTCGTCGAGCAGCTGATCGTCCACGTAGTGGAGCGGCGCGGCCGCGCTCACCACGCCGACGCCGCTCGCGATCAGCGCCGCGACCAGCTGGTCGCCGCAGATCACCGCGATCGACCGGCCCGCGCGCTCGAGCTCGCGCTCCGCGTCCTCGGACAGCTCGCGCGCCGAGAACAGGATGCCGGCGACCAGGTTCTTGGCCTCGACGCCGACGCGCAGCTCGCCGATGCCGCGGCGATCGATCGGCTGGTCGCCGGACCGCGCGCTGATCAGCACCTGGCGATCGATGCCCGGCGCGGTCGCCGAGGCGTAGCTGATGCCACCGACGCGCTTGACCCACGAGATGTCCCGGTAGCCCGCGGCCACCAGGTACGCGTGGATCAGCCGCTCGAACCCGGCGGGCGACGCCTTGCCGATCCGCTGCGCGAGCGCGCGGTGGGTGGCACCGGCGAGCCGCGACAGCGCGGCCGCGAATCCGGCCTCGGCCTCGGCGGTCACGCTCATCGCGACCGGGCCGGGCGCGAACAGGTCGCGCCCGCGGTACACGATGCGCGGCCGCAGCCCGAGGGTGCGGTAGCTGCGCTCGTCGCCGAGCAGCTCGGCCTTGAGCTGCGGGGCGAGCTGCTCCGGATCGACCTCGATCAGGTTGCGCTTGCGCATCATCGCCGCGAGCTGGCGGACCGGCAGCGGCTGGCCGTTGCGCAGCTGGGCGAACACCGTGGCGGCGGCGTCGCCGAGCGGCGTGCCGACGCGGGCGAGCGCGTCGTGGGCGTGGCCGTTGGCCATCTCCACCGGCGGCTGGACCGGGCGCGGCGGCTGCGACGGCGCGACCTGGGGCGCGGGCTGCGCGGCGCGCGGCTGGCCCCCCTGCCCGGCCGGGCGCTCGTGGCGCTCGTGCCGATCGTGGCGCTGGCGGTCGCGCTCCTCGCGGCGCTGGCGCCGGCGATCGCGGCGCTCCTCCCAGCGGTGCTTGCGCTCGTCGCGGGCGTTGATCTCCGGCAGCATCGGCCGGTCCTCGTCGGCGGTCTGCCGATCCTGGTACTCGGTGTGCGCGGTGGCCGGCGTGGTCAGGTCGCCGTACAGCGCGCGGAGCTCCTGCTCCTCGGGCGTCAGCGCGACCTCGGCCTCTTCCTCCTCGCCCTCCTCGGCGGCCTCGAGCGCGACATCGACGGGGACGATGGTCTCGGCGAGAATCTGCGCGTCCTCGATCGCCTCCTCGATCTGGTCCTCCAGCTCGCCGGCCGACGGCAGCTCGGAGATCTCCGGAGAAGCAACGAACTCCACCTCCACGTCGACCGGCAGCTTCTGCTGCAGCTCCTCCCGGGCGCGGGGCGGCCGCGTTGGCGGCCCGGGCGTGGGCGGGGGGGTGGGGGCCGGCGTAGTGTAGGTGGTGTTCGATGTGCGCGGTGGCGTGGGGGC
>JBQCJR010000215.1:0-7615 GCA_051952595.1 Kofleriaceae bacterium
AGTCTGCTTCTCGCCACTGCGTCCGCCCACGCGGTGGCTCCCCGCCACGGCCAGACCACGCGCGCGGCGCCCCGGATCGCCGCCGACCACCTGACCGCGATGCCGGCGGCGGGCGTGGCCAAGCCGCTGCGCGCCGAGCGCCGGCTGTCGTTCGGCGCACCGGTGGGTGGCGCGTGGCAGCGGTTCACGGTCGCGGTGCGCGGCAGCTGGCAGGCGGCGTGGGATCGCGCGACCGGCGTGCCGAGCCGGATCTGGGGCGAGGGGATCGCGGCGCCCGGCGCGATGGCGTCGGCGACGGCGGCGGAGGGCTATGCGCGCGCGGTGCTCGCGGCGCACCTCGACCTGCTCGCGCCCGGCGCGTCGATCGCCGATTTTGTCGTGGTCTCCAACCACAGCGACGGCGACATCCGCTCGGTCGGGTTCGAGCAGCGCGCCGCGGGGCGCCGGGTGGTCGGCGGCCAGGTGAGCTTCCGGTTCAAGCGCGATCGGTTGTTCCTGATCGGCAGCGAGGCGCTGCCCGACGTGGTGGTCGCGCAGCCGCGCGCCCGGATCGCGCCGGCGGCGCTCATGGCGCGCGCGACCGAGGCGCTGCGGCGCGAGCTGGCGCTGCCGGACGCCCCGGTGGTCGCGGAGCGCGCGGGCGAAGAGGTCGTGCTGCCGCTGGTGGGCGAAGACGCGGTGCTCGGCTACCGGCTCGCCACCACCTACACGATCGACGGCGGCCCCGACGGGCGCTACCTCGCGTACGTCGATCCTGCGAGCGGCGCGGTGCTCGCGGTGCACCAGCAGAACCTCTACGCGACCGGCACGGTGATGTACCGCAGCGTCTCGCGCCACCCCGGCCGCGGCCGTGCGGATCGCCCGGCGAACCGCGCCTTCGTGACGATCGGCAGCGGCACACAGACCACGTCGCCGGTCGGCGCAGTGACCTGGTCGCCCGATGTCGTACAGCAGGTCACGACGACCGCGACCGGCGACTTCGTGACAACGATCAACAAGGCGGAGAGCATGGCGGCCGCGACCGCGCAGCTCGCGCTCGCGCCGGGTGGCCAGGTGGTGTGGGACGCCTCGGGGGACGCCGAGCTCGACGCGCAGGTCGTGACCTACGTCGCGACGAACACGGTCAAGGACTACGTACGCACCAAGGTCGATCCGGCGATGCCGCACCTCGACGATCAGATCGAGGCCAGCGTCAACATCGCGCAGAACTGCAACGCATTCTACGACCCCAACCGCCGGACCATCAACTTCTATCACGCCAGCATGACGTGCCAGAACACCGGCCTGATCGAGGACGTCATCTATCACGAGTTCGGTCACGCGCTGCACTGGAACGAGGTGATCGAGGGCGTGGGCTCGGTCGACTACGCGATGGGGGAGGGTGCGGCGGACTTCCTCGCGGCGAGCATCACCAACGACTCGGGGATGGGCCGCGGGTTCTTCTTCGACGACAAGCCGCTGCGCGAGCTCGATCCGATGGACCGCGAGTTCACGTGGCCGGACGACATCGGCGAGATCCACCAGACCGGCAAGATCTACGGCGGCGTGTTCTGGGATCTGCGCAAGGCGCTGTTCGCCGCGCTCGGCCCCGAGGAGGGCGAGCAGGTCGTGAACCGGCTGTTCGTCGGCACGCTGCGCCGCTCGGTGTCGATCCCGACGAGCCTGATCGAGGCGCTCGCCACCGACGACGATGACGGCGACCTCGCGAACGGCACGCCGCACGAGTGCTTCATCCGCGACGCCTACGGCCGCCACGGCCTGCGCACCGCGACCGGCCACAGCGACGCGCGCGCCGTGCTCGATGACAACGCGCTCGCGATGCCGGTGCGGATCGTGCTCGTTGGGATATCCGAGCGGTGCAGCGGCGACGAGATCCACCGCGTGGTGATGCGCTGGAAGCCCAACGCGACCGAGCCGGTGGCCGGCGAGCGCGAGATGACCCGCGCGTCCGCGACCGAGTTCTCGGCGGAGCTGCCGCTCGCGCTCGACGAGTCGGTGCGCTACCAGGCGATGGTCGAGTTCGCCGATGGCTCGAAGCTGACGCTGCCGGACAACCTCGGCGACCCGTACTACACGGTGTACCAGGGCACCACGATCCCGCTGTACTGCACCGACTTCGAGAGCGCCGATCCGTTCACCGAGGGCTGGACCACCGGCGCGCCGGCGGGCAGCACCTCGATCTGGGAGTGGGGCACGCCGACCGGCGGCACCACCGATCCCTCCGCGGCGTTCTCGGGTACGCGGATCCTGGCGCAGAACCTCGGCGGCAACTACCCGGCGAAGCACTCGTCGTACGTCCAGCTGCCGCCGATCGACGTCGGACAGTGGAGCGACGTGCGGCTCCAGTACCGGCGCTGGCTGGCCGTGGAGGACGGCTTCTACGACCAGGCCCGGGTGACCGTGAACGGCCTGCCGGCGTGGGTGAACTCGAGCGCGAACCTCGGCGAGTCGAGCTCGGGCCACCACATCGATCGCGAGTGGCAGTTCCACGACGTGCGGCTGTCGAACGTGGCGTTCGGGCACGAGCTGACGGTGGGCTTCGATCTCAAGACCGACGAGGGCCTGCACCTCGGCGGCTGGGCGATCGACGACCTGTGTGTGGTCGCCAACGTCAAGTCGGTGTGTGGCGATGGCGTGGTCAGCCCGACCGAGGAGTGCGACGACGGTCGCGACAACGGGGATCTCCCGGGGCGGTGCCGCACGTACTGCCGGCTGCCGGCGTGCGGCGATCAGATCGTCGACCAGGGCGAGGGCTGCGACGCCGGGCCGTTTGGCTCGGAGACCTGCACCGCCGAGTGCGAGCGGGTCGAGGACGAGGACGGCGGCTGCTGCTCGGGCACCCCGGCGCCCGGCGCGTTCGGGCTCGCCGGGTTCGTCGGCCTCGTGCTGCTCCGCCGGCCGCGCCGCCGGCGCACCTAGCTCGGCGCGCGAGCCTACGGCGCGTTCGCCGAGATCGTCCCGAGATCGAGCCGCTGGCCGGCCACGAGCTCGTACGACGCGGTCGCGCGGGGCCCCATCGATCCCCGCTCCATCACCATCAGCGTGCCGGGACCGGGGGCGACGCGCTCGACGACGAACCGGCCGCGCGCGTCGGTGGTGGGCGCACTGCCGAGCATGATGTCCATCATGCCCGAGACGTCCGTGGCGACCAGGAGCCCGGCGATCGGCTCGCCGGTCGTGGCGTCGGTGACGGTGCCGGTGAGCGACGCCCAGGGCTGGAGCACGAGGTCGAGCGCGGCCGCGCCGGCGGAGACCACCACGCTGCCGGTCGCGGTGCCGGCGTTGCCACGGGCGGTGCACTGGTACGTGCCGGGCGCCAGCCGCGCGAGCGCGTAGGTCCCGCCGGTGCTGGTGGTGCGGTGGGCCGTCTGGCTGGGCAGCTCGCACGCGATGTCGGTCGCCGGCGCCGGCTGGGCACCGACCCGGACGCGTCCGGTCAGGGTGCCGAGTGGGGCGAGCGAGATCGTGGTGTGGCCGCCGGTCTGTACGCCGGTCTGCTCGCCGCGCGCGCGGCCCTTGTCGCCCTCGGCCACCAGGTCGTACGTGCCGTGGCGCAGCCGCTCGATCGCGAACGCGCCGTCGGGGCCACTCAGCACCGGGCGGGCGGCCTCGTCGAACCGCAACGCGTCATCCTCGGTGCCCCGGTGCGGGCGCGCGGTGACCCACGCGTCGGCCGCCGGCTTGCCGTCCGCCCCGACCACCCGGCCGCGGATCTTGCCGTCGCGCGCCTCGACCACGAGCGTCACGCCGGTCTTCGCGACCTCCTTCGCGAGCTCGAGCTCGATCGGCTCGCGCGACGCGGGGCGATCTGCCCAGGCGAGCATGCCGAGCTCGTCGTAGACCCTGACCTCGACCTTGCCCGCGTCGAGACCGACCAGGCGGAAGCGCCCGTCCGCGGAGGTCACGGCCTGGCTGGTCTCCTCTCCGATCTGGAGCGAGAACCCACGCGCGCCGCGGGCCGCTTCGGCGCGGACGCGCACGCCGGCGACCGCCGCGCCGCGCGCATCGACGACGCGGCCGGACAGCGACGCCTGCGCTGCGAGCTCGACCACCAGGTCGCGCTGGTCGCGGCCGGCGACCTGGATGGGGAGCAGCCCCTTGCGGCCGTCGGTGGTGGTCGCGCGCAGCTGGAACGCGCCGTCCGGCACGCCGCGCAGGGTGAACGCGCCGGTCTCGTCGGACTCGGCGCGCGCCATTCCGGCCTTGATCGAATCGAACAGGTTCCCGAGCACCGTGGCGTCGCTGCCCAGCTCGAGGCCGATCGTCGCGACGGTGCCGGGCTGGACGCGCCCGGACAGCGTGGCGCCGGTCGCGAGCTCGATGACGACCCCGGTGACGTCGCGATCGACCACCGAGACCGAGCCGCTGAGATCGGGCATGTAGCCCTCGCCGAACGCGACCAGCGTGTACGTGCCGGGCTCGACGGCGACGATCTCGAACGAGCCATCCTCGGCGCTGACCTCGAGGGCGCCGGCGTACTGGCCGGTCGCCATCGCCGTCGCGGCGACGTTGACCCCGGGGACGCCGGCGTTCGGCTTGCCGCCCTCGACGACGCGCCCCGAGATCGAGAACGCGCGATCGACCACCAGCACCACGTCCTCGAGCTGCTCGCCGACCCCGAGGTGGACGATCGTGGGCGCCGCCGTGCCGAGCCCGCTCGCCCGCGCTCGGATCGACAAGCCGCCCGGCGCGAGGCCACGCAGCACGAACCGGCCGTCCGCGTCCGTGGTGGCGTCGGCGTACGCGTCGCCCACCACCAGCCGCTCGTTCATCGCATCGACGCGCGCGCCGGGCACCGGCTTGCCATCGCCGCGCGCGATCACCCGGCCGCGGATCACGCCGCCCGGCGTGAGCACGAAGTCGATGTCGAGCGGCGCGCCGGTGACCGCGAAGTCGCGCGTCTCGCTGGCGTAGTCGTCGTGCGAGGCGGTCGCGCTCCAGGTTCCGTCGGGCAGGGTGATCTGGTAGCGACCGTCGGCGTTCGCGATCGCGATCAGCCGGCTGGCGTCCCCGGACAGCATCGCATGGGAGCGCTGGAGCTCGACCTGCGCGCCCTCGATCCCGCCGCCGCCGACATCGCTGACGGTGCCGCTCACCAGCGTGCCGCCGGGCTCGAGCGCGAGGTCGATCCGATCGAGGTGCTGGCCGGGGGCGAGCGCGAGCCGCGGCCGACTCGTGGGCAGGAAGCCCTGCGCCTGCGCCGCGATCGCGTAGATCCCCGCGGGCACCTGCGCCGTCCACTCGCCGGTCTCGTCGGTGAGCGCGACGATCGGCGACCGATCGGAGGCCTGGAACAGCTCGCCGGGGGACGCGCTGGTCAGCGAGACCACGGAGCCCGCGATGCCGGTGCCGTCGCGCGCGCGCGTCACGCGCCCCGCGATCGAGGCGGGCTCCGCCTTCGCGCGCTCGACCCGCCGAGCCTGGGCCGGGCCCTCGGCGACGGCGGGCGCGTTGGCCGCCACGGGCGCGGCGCCGTCGTCGCGCCCGAGGAGCAGCCCCGCCGCGATGATCGCGAGGACCACCACCGCGCCGGCCACCACGAACCAGGTCTTGCGCTTCACGCACGCATCTTAGTCCCAGAGCGCTGCACCTCGGGCCGGCCTGTGCGTGGCGCCCGCCCGAGGCCTACGGACGCTATGGGCAAGGATCGGTCAGCGCGCCCGGGGCCGGCAGCGTGGGCGTTCCGTCACGCAGGTAGGTCGCGAAGAAGCAGCCGTACTGGTGCTTCACGCTCTCGAGCTGCCGGTAGATGTAGTGCTCGTCGATGATGCCGTCGCCCTCGAACTGCACGACGACGCGGGTCAGGCCGTCGCGGTTGGCCTTCACAGGGTAGCTCGCGAGCCCGGCGAGCTGATCGTCGGCGAGCGCCTGCTGCATCGAGGGCCACGCCTCGGGGCCGGCCTGCTGGTTGCCGTAGGCGAGCGCGGCGACGTCGTAGATGTTGATCGGGAAGTACTCGTCGTCCTTGCCGACCGGCTCGTAGACGTGGCGCGCCGGCAGCCCGGGCAACGGGCGCCGCGCGAGCCGCGCCATGTAGACCATCGGCTCGGCCGCCTCCCAGCCGAGCGCCATCGTATCGAGCGCCGGGTGGGCGAAGATCAGGTTCTCGTCGTCGATCGACAGCAGGCCGCCGAGCAGGCTGCGCAGCCCGGGGACGATCGCGGTCTCGAGCGCCATCAGGTTCCAGAACCCGCCGGCGCCGGTCGGCACCAGCGCGCCGAACCGCGGCTCGACGGCGCCGACCATGTTGGTGTACATGCCGCCCATCGACTGGCCGCCGGCGACCAGCTTGGCCGCGTTGAACGTGTGGACGCCGCCGGCCGGCGCGGGGATGCCACACGCGGCGACCACCGCCTGCGGGATCTGGAGCGCGAGCATCGCGTCGGTGAGCAGCCGCTGCTCGAACACGCCCTGCTGGAACGTGAACGGGAACGCGGCGAGGTTGTTGATGTTGAGGTACGCGTAGTCGCTCGCGCCGGGCAGCCGCTCGGGGTTGACCGGCAGCGCCGACGACACCGCCGCGATGCCGTGGCGCGCGACCACGTAGCCGGGGCCCTTGCCGGCCTCGGGCTCGGCGTCCGGCGCCGGCGAGTAGCCGAGATCGACCAGGCCGCTCGAGACGCCGCCCGAGCCGTGGAAGAACTGGTAGAGCGGCCAGCCGCCCGCCGGCATCGCCTGCTTGGGCAGCGTGATCACGACCGGGATCTCGAGCTCGCCCTGCCGCATCGGCACGTCGTTGGCGTCGAGCACGAACCGGCCCTCGGCGTCGAACGGCGGGGTGCCGCGCTGGAACTGCGGCATCGCGATCCTCGCGTCGATCCGGCAGAACCCGTCGTACGTCGCCCCGCCGGCGAGCGCCAGGTTCTGGATCACCGGGTGGTGCGCCGCGCGGATCGCCTCGGAGCGCGCGCGCACCCGGGCGACCTCGTCGCCGGTCGTGAACACCGTGGCGACCACCACGTCGGCGCGTGGGATCCCGGCCTCGTCGAGCGCGGGCCACAGCGGCGCGTACAGCTCGGCGGCCGCGGCGCCGCGCGCGCCCGAGGGCGTGCGGCCGACGGCCAGCGCGGCGAACGCGGCGGGTGGGCTGAACCCGGGCGCGAACGCCTCGCGCACCACGTACGCGTAGCGCGTGCCGGCGCGCAGCACGATGCCGGGGCGCGGCGCGAGCACCACGAAGCCGTCGGGCACGTAGCGATCCGCCGGCAGCGTCGCGGCGACGATCGGAAACATCTTGCCGCGCTCGGGCGAGGTCTCGTCGATGTCGATCAGGATCGCGGGGGCCTCGGCGCCGGGGCCGATCACGTCGGTGATCTTGCGCGCGGGGACCTCGGCGGTGAACCGCAGGTACGCCGCCGGCATCACCGGCCAGCCGCGGCGATCGGCGATCGACGAGATCAGGTTCTCGAGGATCGGCGCGTTGCGCGGGTTCGGGAACCCGGTGACGTCGGGCACGCCCGACGGCTGGAGCCGCAGGTCCGACGGAAACGGCAGGTTCCAGAACGTCTCGGCCTCGGCGATCGAGCCGTCGAGATCGAAGTACACGGTGGAGCCGGGGCCGTCGTAGGCCCCCCCAACCGCCAACGCCACAACCACCACCACCACATAAACACAA
>JBQCJR010000216.1:0-9342 GCA_051952595.1 Kofleriaceae bacterium
GGTTTGAGTATGAAGTACGGGATGCGCGCGAGCGCCAACCGCTCGCGCAGATCTTCCGCGATCGCGTCGTTGCCGCAGATCACGACGTGGTCGCGGGTCGTCGGTGGCACCGAGCGCGGCGCGCGCAGCTTGATCTGCGCCTCGATCCACGGCGCGTAGAAGAACCGGATGAACGCGAACGGCAGCACGATCAGCAGCATGAAGATGCCGCTCAGCAGCACCACGATGCTGAACAGCCGCCCGAGGTCGCTGTGGAACGTGATGTCGCCGAACCCGAGCGTGCTCATCACGGTCAGCGTCCAGTACACGCCGGTGAGCCAGGAGTGGTCCTGGCCCTCGCGCACCATGAGCGCGTGGAACAGCACGGTGAACAGCGCGATCAGCCCCAGCAGGATCAGGAACAGCTTGGAGAGACGCGCGAGGTTCTCGCGGAGCAGCGGCTGCTTGAGCAGGTACGCCAGCTGGCTGGTGACGAACTTCACCCGGGCGCCATCGTGCCACGATGCAGTGCGCCAGCGGCGCGCGGGGGCACGTCGAATGCACGACCGGAGGGCAGCAGCCCAGGAGCCGACATGCCCCGCAACGTCGAACGAATGCTTCGCACCAATCCCGAGCCGCCGTTCGCCCCGCTCGACGTCCTCGCGGCGTGTATCCACGCGTCCATGGAGTGCGCGCAGGTGTGCACCGCGTGCGCGGACGCATGCGTCGGCGAGCACATCCCCGGCCGCCTCGATCGCTGCATCCGGCTGACCTCCGACTGCGCGGATCTCTGTGCCGCCACCTCGCGGATCCTCAGCCGACAGCAGAACGCCGACCTGTCCCTGGTGGCGATGTCGATCGAGCTATGCGCGGCGGCGTGCGAGGCCACCGCCCTCGAGTGCGATCGCCACGCCACGGCGCATCCGCACTGCCACGTGTGCGCCGCGGCGTGCCGGCGCTGCCACGACGCGTGCCGCATGATGATGTCGGGCGGGCGCGAAGCGCGGATGTACCACCTGCACCACTAGTGCCCCGCCTCGCGACGACGCCGGGCCGACCTCGGAGGTAAGCTCGTGCGCTACATGTCCGTCGCGCTCGGGATCGACCTCGGAACGACCAACTCGGTCGCTGCCATCGCGACCCCGACCGGCGTGGAGCACATCCTCGGCCCGCGCGGCGAGCGCGTCCACCCGTCGACCGTGGCGTTCCCGTCGAGCGGCGGCGTGGTGGTCAGCGGAGATGCCCGGCGCTACCGGCTCACCGAGCCGCACCACGTGATCCACTCGGCCAAGCGGTTCATCGGCCAGAACATCCGCGCGCCGCTGGTGCAGCTCGCGCTCACCGGCGTGCGCTACCACGTCGTCGAGGGCGCGAACCAGCAGCCGATCGTCGTGGTGCGCGATCGCCAGCTGACGATGCCGGAGATCTCGTCGCACGTGCTGCTCCACCTCCGGCGGTGCGCGGAGCGCCAGCTCGGCGCGCCGGTCACGAGCGCGGTGCTCACCGTGCCGGCCAACTTCACCGATGGCCAGCGCCAGGCGACGCGAGAGGCCGGGCGGCTGGCCGGGCTCGAGGTGCTACGCCTCATCAACGAGCCGACCGCCGCCGCGCTCGCGTACGGCTTCGGCCACGACCGCCGCCAGGTGATCGCGGTGTTCGACTTCGGCGGCGGCACGCTGGATGTCAGCCTGCTGCGCCTCGATCGCGAGATCTTCGAGGTGCTCGCGTCCGATGGCGACTTCTTCCTCGGCGGAGATGATCTCGATCGCGCGCTCGCCGAGGTGCTGGCCGCGGAGTGCAACCGGGTGCTGCGGTTCGATCCGCGCCCACACTCCGCCCTGATGACGAAGCTGATGATGGGGGCCGAGGCGATCAAGGTCCACCTCTCGGACCACGACGCCGCCGAGGGCGAGATCGACGGGCTCGATCTGCCGTCCGGCGGGGTCGGCAAGCTCCCGTTCGCGGTGACCCGCCGGCAGTTCGAGGCGCTGATCAGCGGCTACATCGAGCGCGCGATCGAGGTGACCCAGCACGTGCTGGTCGCCGCCGGGCTCGACGCGCGCAGCGTCACCGACGTGTTGTGCGTCGGCGGCTCGACGCGGATCCCGCTGGTCCGCCGCCGGCTGGCCGAGGCGTTTGGCCGGGAGCCTAACCTGCGCATCAACCCCGACGAGGTGGTGGCGCAGGGCGCGGCGATCCAGGCCGGCAGCCTCACCGGCAACCTCGCGTCCGGCACCGGGATGGGGGCGCGCGACGCGGTCGCGACGGCCGGACACTCGACCCTCGATCGCGGCGGCGCGCTCGTCCTGCCCGCGAAGGCGATCGCGCGGCCGGTGCTGCTGGACGTCAATCCGGCGAGCCTATCGATTCATACCGCGGGAGGATACAGCGAGCGCCTGCTCGACAAGAACGCGCCGATCCCGATCGAGCGGAGCCGCGTGTTCACGACGGCGCGCGACCACCAGACCCGCGTCGAGATCGACTGCTGCCGAGGAGAAGAGCGCCGCTACGCCGACAACGAGCCGCTCGGCACGCTCGTGCTCGAAGGACTCCCCGGCCGTACCCGAGGCGAGCTGCAGATCGAGGTATCGTTCCGCGTCGATGCGGACGGGATCCTTCACGTGAGCGCGCGCGACCAGGCGTCGGGGACGCGACAAGAGGCACACCTCCAGGTGCTCGGCGCACCTGTCGAGGAACCGTGAGCGTCCGGTCGGACGTACTGCTCTGGGCACAACGGACCATCGCGAGGCAGGGAGCACGAGCCCACCAGCTGCTCGAGATCGAGATCGGCGCCGGGATCGATCAGGCGCAGGAGGCGTTCCACCGGATCGCACGGATGGCGCACCCGGATCTGCACCGCGGCTCGCTGACCGCCGAGGAGCTCGAGCAGGTGACCACGGCGTTCGCGCGGTGCGCGAGCGCGTACCAGGAGCTCAAGTCGCAGCACAGCCAGACCACGCGGATGCGGCCGATGCGGCCGAGCCAGCCCCCGGTGGCCCCCGCCCCCGCGGGATCTCCGCCCGCCGGCGTCGCCCCCGCGGGATCTCCGCCCGCCGGCATCGCCCTCGGCACACCGGCGATGGCGCCCAAGGCCCTGCTCTACTACCGCAAGGCCGAGCTGTCGCTGCGGCGCGGCGACCTGCGCGGCGCGGTGCTCCAGCTCAAGATGGCGATCGCGACGGACCCGCAATCGGTGTTCCTCCGGACGGCGCTGATCGAGGTAGAGGCCGAGGTGGGCAAGAAACCATAGCCATCTCGCGGAGTTCGAGGTGGGTGGACAGCCGGCCGACCTTGTGACCAACTCCTGTCGCCGCCCTGACCAGGGCGACACCCAACCTTCATAAGGTGCGCCCCCAGATGTCGCCGCGGACGACCACAGGAACATCGATCACCGGGTACGGAGTCTGGCACCCGGACACCGTGCTCACCAACGCCGAGCTGTGCGAGGCGTTCAACGAGTTCGTGCGGCGCGACAACGCGCGCCACGCCGACGAGATCTCCGCCGGCAAGCGCGAGCCGCTCAAGGAATCCTCGCCCGAGTTCATCGAGAAGGCCTCGGGGATCAAGCAGCGCTACGTCCACGACAAGACCGGCCTGACCGATCCCGAGCGGATGTGTCCGAACGTTCCGGACCGCCCCGAGGAGGAGCTCAGCGTCCAGGCCGAGTACGCGGTCAACGCCGCGCGCCGCGCGCTCGCGGTGGCCGGCCGGACCGGCGAGGACGTGGATCTCGTGGTGCTCGGCGCGTCGAACCTGCAGCGCCTGTACCCCGCGCTCGCGATCGAGGTGCAGAACGCCCTGGGCGCGCGCGGCTACGCGTTCGACATCTCGCTCGGCTGCTCGGCGGCGACCGGCGCGACCCAGCTCGCCAGCCAGGCGGTGCGGCTCGGCCAGGCGCAGTGCGCGCTGGTGGTGGTGCCGGAGATGACGACCGGCCACATGAACTGGCGCGACCGCGACAGCCACTTCATCTTCGGCGATGGCTCGGTCTCGCTCGTGATCGAGCCCACGGCGCGCGCCAAGGCGGGCTCGTGGGAGATCCTGTCGACGCAGATGCTGTCGAAGTGGTCGAACACGATCCGCAACAACCGCGGCTACCTCGATCGCTGCGACCCCTCGACCGAGGGCAACCCGGACAAGCTGTTCCACCAGCAGGGCCGCCGGGTGTTCAAGGACGTCGTGCCGCTCGCGTCCAAGTTCATCGGCGAGCACATGGCCGCGCACGATCTCCAGCCGGAGCAGATCGCGCGCTACTGGCTGCACCAGGCCAACCAGAACATGAACGAGCTGATCATCAAGCGCGTGCTCGGCCGCGAGGCCACCCGCGAGGAAGCGCCGCTGATCCTCGACGAGTGGGGCAACACCGCCTCGGCGGGCTCGCTGATCGCGTTCTCGCAGCACAGCGCCGACCTGCCCTCCGGCAGCTACGGCATGATGGCGTCGTTCGGCGCCGGCTACTCGCTCGGCTCGCTGCTGCTCCAGCGGCAGTGAGCGCCTGACGTTCGTCGATCGACGATCGGTCACGCCACGCTCACCGTGGCCGCGTGCGCTCATTCCATCGTCGCGACGTAGCGCATGAAGAACGCCGGCGGCGTGGCCGGCCTGCGCTGGGTGCCGATCCGGACGTTCGGCATCGCCTTGGTGAGCTCCTTCGCCGCCTTGGCGGTCAACCGATTGTTCGAGACGTCGATCTGCTCGAGCCGGACCAGCATGTCGCCGGTCGCGATCAGCGCGCTGACCGATCGCTCGTCGAGCGTGCCGCCGGACAGGTCGAGCGACCGCAGCCGGCCGATCACGGGGCTGCGCGCGATCACCTCGCAGGTCTGCGCATCGAGCACCGCGCTGCGCAGCGCGAGGTGGGTGAGCCGCTCGGGGAATGGCATGGAGAGGAAGTGGGCGAGCTCGACGGCGGTGATCTCGCTCTCGACGTCGTGGGTCTCGATCTCGTCGAGATCGGCGGCGGTGTAGTGGCTCGGATAGAGCCCGTCTTCGCCGTGGTCCTCGCGATCGTCGTTGTACTCGTACGGCGAGTAGACGCTGTCGAGCACGCAGGAGGAGCCGCCGCCGAGCCACACCGACAGCCGCTCGAGCTTCGGGAGCGTGGAGGCGGTGATCGCGGCGAGGCCCTCCGCGGTGGCGGCCGCGAACCGCACCTCGAGATCGACCAGCTCGGGCAGCACGAGCGCGCCGAGCCGGTCGCCGTGGGATCCGGTGATCTCGAGCTTGCGCAGCGCCGGGAACAGCGCGCCGATCTGGTCGAAGCTCGGCATCTGCACGTACGCGGTCGCGGCTCGCCCCGGCGCGCCGAACCCGAGGTGGGAGATCCGCGGCGGGATCCGCGCGGCGAGCCCGGCCAGATCGGTCCACGGATCGACGATGCTGTCCCCGGAGTCTCCCCAGTCGCGCTGGGTGGCGAGCGCGGCGGGCAGCGGGTTCAGGATCAGCCCCTCGAGCAGGTGCGCGGCCGGCAGCGCGAGCAGCTCGTCGACGGCGGCGGACATCGCCTCGGCGGTGGCAGCGGTCCCGAGGGTCGCGGTCCGCAGGAACCCGAGGTGCCAGGCGAACTGCGAGCAGGAGTGGCGGGACGCCGCGCCGACCAGGGCCGGGCCGCGCGCCGCCAGCAACGCGGCCTCGGACTCGGCGAGCACCGCCCGCTGGGCCTCGGGCGCGCTCGCCATCGCGTGGTGCAGCGCGATCAGCTCGCCCCACGGGTGGCCCTGGCTCTGGAGCCAGTCGGCGAGCACGAGGAACGCGCCGTCGTCGACCAGCCCCGGCAGGTTCCCCAGGTGCTGCGCGAGCTGCGCTCGATCGAGCTCGGGGAGCGGGGCGGCCTCGTCGGCACCGGTGGTCTCGCGATAGCCCTTGGCCGTCTTCTCGAGGATCATCGTGGCGAGCAGCTGCTCGATCGTCGCGACCTTCTTCGAAGGCCGCCTGGACTTGGTCTCGGCGAACCCGCCGATCCGCCCGTACCGGGTGTGGGCGACCTCTTCCTCGCGCCAGATCTCCCAGAACTTGGTGGACGTTCCCTCGACGAGCTCGAACCGACGCTTGCTGCTCATGACGCTCCGCGGTGTAAAGCGGGGCACTATAGTGGAGCGAGGCGGACGTGCGGCCGCGGTGTCCGGAATGCCACCCAGGGTGCTCCAGCTCACTCGTACGTGGGCACGTACCGCGCGAAGAACGCGGGCTCGTGCGTGGTGCGCTGGAGGCCGATCCGGACGTTCGGCAGCGCCTCGGCGAGCCGCTCGGCCCCCGCCTCGGTGAGCCGGTTGTTCGACACGTCGATCCAGTCGAGCCGCGACAGCACGTCGCGCGCGGCGATCAGCGCGCGAGAGGCCCCGTCGTCGAGCGTGCCCCCGGAGAGATCGAGCGTGCGCAGCCGGCGGATCAGCGGCGAGGCGACGAGCGCCTGCACCATCCGCTCGTCGAGCACGGCGCTGCACAGCCCCAGATGGGTCAGGTGATCGGAGAACGACCCGGCCAGGAACCGGGCGAGCTGCGCCGCGGTGAGGTCGCTCGAGACGTGGTAGACGTCGAGCGACGCCAGATCGGTGCGAGTGAAGCGGCTCGATTCCGAGTCTTCGTCGTCCTCGTCGTCCTCGTCGTCCTCGTCGTCCTCGTCGTCGCGGTCGGCGGGATCGCCGTCGTACGCGGACGCCGCGTGGAAATCGGAGAGGCTGCACTCCGCGTGGCCGCCGAGCCACAGCGACAGCCGCTCGAGCTTGGGCAGCTTCGACGCGGCGATCGCCGCGAGCCCGCGCTCGTCTGCGGCGGCGAACCGCACCTCGAGATCGACCAGCTCGCGCAGCGAGAGCGCGCTCGGCGCCTCGCGGTAGTGGCCGCTGATCTCGAGCCGGCGCAGCGCCGGGAACAGCGCGCTGAGCTTCGCGAAATCCGGCATCTGCACGTACGCGGTGGCCGCGGCGGGCGAGCCGAGCCCGAGGTGGCGGATCCGCGCCGGGATGCATCGCGCGAGCGCATCCAGCGTCTGAAGGAACGGCGCCCAGGTCTCGTGGGCGAAGTGGTCCCAGTCGATCACCATCGAGAGCTCCTGCGGCACCGGGTCGAGGATCAAGCCCTCGACGAGGTGGGCGAGCGGCCGCGCGAGCAGCGCTTCGATCTCGGCGACCACGCGCTCGGTTTGGAGATTCCAGTCGTCCGCCGGCACCGAGGTCGAGATCGTCGCGGTGCGCAGGAAGCCGTGGTGCCACACGTGCCGCGAGCCCTCGCGAAGAAACGCCGCGCCGAGCAGCGACGCGCCATGGGCCGCGAGCAGCGCGGCCTCGGCGGCGGCGAGCGCCGCGCGCTGGTCCTCGGGCGCGTGCGCGATCGCGTGTTGCACCGCGATCAGCTCGCCCCACGGGTGCCCCTGGCTCTGCAGCCAGTCGGCGAGCACCAGGAACGCGCCGTCGTCGACCAGCCCCGGCAGGTTCGCCAGATGCTGCGCGAGCTGCGTGCGATCGAGCGCCGGGAGCGCCGCCGGGGCCGCACCGGCGCTCTCGACGTAGCCCTTGCGGGCCTTCTCGAGGATCAACCTGGCGATCACCTTGTCCGCGATCGCCTCGCTGGGCGCGGCCTTGGACGTGGTCTGGCCGATCGATCCAATCCGCCCGAACCGGGTGTAGACGAGGTCGCCCTCGCGCCAGATCTCCCAGAACTTGCTGGAGCTTCCCTCGGCGCGCTCGAACCGATGCTTGGTGCTCATGGCGTAGAGCGGCCACTATAGTCGCCACCGTTGTCCGAATTTCGGACGTGAAGTCGCGGTGTTCGGTCTGTCACACGGATCTGATAGGGTCCGCCCGTGCTGTCATCCGCGCCCATGGCCCGCGAGGGATCTGCCGACGACGCGCCGGCGATCTTCGCGCGCGCGCTCGCCCGGTTCGGCCACGAGACGTTGCGCCCCGGCCAGTCGGATGTGATCGCGGACATCTTCGCCGGCCGCCCGGTGATCGCGGTGATGCCGACCGGCGCCGGCAAGTCGCTGTGTTACCAGCTCCCCGCGGTCGTGCTCGGCGAGCGCGGCGGCGTCACCCTGGTGGTCTCGCCGCTGATCGCTCTGATGAAGGATCAGGTCGACGGGCTGGTCGCGCGCGGCGTGCCGGCGGTCGCGCTGACCTCGCACGCCGGCGCCGCCGAGCAGACCGAGATCCTCGAGGGCATCCGCGCCGGGCAGTACACGTTGGTGTACGTCGCGCCCGAGCGGTTCCGCAGCCCGCGGTTCGTCGAGGCGCTGCGGTCGCTGGCGGGCCGGCTCGCGATGATCGCGATCGACGAGGCGCACTGCATCTCGGAGTGGGGGCACGACTTCCGGCCGGACTACCGGCGGCTCGGCGAGATCGTGCGCACGCTCGGCGCGCCGCGGATCGCGGCGTTCACCGCGACCGCCACGCCCGAGGTCCGGCGCGACATCGCGCACCAGCTCGGGCTCGAGGGCGCGCGCCTGCACGTCCGCGGCTTCGATCGCCCGAACCTCAAGTACGAGGTGATGAAGGTCGGCGGCACCGCCGACAAGTCGAGCCAGCTCGCCGAGCTGGTGCGGATGCGCGAGAGCGGCGTCGCGCTGGTGTATGCGGCCACCCGCAAGAACGCCGAGGCCCATGCCGCCGAGCTCAAGGCCGCCGGCATGAAGGTGCGCGTCTACCACGCCGGCCTCGAGAACAACGCGCGCGCCCGCACCCAGGACGTGTTCATGGCCGGCGAGCTCGACGCGGTGGTCGCGACCAACGCGTTTGGCATGGGCGTCGACAAGAGCGACATCCGGCTGGTCGTGCACGCCGATATCCCGCGCAGCCCCGAGGCGTACTACCAGGAGGCCGGGCGCGGCGGCCGCGATGGCAAGCCCACGCGCTGCGTGCTGCTGTTCAACCACAGCGATATCCGGCTGCAGGAGTTCTTGATCGATGCGTCGTATCCGTCGGCCGAGGTGCTGCGTGGGCTGTGGAAGCTGCTGCGCGACCAGCCGAACCTCGGCGAGCTGACGCCGTACGAGGACGACCTGGAGGCGCGGCTGCGCCGCAACCTCGGCACCGAGATCACCGGCGCAACGATGGCGGCGGCGATCCGGATCCTCGAGCGGCACGGCATGCTGCGCCGCGATGACGAGCGGCTCGCCGCGGCGCGCCCCGATCCGGGCGCCGGGTTCCCGCCGCTCGATGTCGAGTCGCTCGCGCGGCGCGCCGATACCGAGCGCGGCAAGCTGCGCACGATGATCGAGTACGCGTACTACCCGCGGTGCCGCCGGCAGTTCATGCTCGAGTACTTCGGCGACCAGGACTGGGCGAGCCGCGACCGCACCTGCGGCGCGTGCGACAAATGCGAGGCGATCGCCCACGGCCGCAGCACCGGGCTGTCCGAGCGCGACCA
>JBQCJR010000217.1:0-7548 GCA_051952595.1 Kofleriaceae bacterium
AGCGGCATGAAACCCTTGCCGATCAGGACCACGTGGTCCTCGACCTGCTGCATGTTCACCACGACCGTCGCCGTGATCACCCCGAACGTGATGGTGAGGGCGGCAAAACCGAGGAGAATCCGCGCCGACAGGGTCCTCATGTGCCTCCGAGGCACACGGTAGCCGGTCCCAATCCAGTAGGCCAGGTTGCCGTTTTGGCACGAGCCGACCGTGTATACTCCCCCTCCGAGGGAACCCATGATCCGTGCTCTATGGTCGAGTTGTCGCGCGCTACCGCTGGCGCTCGCGATCGTTGCCCTGCTCGGCCCGATCGCCGGTTCGGTCGCGCTCGCCGGCAAGCAGAAGATCGCGATCCTCGGGCTCGAGGTGATCGGCGACATCGATAGCGAGCAGACCGACATCGCTCGCAAGCTCACCAACGAGCTGCGCGGCCGCGCGAAGGCCGGCACCAGCAACCTCCAGCTCGCGCCGAACAGCGAGCGGGAGCTCGTCGACGAGAAGCTGATGAATGGCTGCGTCAACGAGGCCAACACCTGCATGGCGCCGATCGGCGCCAACCTCGGCGCCGACTACCTGATGTTCGGCAAGCTCGAGAAGATCGGAAAATCGTTCCAGATCTCGATCAAGCTGATCAAGGTCAGCACCAAGGCGCAGTGGGTGTGGTCGAGCGAGGTCGCGCCCAAGGACCTCAGCGGGAACGCCGCCGCCGTCGCCAAGAAGGTCTACGCGAGCCTGATTCCCCAGGAGGAGGGCACGCTGGTGGTCAAGGTCACCAACGTCGACCGGGCGACCATCTACATCGACGACGAGCCTCGGGGCACGCTCACCAGCAACGTGTTCAGCATCGCCCTCAAGGAGGGCCGCTACAAGCTCGCGATCGAGGCCTCCGGCAAGGGCTGGAAGCGCCACGAGGAGACCATCACGATCCACGCTGGCGACACCCGCAACGTGTCGACCGAGCTGGCGCGGTCGAAGCAGCCGGTGGACGACCGCAAGCTCCACGACGAGCTCACCCACGAGGTCGGCGGCACGGTCTCCGAGGGCCCGGGCGGCGCCGGCAAGTTCTGGAAGGTCACCGCGGCGACCGGCATCGCGGTCAGCGCGGTGGCCGGCGGGATGTGGGCGTACCAGTGGTTCATGCCGATCTCGAAGTACCGGGAAGGCAAGACCGCGCTGGAGATGCCCGACGGCGCCGGCCCGTACACCCACAAGTTCGGCAGCGAGGATTGCAACTCGGGGGAGGGCCTCGATGCGCGCCGCCAAACCGCCGAGCGCAACCAGGACTACGACGCGGCCTGCAAGGCGTACGGCACGACCAAGATCCTGGTCCCCGTCACGATCGCGGCGGGCGCGATCGGCATCGGCGCGCTGATCTACGTGCTGGTCAAGTCAGACTCGCCGGCCGAGTCGAGCCAGATCGGCTCGCGGCGCGTGCCGCGGCGGACGTTCACCGTGACGCCGGTGATGTCGCCCGATGGCGCGGGTGCGACCGTGAGATTCGACTGGTAGCCCCGCCGAGGTAGCGTCGACATCCGAGCCGATCTCGGGTGTATAGTCGGGCTTCGGCCATGACGCACGCCTTCTCTGTCCGATCGTTGGCACTGGCCATCTTGCTGACCACCGCGCTGGGGTCGGTGGCCTGGGCGAAACCCAAGATCGCGGTCCTCGGGTTCGAGGCGACCGGAGCGGTGGACAAGCAGGCGGTCGAGGTCGCGAAGGATCTGACGGATCAGATGCGGACCCGGGCCGGGCTGCCGTCCGGTCAGTTCCAGCTGGCGCCCAACAGCAAGCGGGAGCTGGTGGACGAGAAGCTGATGAACGGCTGTACCGACGAGAAGCCCGCGTGCATGGCGGCGATCGGGAGCAACATCGGCGCCGACCTGCTGGTCTACGGCCACGTCGAGCGCACCAAGCGCGGCGGGGGCGATGGCTACGCGATCACCACCAAGATGCTCAACGTGGCCTCGAAGGTCGTGCTCGAGAGCTGGGACGACTTCGTCCCGCTCGACCGCGCCACCGGGCCCGGCATGGCCGAGCTCGCCAAGAAGGGCTACATCAAGCTGACCGGCGAGAAGCCCGCCCCCGACAAGCCGGTGCCGCCGCAGGGCGCCGAGAAGCCCACCGGCACGCTGGTGGTCAAGGTGGGCAACGCCCAGCGCGGCACGGTGTTCATCGACGAGGACGCGAAGGGCCAGCTCGATGGCGGCGCGGTGACCGTGACGCTGCCCGAGGGCCGCTACAAGCTCGCGATCGAGGCCGATGGCTACCGCCGCTACGAGCAGTCCGGCGTCGAGGTGCGCGCCGGCCAGAGCCGCGACGTGGCGATCGCGCTCGAGGCCGCCGCGATCGGCGGTGTCATCGGACCGCGCAAGAGCTCGAACACGACCCTGAAGATCGCCGCGGGCGCCGGGTTCGTCGTGGCCGCGGCCGGCGCGGCGATGTGGATCCAGGCGTACATGGGCCCGATCGACACGTACAAGGGCCTCAACGCGACCGGGACGAAGGACGGCGTCACGATCGACCTCACGGACAAGCAGTGCGGCCAGGACTTCAGCGAGACGCATGGCGATTTTGACGAGTTCCAGGCCGCGTGCCGCGGCAAGACCCGCACGGCGATCGGCGCGGCGATGGTCGGCATCGGCGGCGCGGTCGGGATCGGCGCGCTCGTCTACATGATGGTGAAGAAGTCGCCCGAGGAGCGGCCGACGGCGATGGGTGGCCGCACCCGCAAGCGCGACTTCGTGGTCACCCCGGTGCTGTCGCCGGACGGCGGCGGCGCGACGCTCCAGTTCGACTGGTAGCGCTCACCGCGCGCGCGGGCGGATCCGGATCACGACCGACTTCGACGTCGGCGTGCGCGAGCGGTCCGCGAAGCTGTCGAGCGGCACCAGGGCGTTGGCCTCGGGGAAGTAGGTCGCGGCGTTGCGGCGCGGCAGGTCGAACGGGACCGCGATGAACGACTCGGCGACCCGCTCGCCGTCGTCCCACTCCGAGATCAGATCGACGATCTGGCGGTCGACCAGCCCGAGCTCGGCCATGTCCGCCGGGTTCAGGAACACCACCCGGCGCTCGGCGTGGATGCCGCGGTAGCGGTCGTCGAGGCCGTAAATGGTGGTGTTGTACTGGTCGTGGCTGCGGATCGTCATCATGCGGAGCCGGCCGGGCGGCAGGCGGAGATCCGGCGGCGTCGCGAGCGCGAACCGGGCGCGCCCGCCGATCGTCGCGAACGTGCGATCGCGGCCGACGTTCGGCAGCTGGAACCCGGTCGGCGTGCGGACCCGGGCGTTGAAGTCCTCGAACCCCGGCACCACGGCGGAGATCCGCTCGCGGATGCGATCGTAGTCGCCGGCGAGCTCGTCCCACGGGGCGACCGGGCCGAGCAGCGCGCGGCCGAGCATCGCGACGATCGCCGGCTCGCTGCGCAGCTCCGGGCTCGCCGGCGGCAACACGCCCTGCGAGCGGTGCACCATGCTCATCGAGTCCTCGACGGTGACGAACTGTGCCCCGGCCGCCTGGACGTCGTGCTCGCTGCGCCCGAGGCACGGCAGGATCAGGGCGCGCGCGCCGGGGTACAGGTGGGTGCGGTTGAGCTTGGTCGAGATGCTGGCGGTCATCGCGCAGCGCTCGAGGCCTCGCGCGACCCGATCGGTGTCCGGGGTGGCGGACAGGAAGTTGCCGCCGAGCGCGACGAACGCGCCGAGCTCGCCGCGCTCGAGCGCGTGGATCGCCGCGACCGTGTCGAGCCCGGGGGCGCGCGGCGGCTCGAACCCGAACGCGCCGCCGAGCGCGTCGAGGAACGCCGGGCGAGGCTGCGGGGTGATGCCCATCGTGCGATCGCCCTGGACGTTGGAGTGTCCGCGCACCGGACACAGCCCGGCGCCCGGCCGGCCGATGTTGCCGCGCAGCAGCAGCAGGTGGGCGATCTCCTGGATCGTCGCGACCGCGTGCTTGTGCTGGGTGAGCCCCATCGCCCAGCACGCGATCGTGGCCTCCGAGCGCGCGTAGATCTCGGCGATCTCGCGGATCTCGGCCTGCTCGACGCACGCGCGCTCGACCAGCGTGTCCCACGGGAGCCCCAGCACGTGGTCGCGCCACGCCTCGAACCCCTCGGTGTGCTCGGCGAGGAACCGCGCGTCGAGCTGGCTGCCCGGCGCGGCGAGCTCGCGCTCGAGCACCGCCTTGGCCACGCCGAGGAAGAACGCGTGATCTCCGCCGATCGGGATCTGGACGAAGCGGCTGGCCAGCGGCACGCCGCCGAGCAGGTCGAGCGGCTTCTGCGGGTGGGCGAACCGGGTCAGCCCGACCTCGCGCAGCGGGTTGATCGCGACGATCGTGGCGCCGCGGCGGGCCGCCTCGCGCAGCGTCGAGAGCATGCGCGGGTGGTTGGTGCCGGGGTTCTGGCCGACGATCAGGATCAGGTCGGCGCGATCGAAGTCGGACAGCGAGACGGTGCCCTTGCTGACGCCGATCGACTCGGACAGCGCGACGCCGCTCGAGTCGTGGCACATGTTCGCGCAGTCCGGGAAGTTGTTGGTGCCGAACATCCGGCCGACCAGCTGGTACAGGAACGCCGCCTCGTTGCTCGTGCGGCCGGAGGTGTAGAACGCGCTGCGCGACGGGCCCGCGGCGCGCAGCCCTTCGGCGAGCAGGTCGATCGCCGCGTCCCACGCGATCGGCCGGTAGTGCCGACCCTCGAGCACCATCGGGTGGGTGAGCCGGCCGAGCTGGCCCAGCTCGAAGTCGCTGAGCAGGCGGAGATCGTCGACCGAGAGCTCGGCGAACAGCTCGGGAGTCGCGCGCGCGCTCGTGGTCTCCTCCGCCATCGCCTTGGCGCCGTTCTCGCAGAACTCGAACCGGCTGCGGTGCGCCGGCTCCGGCCACGCACAACCCGGACAGTCGAAGCCGTCCGGCTGGTTCATCGCGAGCAGCGCCTTGGTGCCGCGCACCAGCGTGCCGTCGCGGCGGAGATGGCGCGCCGAGGCCCACAACGCGCCGAGGCCTCCGGCCGCGCGCGGGGTCTCGGTCAGCTCGATGTCTGCGCGCGGGACGTCGGGATGGTCGTCGCGGCCTGCCATCTCGCATGGTTACCACGGGTCGCGCGGCCCGGCCGGCCGCAGACACCACGCACCATCGGTCAGTGGCACGAGGCGGGTGCCGAGGGCGCGGGCCAGCGGCGCCGGGTCCAGCGGGCCGTGTGGCATCTCGACCGCATACGCGCGGATGTCCGCCGGTAGCGGCGCGAGGGCGCCGGAGGTGCGCAGTTTGCGCGCCGCGCAGCCGGTGTACCAGCGCAGCTGGGGGACCTGGGCAGAGATCACGAGGCACGGTTGCCCGTCGGCATCCACGCGGATCGCCGCGCTCGCGGCGGACATCCCGGCGTTGGTCCGGGCGATCGCCCGCTGGATCGGGACGCTCGCGCAGATCATGCCCAGCCAGCCCAGCGCGACGGCCGCCGCGGCCCCGCGCGCGAGCAGGTCCGGCCGCCCGAGCCGGCGCGCCGCGCGGGCGATCGCGTCGACCCCGAGCAGGACCAGGATCGCGAGCGCGAGGAACACGAACCGCGCGCTGCCATCGCTGAACACCCCGAGCGCGCCGATCTGGGCGATCGCGATCCCGCCGAGGAACCAGGTGACGCGGCGCCGGTGCGGGGGCGGGCGGACGAGCGCGATCAGGCCCGCGAGCGCGACCGGCGCGGCGAGCGCGCCGTAGGAGCGGAACGGGTTCGACAGCACGAACCGCGCGAGCCCCTTGCCGAGCTCGTTCGTGGCGACCCCACGCGACAGCGCGAACAGCCCTCCCGGCGAGCCGGTGGTCGCGGCGGAGTAGGCGAGCAGCGGGGCGATCAGCGCCGCGAACAGCGCGACCGCCGCGATCGCGGGTCCGGGCCGCGCGAGCAGCTCGCGCCACCAGACCAGCGCGGTGCCGAGGCCGATGATCGCGATCGAGAGCAGGGCACCATAGCGGAGATAGAGCGCGGCGGCGAACAGCGGGGCGACCGCGACCAGCCGGTACGTCGGGGCGGCGGACGCGCGGAGGCGATCTGGCGCGCGATCTCGGCCGCGATCTGGCGCGCGAGCTCGGCCGCGATCTGGCGCGCGATCTCGGCCGTGATCGAGCTCGTCGATCAGGATCGCGAGTGCGAGCAGCAGGCAGGCCGTGGACGGCAGGTCGTTCAGCAGCTGGTGCCCGCGGATCACGAACGCGTGGGTCCCCGCGATCACCGCCGCGGCCCACGCGCCCGTCCACGCGCCGAGGCGTTTGCCCAGCACCGCGACCGCGCCGATCAGCGCCAGCGAGATCAGCGCGCTGGGCAGTCGCATCGCGAGGTCCGAGCCGCCGAGCGCGATCCCGATCCGCGCGAGCGCCACCGTGCCAATCGGCCGGTACAGCCACGCGTCGTCGCGATCGCGCGCGAGCACGGCGTACGCGGCCTCGTCGTGGGCGAGCGGCGCGCTGGCGGAGAGGCTCAGCACGACGCACATCGCCCACACGACCAGCGAGGCGATCGCCAGGCGTCGCGGAGATCCGAACACGCGCCGGCTCGAAGAGCACGCGATGTGCCATGCCGCGCGCCTGCGATCTCGCGGTGCTACGCGCGTTACTGCCTCAGAAAACCGCAGCGACTCGAAAGACAGCGGGTTCGCCACATCAAAAATCCTCGCCTGCGGCTCGCATGGCTCGCGCCTGGGCTTGGCTCGGCCCCGTGCGCTGCGCGTTCGGCAGCCGCGTCGCGGCAGAGATCGATTCCTCGCCTGCTGCTCGGAGCGGAGCCTCCGGCTGGGCTTTGTCCGCCCTCGTGCGCTGCGCGTTCGGCAGCTGCGCCGCGGCAGAGATCGATTTTCTCGCCCGCGAGGCGGACGATTCGTGCCGGGCTTTGCCCGCCCTCGTCAGGCGGCGCGTCCGGCGGCCGCGCCGCGGCAGAGATCAATTCCTCGCCTGCGACTCCGGCCTGGCTTGCCCGCGTCCGGCCGCGCTGCGGCAGAGATCGATTCCTCGCCTGCGGCTCGCATGGCTCCGGCCGGGCTTTGCCCGCCCTTGTCAGGCTGCGCGTACGGGCCGCGCCGCGGCAGAGATCAATTCCTCGCCTGCGGCTCTCATGGCTCCGTCCTGGCCTTGCCCGCCCATGTGCGCTGCGCGTACGGGCCGCGCCGCGGCAGAGATCGATTCCACGCCTGCGACCCGAGTTCCGGCCTGGCTTGCCCGCCCTCGTCAGGCTGCCGTCCGGCCGCGGCGCCGCGGCGGGTCAGCGCTTGCGCTTGCGGCTGCGCCTCGAGACGGTCGGCATCTGGATGCCGAGCTCGGTCAGGTCGAGCTGGCCGGTGGAGGCCTGGTCGCCGCGCCGCGTGGTGTTGATCGTCGGGTACTCGCCGCGCGAGGCCTCGATCAGGCCGGCGCCCTCGAGCGCGCGCAGCAGGTCCATCACCTGCTGCTTGGGCCAGCCGCGCAGGTCGCCGCGCTCGGGTAGCTCGTCGAACTTCGGGTCGTCGTCGTCGCCGATCGCGAGGTTGGTGACCCGGGTGCGGCCGTACCGCCCGTTCAGGTTGCCGA
>JBQCJR010000218.1:0-2975 GCA_051952595.1 Kofleriaceae bacterium
GATGGACATCGATACCGAGGAGCTGCGGGTGTTCGATCCGGGATCGGGCAGCGTGGTCCAGCGCTACCGCAGCTGGTGCGACGGCTCGTTCCTGCTCCAGACCGTCAACGACATCGACAAGTGGGCGTGCGCGACGACCACCGGCCAGAGCGCCCCGCGCCGCGCCGACGCGCACCGGATCTCGTCGATGACCTTCCTGTTCGGGAACAAGTGACCGCCATGGCGAGCCGCGCTGTCGTTGCATCGATCGCCGCCTGGGTGGCCCTCGCCGGGTCGCTGCGGATCGCGCACGGTGATCCGAACCCGCGGCGCAAGACCGCGGTGCTCGAGTACCGCGCCGGCTCGTCGGGCCTGCCGGGCATCGCCGCGCGCGTGGTCGGCGCGCTGACCAAGCAGACGTCGCTCAAGGTGCTCGGCCCCGATCAGACCCGCGCGGTCTACGGCGACCAGCTCGATCAGGTGCTCGGGCGGTGCGCCGGCGAGGCCGATTGCGTCGCGAAGATCGGCGACAAGCTCGGGGTCGCCGAGGTGATCCTCGTCGGGATCAGCGAGCTCGGCGACGTGATCCTGACGATGCAGCGGATCGACGTCGCGTCGCGCAGCGTGAGCGCGCGGATCGCGGATTCGCTCGCCGAGGGCGCGCAGCCCTCCGACGCCCAGGTGGACGCGTACCTCCAGCGGCTGCTCCCGCCCGGCGACTTCCTGCGCTACGGCGTGATCGACATCGTCGCGAACCTCTCGGGCGCGGCGGTGACGGTGAGCGGCGAGCGGCGCGGCGTGACGCCGATCCAGCCGCTCAAGCTGCCGGCGCCGGCGAGCTACGAGATCCGCGTCGAGAAGCAGGGCTACGCGCCGTACCGCACCAAGATCGCGCTGCCGCCCGACGGCGAGATCAAGGTCGAGGCGGAGCTGGCGCGTCCGGGCGCGAGCCCGGCGTGGTACCAGCGCTGGTACGTGCTCGCGAGCGCCGGGTTGATCTTCGCGGCCGGCGGCGGCGCGGTGATCTACTTCGCGACCCGCGACGGCGGCACCGGGGATGGCCGGCTGCCGGTCACGGGCGTGATCCAGTGACCGCGGCGAGCTCGCACAGCATCACCAGCGCGTCCTCCTGGTTGTCCTGGTAGTAGCGCGCGCGCACGTGCACGCCGCGGAACCCGTGGCGCTGGTACAGCGCGATCGCCGGCTGGTTGCCGCGCCGCACCTCGAGCGTGGCGCGCTCGCAGCCGAGCGCCCTGCCCTCGTCGAGCGCGTGGCCGAGCAGCACCCCGCCGATCCCGCGCCGCCGGTAGTCCGGGTGGCTGGCGATCGCGAGCACGTGCAGCTCGTCGGCGACGATCCAGTAGTTCGCGAACCCGACCACCCGGCGCTCGCGGGCGACGATCACGCGGGCGATGTCGCGCGCCAGCTCGGCCTCGAACGTGGCGCGTGGCCACGGGATCGGGAACGAGTGCTGCTCGATCTCGTCGATCGCGTCGAGATCGGCGGCGGTCGCGCGCTCGATCACCACGGGCTACGACTTGGACTGGCCGATCGCGCCGAGGCACGCCCGGAACAGCGGATCGATGCCCTCGCTGGACAGCGTCGACACCGCGAGCGGATCGCGGCGCAGCCCGAGCAGCTTCTTGGCGCGCATCACCTCGATCGTGCGCTTGTTCTTGGGCAGCTTGTCGGCCTTGGTCAGCGCGACGACGATCGGGACCTCGCGCTCGGCGAGCCACGGCACGAAGTCGAGCTCCTCGTCCTCGGCGTTGCGGCGGATGTCGATCAGCAGCAACACGCCGGCGAGCGTCTTGCGGCCGGACAGGTAGGTCTCGATCAGCGGGCGCCAGCTCTCGCGCGTGGCCTGGTTGACCTGGGCGTAGCCATAGCCGGGCAGATCGACGAGGAAGAACCGCGGCGACGACCCGACCTCGAACCAGTTGAGCAGCCGGGTGCGGCCGGGCGTGCGCGAGGTGCGCGCGAGCCCGTCCTGTCCGACGAGGGCGTTGATGAGGCTCGACTTGCCGACGTTCGACCGGCCGACCACCGCGAGCTCGGGGAGCGAGGGTGGCGGGAAATCGGACGGCGCGGCGGCCGAGGTGATGAACTTCGCGGGTACCTTCATGGCGGGGAGCTCGGGTGGACCGGTGCGGTCGGGTCGAACGGCGTAGCACGCGTGGACCGCGCGTGGCAGCCCGCGCACACCACAGCGCGCGCGGCGGGCGTCGAGAGATCGACCAGGCCAAGCGATCGGGCGAGCCGCGGGTTGCGCATCACGTCGTCGGGGGCATACGCGGCGCCCGCGCCGTGGCAGGCCTCGCAGCCGACCTCGAACGCGATCGCCGGGCCGGCGGGCGCCTCCCCGGTGGCGTGGCAGGCCAGGCAGCGCCCCTCGGGGGTGCGGCCACCGAACCGGCGCTGGGTGGTGGCGTGCGGCGTGGCCCGCCAGGCCGCGAGCTGCGCGGGATGACAGCTCCCACACGCCGCGCTGCCCGTCCAGTCGCTCCGGCCCGCGGCCGCCGCGCCGGCGAGCACGGCCAGCGCGCAGACCACGGGGAGGATCGCGGGCACGAGCCGCGCGGGGCCGACCATGGCGGTGAGGCTACCTCCTCCGGCGTCCGCCGTGGTACCGAGAACCGGTGACGGTGCACGTGATCGGATTGACCGGCGGGATCGCGTCGGGCAAGAGCACGGTCGCCCGGATGCTCGTCGAGCGCGGCGCCGCCGTGGTCGATGCCGACGCGCTGGCCCGCCAGGTGGTCGAGCCCGGCCAGCCGGCGCTCGCCGAGCTGGTGGCGCGCTTCGGCCCGGGGATCATCACTCCCGATGGCCAGCTCGATCGCAAGCGGCTGGGCGCGATCGCGTTCGCCGACCCTGTCGCGCGCGCCGACCGCAACCCGATCACGCATCCTCCGATCGCGGCCGCGAGCGCCGCGGCGATCGCCGCGGGGGCCGACGCGGGCGCGAGCGTGGTGTTCTACGAGGCCGCGCTGCTC
>JBQCJR010000219.1:0-2052 GCA_051952595.1 Kofleriaceae bacterium
GTGCCCGAGGCGCCCGAGGCGCCGAGCGAGTCGGCGGCCTCGACGTTCACCAGCGAGGCGATGCAGTGGACGCGCGACACCGAGCCGGCGGTCCACGGCATGCTCGATCGCCGGGTCCACATCCTGATCGTCGACGACAACGCCGACATGCGGCGCTACCTCGCGCGGCTGCTCGGCAAGCGGTGGAGCGTCGAGCTGGCGAGTGATGGCTACGCCGCGCTGGCCTCGATCCGCAAGCGCAAGCCGACGCTCGTGCTCTCGGACGTGATGATGCCGGGGCTCGACGGGTTCGGCCTGCTGCGCGAGCTGCGCGGCGATCCGGCGACCCGCTCGCTGCCGGTGATCCTGCTGTCGGCGCGCGCCGGCGACGAGGCCCACATCGAGGGGCTCGAGGCGGGCGCCGACGACTACGTGGTCAAGCCGTTCTCGGCGCGCGAGCTGGTCGCGCGGATCGCGTCGCGGCTCGAGCTGCACCGCCTCGGCACCCGGCTGGCCCAGGAGCGCGCGGCGATCGCCGACGTGTTCCGCCAGACCCCGGTGCCGGTGTGCATCCTGCGCGGCCAGGACCTGGTGTTCGACGATGCCAACCAGGCGTTCATCACCGCGGTCGGGGTGGACGTGCGCAGCCGGCCGATGCGCGAGGCCCTGCCCTACCTCGACGCGCAGTTCGGCGACGTGCTGCGCGAGGTCATGCGCACCGGCGTCGCGTACGTGGGCCGCGAGGTGCTGGTGCCGCACGAGCGGTCCGGCCGCTTGATCGACATGTACTGGACGTTCATCTTCGCGACGCTGCGCGGCCCGAGCGCCGAGGACAACTACGTCGTGCTGATCGGCAACGACGTCACCGAGCAGGTGGTCGCCGGCCACCAGCTCGCCGAGCTCGCCGCCAAGGCCGACGCCGCGAACCGCACCAAGGACGAGTTCCTCGCGATGCTCGGCCACGAGCTACGCAACCCGCTGTCGCCGATCGTGACGTCGCTCCAGCTGATGCGGCTGCGCGACCTCCACTCGTCGGAGCAGGACGTGATCGAGCGCCAGGTCAACCACCTGCGCCGGCTGGTCGACGACCTGCTCGTCGTGTCGCGGATCGCGCGCGGCAAGATCGATCTGCGCAAGGAGCGGATCGAGATCGCCCAGGTGATCGCGCGCGCGGTCGAGACCACGATGCCGCTGTTCGAGCAGCGCCAGCACCGGTTCGAGCTGCACGTGCCGCGCACCGGGCTCGAGGTCGATGCCGATCCGGATCGCCTGGCGCAGGTGTTCTCCAACCTGCTCACCAACGCGGCCAAGTACAGCGAGCAGGGCACGCGGATCTCGGTGGTCGCCGAGCGGGTCGACGATCGGGTGCGCGTCCGGGTGATCGACGAGGGCGTCGGGATCTCGGCCGACATGATCGAGAAGGTGTTCCAGATGTTCGTGCAGCAGTCGCAGACGCTCGATCGATCGCGCGGCGGGCTCGGCCTCGGGCTCTCGATCGTGAAGAGCCTGGTCGAGCTGCACGGCGGCTCGGTCACGGTGCGCAGCGACGGGCTCGGCCGGGGCAGCGAGTTCGCGGTCGAGCTCGACGCCGCGGCGCTGCACGCCACGGACCAGCCGCAGCTCGACCTGCTCGGCTCGGACCAGGGCGCGGCCAAGCGGATCCTGGTCGTCGACGACAACGATGACGCCGCGCTGACCCTCAAGAAGGCGCTCGAGCGGCTCGGCTACGCGGTCGCGATCGCCCACGACGGACCGGCCGCGCTGCGCGCCGCGACCACGTTCGAGCCGGACATCGCGCTGCTCGACATCGGCCTGCCGGTGATGGACGGCTACGAGCTCGCGCAGCGCCTGCTCGCCCAGCGCCAGATCCACCTGGTCGCGGTCACCGGGTACGGCCAGGAATCGGATCGCAAGCGCACCGCCGACGCGGGGTTCGCGATGCACCTGACCAAGCCGGTCGATCTGTCGCGGCTCGAGCACGTGGTCAAAGACCTGCACTGATCTCCTTGACGATCCGCACCAGGCGCTGGAGGTCCACCGGCTTCACCAGGTGCTTCTCGAACCCGGCCTGCT
>JBQCJR010000220.1:0-2684 GCA_051952595.1 Kofleriaceae bacterium
CGAGGCCGAGGTGGTGTTCAAGCACAACCTCGAGCGCGAGCTGATCGCGCGCTCGACCGAGCAGGGCCGGCTCGCCCGCTACTACCTCGCGGCCGCGCAGTGGCTCGAGGCCAAGACGGTGCAGCGCAGCGACGAACAGCTCGAGTTCCTCGCCGGGCTGTACGAGCGCGGCGGCGATGCGCGGCGCGCGGCGCGCTGCTACCTCCAGGGCGGCGATCGGGCGCGCGCGCGCTACGCCCCCGACGAGGCGCGTGCGCTGTACTCCAAGGGGCTCGCGATGATGGGCGAGGCCGACGCGCCGGCCCGGATGGACGCGCTCCACAACCTCGGCGACGTGCTCGAGCAGACCGGCCGCACCGACGAGGCGATGCACAACTTCGCCGAGATGCTGTCGCTCGCGTGGCGGTACGACAACATGGCCAAGGCCGGGGCGGCGTACAGCCGGCTCGCGCGCGGCCACCGCCGGCTCGGCAAGTACGACGCCGCGATGGATCATCTGCGGCGCGCCAACGAGCTGTTCGAGCGATCGCGCGACGACCGCGGCATCGCGTCGACGCTCGACGACATGGGCCGCGTCCACTGGCTGCGCGGCGCGTACGGCCAGGCGCTCGACTTCCACCGCCAGGCGCTGATGATCCGGCGCGCGCTCGGCGATCGCCGCTCGATCGCGCTGTCGCTCGCGAACATCGGGCGGGTCCACCACGACACCGGCAACTTCAAGGCGGCGATCAACCAGTTCCGCGAGGCGCTCGATCTGCGGCGCGACATCGGCGACCTCGTCGGCGTGGTCCAGTCGCTGTGCGATCTCGGCGGGGTGTACGCCGAGGACGGCAACCACGAGCTCGCGCTCGACCTGCTCGGCGAGGCGCGCACGATGGCGCAGGAGATCGGCGACAAGCTCGCGCTCGCCGACGTGCTGTCGCGCACCGGCGAGGTCAAGGCGGCCACCGGGCACGGCCACGAGGCGGTGCGCGATCTCGCGGAGGCCAAGCAGCTCGCCTCGGGGCTCGGCGATCGGGTCGCGCTCGCGGTCACCCACCAGCGGCTCGCGCAGGTCCAGCTCCAGCTCGGCAACCTCGAGGCCGCCGACGTCGAGGCGCACGCCGCGGTCGCGGTGAGCGAGGCGATCGGGCTGCGCGCGCACATCGGCTGCGGCTACCGGGTCAAGGCCGAGGTCTCGGCCGCGCTCGGCCAGACCCCCGCCGCCGAGGAGGACTTCCGGCGCGCGATCGACATCCTCGGCGCGGTCCGGCACGAGGTGGAGCTGGCCCGCGCGTACCAGGGGCTCGCGGCGCTCAAGGAGCGCACCGGCGCGGTCGCCGAGGCGCAGAAGCTGCGCGGTCGCGCGGTCGACATCTTCTCGCGGCTGCGCGGCGCCGCGGCGACGGAGTAGCGGATGGCCGTGCTCGACGATGCCGAGGTGTACGCGCGCCTGGCCGCCGCGGTGCCCAAGAACGTGCGCGAGGTGTGCGCGCGGCTGGCCGCGGCGGGGCACCAGGCGGTGACCGTCGGCGGGGCGGTGCGCGATGCCATGCTCGGGCGATCGCCCGGTGACTGGGACGTCGCGACCAGCGCGCGACCCGAGGAGGTGCTCGCGCTGTTCCCGCGCACGATCCCGACCGGGCTCCAGCACGGCACGGTGACGATCGTGACCGGGCGTGGTGCGGCGTCGCACGTCGAGGTCACCACGTTCCGCGGCGAGGGCGCGTACACCGACGCGCGGCGGCCGGACAGCGTGGTGTTCGGCGTGCCGCTCCAGGATGACCTCGCGCGCCGCGATCTGCGCGTCAACGCGATGGCCTACGATCCGGCGACCGGCCAGCTGCACGATCCGTTCGGCGGGCGCCGCGACATCGCGGATCGGCTGCTCCGCGCGGTCGGCCCGACCGGCCGGGTCTACGACGACGCGGTGGGCCGATTCACCGAGGATGGCCTGCGGGTGATGCGCGCGGTGCGGTTCGCCGCGCAGCTCGAGTTCGCGCTCGATCCGGAGACCGAGCGTGGCATCGGGCCGGCGCTGCCGTCGCTCGCGAAGGTCTCGCGCGAGCGGATCTCGGACGAGCTGCGCAAGATCCTCGCGACCCGCGAGCCGTCGCGCGCGCTCGCGTCCGCCGAGCGCACCGGGATCGTGCGGTTGATCCTGCCCGAGCTCGATCGCGGGCTCGCCGCGTGGTCGGACGTGCGCGGCGGCCGCGACGCCGCGATCGCGCACTGGCTCGTGCGCATCGACGCGGCGCCCGTGGCCGCGCGGCTCGGCGCGCTGGTGGTCGAGATCGCGACGCCGGTCGAGCCCGGCGAGCTCGCGGCGCGGCGGCTCGATCGCGCGGTGGTCAAACAGGTGTCCGAGGTGCTGCGCGGGCTCAAGTTCAGCAACGACGAGGCGGCCTCGGCCTCGGTGCTCGCCGGGACCGCGAGCGCGCCGCGGGTCGACGCGTGGACCGAGACCGAGCTGCGGCGGCTGCTCTCCGAGGTCACGCGCGCCCACGCCGGGGCGGCCGCCGCGCTGTGGCGCGCCGACGGCGCCGGGGCGCTCGCCGATCGCGCCGAGGCGATCCTCGCGCGCCGCGATCCACTCGCGGTGAGCGAGCTCGCGATCAGCGGCAAGGATCTGATGGCCGCGCTCGCGATGCCGCCCGGCCCGGCGATCGGCCGGATCCTGGCGGCGCTGCTCGATCGCGTGCTCG
>JBQCJR010000221.1:0-4259 GCA_051952595.1 Kofleriaceae bacterium
CTGTAACGCCGCCGCGGTGACGATCGCCACGTTCACCACGCCGCGTTGGCTGATCGTCGCGCCGCTCGGGAACTTCGCGATGAAGTCGGTGGCATCGAGCGTGGGGGCGCCGGCCGGCAGCCGGAAATACAGCCCGGTGTCTGCGAGGTAGTACGAGGCCAGCGAGACCGGCTGATCGCTCGGGTTCGCGATCTCGATCAACTCGCCGCCGGTCGGCGCGAGCACGACCTCGGTGAGCAGCAGCGCGACCGGCCCGCTGGCGGGCGGCGGCCCATCGATCGGCACCTGGCCCGGCCCATCGATCGGCGCGCCCGGGGCGTCCGGATCCGGCACCGCGTCGTCGCCCGCGGACGGTGCATCGATCGGGCGATCCCCGTCGGGAAGCTGGCGCGACATCTCGCCGCTCGCGCACCCCGCCGCCGCGCCGAATAACAAGATCAGTCGTGCGTGCACGGCGCCTGGCTACCAAACTGCGATTCGTCGGGGCAAGCGAAACTCTCGCCGCGCTCCGCCTCCAAACCGTCACACAATTTTTGTATCGTGCCGTGCACAAGGAGAACGCCGTGGCCGACAACACCCTCGAGGAGCGCGGACGAGCGCTAGAGAACCAGTTCTTCGACAAGGAGAACAAAGAAAAGATCGCGGCGATGAAGGAGAAGCTCGCGGCGCAGACCACGCGCGAAGAGCTGCGCAAGGCCTCCGGCCTCTCCGACGACGCGGTGATCGACAAGCTGAGCGAGCTCGGCCTGCGCGGCAACACCCTCGCCGCGCTGTCGCTGGTGCCGCTGGTCTCGGTCGCGTGGGCGGACGGCGAGATCCAGGACAACGAGCGCACCCAGATCCTGCTGAGCGCGCACGCCAAGGGCCTCGAGCACGGCTCGCCCGGGCACGAGCTGCTCGAGAGCTGGCTGTCCAACCGGCCGAGCGACGAGCTGCTCGAGGCGTGGATCGCGTACATCAAGGCCCTCCGCCTGCAGCTCACCGAGGAGCAGAACCTCAAGCTCAAGAACACGATCGTCGGCTTCACCAAGATGATCGCCACCGCCTCCGGCGGGCTGCTCGGGTTCGGCAAGGTGTCGAAGGCCGAGGAGCAGGCGATCGCGCGCGTCGAAGCCGCGTTCCACGCCTAGCCCGTGCAGTACGCCTACCTCGGCAAGACGGGCGTCAAGGTCTCGCGCATCGCGCTCGGCGCGATGTCGTTCGGCGGCGACGCCGACGAGGCCACCGCCACCCAGATCTGGCGCGCGGCCCGCGAGGCGGGCGTCAACTTCATCGATACGGCCGACGTCTACAACGCCGGCCGCTCCGAGGAGCTGGTCGGCCGGCTCGCGCGCGACGAGCGCGATCAGCTCGTGATCGCGACCAAGGCGTACTTCCCGACCGGCCAGGACGTCAACGCGCGCGGCGCGTCGCGCTACCACCTGGTGCGCGCGGTCGAGGCCAGCCTGCGGCGGCTCGCGACCGATCGGATCGACGTCTTCTACCTGCACCGGTTCGACGACGCGACGGATCTCGCCGAGACCCTGCGCGCGATCGACGACCTGGTGCGCGCCGGCAAGATCCTCTACCCGGCGTGCTCGAACTTCGCCGCGTGGCAGGTCGCGCACGCGATGGGCCTGCAAGCCGCGGCGAGCTGGGCGCCGTTCGTGGCGATCCAGCCGATGTACAACCTCACCAAGCGCCAGGTCGAGGTCGAGATCCTGCCGATGGCGCAGGGGCTCGGCCTCGGCGTCGTGCCGTACAGCCCGACCGGCGGCGGCCTGCTCACCGGCAAGTACGGCGTCGGGCGCGCGCCCCCCCCCGGCCGGCTGGTCGACACCCCGATGTACAAGGTGCGCTACGGCGACCCGAGCTACCTCGCGATCGCCGACCAGTTCGCGGCGCTGGCCGGCGAGCTCGGCCACGATCCGGCGACCCTCGCGGTCGCCTGGGTCGCGTCGCACCCGGCGGTCAGCTCGGTGCTGGTCGGTGGGCGCAGCGCCGAGCAGCTCGCCGCGTCGTTCGCGGCCGGCGACCTGGTGCTCGACGAGGCGACCCGCGCGCGGATCAGCGCGCTGTCACCAGAGCCCCCGCCCGCGACGGATCGCAACGAGGAGCGCACCGCGCACAACTACGGCGCGCGCTGAGAGGTTGCCAAAGCAACCTCGTCGCCGATCACATCGGCGAGACGAGGCCGAAGCGGATCAGCAGGTAGAGCGCCGCCGCGGCGAGGCCGATCACGCCGAACATCACCTGGAACGGCGCGAGCTTGCGCGACAGCTCGAGCGCCTTGGTCTCGGTGTTCGACTGGCCCGGCAGCCACTTCGCGATCTGCGGCATGCCGAACATGAAGCCGAGCAGGATCGAGACGATGATCATCGCGAGCACGCTCATCGTGAACGCCGGGACGATCTTGAGCGCGATCGAGATGCCGCTCAGGTTGGACAGCAGCTGGATCACGCCCCAGCCGAGCATCACCACCCCGATGATCGCCTGGTACGGCGTGAGCTTGTCGAGCATCTGCTTGGCGTCCGGCTTCTTCGCCACGATCACCGACGACAAGGCGAGCACGCCGCCGATGATGATCAACAGCACTTGGATGATGTCCATGATGTTTCCCTCTGCGCGACCGACGCGCGAATGGTTCCAATCGTAAGCGGCCCCTTCTACGGGATCAACGCGCCGGTCTTCCCTGCCCGATCCGAGCCCTGGACGGCCCTAGTACGCGTCGGCCATCATGAGGTTGATGTGCGGCCGGCCACGGTGCCGCCGGCGCGCCTGCGCGCGGAGCTCGTCGAGCCCGGCGCCCTCGAGCCGCTCGAGCTCGTCGCGCCAGCGCTGCGCCTGCGCGGGATCGCGGCGCCGCGCCGCACGCGCGCCCCACAGCAACAGCTGGCCGCGGCGGTACGGCTCGGTCTCGGTCGACAGCCCGGCGCGTACGTGTGCGATCGCGCGCTCGCGCGCGTCGAGGCGCAGCGCGAGCCACGCCGCGGACAGCCGGAGCGACGGATCCGCCGGATCGGCGTCGATCGCGCGCTCGATCGAGGCGAGCGCCGCGCCGGCGTCGTGCTCGTCATCCCACGCGCGCGCCGCGTCGTGGACGTGGCGGGTCGCCGGATCCTGCGGCGCCACGAAGCCGTCGCGCGCGGTGACCTCGAACCCGGTGCCGGCGAGCGCGCCCGGCTCCCAGCCGCCGGTGGGCCCGTCCCACTGCCACGCGATCTCGGCCCACGCGCCCTCGCACACCGGCGCGCGATCGACGCCGAGCCACGCGCGGCGCGCCGCCGGCGCCACCACCACGGCGTGCACGTTGACCGGCGAGGCGACGATCGCGCCGAACCGCCGGGTGCGATCCGGCGCCGCCACATCGTGGCGATCGCCGAGCAGCGCGGCGAGCTCGCGCGGGCCGAGCGGACCGGGGCGCGCCTCGACCTGCGCGCGCAGCCGCTGCTCGCGCCGCTCCGAGTGGATCGCCCACGCGCTCGAGGCCGCGAGCTCGCCATCCTGGAGCGCCGCGGAGCGATAGCGGTTCGCGCACACCAGGAACGACGCACCGGCCGGCGGGCGCACCACGTCGAGGTGGCGCCCCGCGAGCTCGAGCACGATCGCCGAGCGCTCGCGCGCGCTGCCGACCGCGACGCCCCAGCTCGACGACGCCGGCCGCTCGCGCGCGATCGCGATCGCGTCGGCCAGGGTCTCGGCCCGCCGCGCGATCTCGTGCACGAGATCGACGATCATCGCGCCGCCCCAGGTGACCCCGCGGTGGAACCGGGTGTGCGGCGCGATCACCAGGCCGGCCTCGTTGACCACGGTGACCGCCGGGACGTCCGCGCCACGCGTCGTGAAGAAGCCGTAGCGCTGGCCGCGATCCGGAGCGCAAACCACGAACGCCGGCGCGGCGTCCCACACCCCGACGCCGTGGAAATCGAAGTTGCGCGCGAACGCGAGCTCGCCGTCCTCGGTCGCCTCGCCCCACGCGATCACCGACGAGCACGCCGGCACCGCCGCGACGGTCGCGCGGGCGGTCGCCGCGTCGCCGAACGGCCCGAGCTGGGCGCGGCCGACCAGCGCGATGCAGTTCTGCAGCGAGTCCATCGTGGCGAACGTGCGCTGCGCCAGCCGCGCGTCGTGGCGCGCCTCGCGCTCGCGCACCGCCTCGGCGAACGCGCGGGTGCGCGCCGCCAGCTCGCGCGGGCGCTCGCGAGCGAGCCGCGCCTGCCATGCGTTCGCGACCCCGCGGACCAGCCGGCGCGCCGCCGCGCCGAGATCGCCGGCCAGCG
>JBQCJR010000222.1:0-13791 GCA_051952595.1 Kofleriaceae bacterium
CTGGGCCTGCGGCCGGCGCTGGTTGCCGGCGAGCCGGCCGATCCCGGTGCTGCTCTGGCGGAACCGCTGCGAGGAGCTGCGCGCCCGGCCGCCCGGCGAGGACTGGCGATCATCGGCCTCGAGCGCGGCGACCACGTCGGCGATCTCGGCGCTCGGTGCGCCCGCGGCGCTCGCCGTCCCCGACGCGCTCGCCGCGCCCGCGGTTCCCGGCGCCGGAATGGCCCCACCGAGGACCGAGGGCAGCGGTGCCTTGCTCGGCGTCGCCGGCGGCGGCAGCACGTCCGGCGGCGGCGGCGTGGCGAGCGGGATCGGCTTCGAACCGAGCCCCACCGTCGAGATCGGCCGCGGCACCGCGACCGGCAGCGCGCCGCCGAGCGAGCGCGCGCCCACCTCCGCGAGGCACGCCCACACGATCTTCGACGGGACATGCTCGCACAGGTTCGGCACGCCGATCGTCTCGACGACCAGCTGGGCGTCCACCCGCGGCACCCCCAGACACGCGGTGAGCAGCCGGGCCCACAGCGGCCGCGGCAGGTGCGCGGCGAGCACCTCGGGCGTGATGTAGCGGACCACGTCGTCGGGCGTCGCGATGCCGAGGTCGAGTGCACTCGACAGCGACGCGACGAAGAAGCCCTTCAGGTTCACGACGCCTCCGGCGAGCTCGCTCCTGTCACGCCGGCGCGGGCGGCCGCAGCTGCAATACACGCCCACAGCACTTCGTGCGGGAGATGCTTCGCGAGCAGATCGGGGGTCACGGTCTCGAGCACGCGCTCGGGGGTCATCGAGCCAGC
The DNA here is from genome assembly GCA_051952595.1 of Kofleriaceae bacterium. Classification (GTDB taxonomy): domain Bacteria; phylum Myxococcota_A; class Polyangia; order Haliangiales; family Haliangiaceae; genus JABFXX01. Next base: position 792 of record JBQCJR010000222.1, read on the forward strand.
AGCCAGCGAGGCCGAGAGCACCTTGCTCAACAGCTCGGGCGGCAGGTGCGTGGCGAGCACGTCGGGGGTCGCGTGAGCGAGCACGTCGCTCGGTGCGAAGATGTCGTGCTCGAGGCCCGATTCCATCATGCGGGCAAACCAGGCCTGTCGCTGATCGCTCATGGTCACTCCTTGTCCCCGCGACGGTACACCCGTTCCTCGAGCCGGCGGGACCGCTCGATCGGCCGCGAGGCAACTGCGCGCAATTGCAGGAATCGACTGCAAGATGCTTGCATTGGCGCCGGGCGTCTTGCACGGTCAGAAAGAGCCGCCGTCGAATGTCAGAGGCACGTTCAAAACTGTCCTCGGGTACCCTCCTCTATCGCTATGTCGACGGAGCGGTGGAGGTGTTGCTCGTTCACCCCGCCGGTAACTACAACCGCCGCGCGCCGTGGGGGATCCCCAAGGGCGCGCCGGATCCCAACGAGGAGCTCGAGCAGACCGCCCGCCGCGAGACACTCGAGGAGACCGGTCTCATGATCGCCGGTCCGCTGGTCGATCTAGGACACGTCGACTACACGCGGTCGAAGAAGCGTGTACATGCCTTCGCCGCCCCTGCCCCCGATGGCGCCGCGCCGCGCTGCGCGTCCTGGGAGGTCGACAAAGCCGAGTTCATCGAGATCACCCGCGCGCGCCGGATCATCCACCCCGATCAGGCAGCGCTGCTCGATCGCCTGCAGCGCCATCTCGGCGCCGCGCCGTCCGACGAGCTCGAGAAGACGACCGCCTAGCAGGCGCTCTGAGGGAACAGACTTTCTCGTCGAGATCGCGCTGACGTGTGATCCCCTGCACCGAGGTGTCAGGCCAAGCGACGAACGGGTGTCTCGAAAGCTGACACCGCGATCATTTCTTTCTGGACAAAAGCGCACTGCGTGGCAGATTGCGCAACCCGTCGTTGCATCCGCCCTCGGGGGCGGCCGTGCCTCGAGCGCGCCAAGCAGCTGGATCTGCTCGCGCGATCTTCCCCGGCCGGTCGGCTAGCTGCTCTGCAGCAGTTCGGTGCGCATTGTGCACCGGTCACCGTGTAGCGGGCTCGTTCGTATCTCCCGGCAAGGGAATCGCAGCGGGGTTGCAACGGTTCGAATCCACACGGCGTCTCATTCAGAGGATCAGGAGTAACACCGCCATGGCCACCACTCATTCTACTCGTCGCCGGCAGCGCACCACGCACCGGACGACGGCGAGCTCGAGCTCGGCGACCGCGCGGCCCCACCGGACGGCGGGAGCGCGGCAGAACCGCGCGTCTACGCCGAACGCTGTAGCAGCTGCGCCCACTCCCCCCGAGAAGGAAGTCGCCGAGCCGGTGAAGGCGCCGCGCGCCGTTCGCGCGCCCGACGCTGACGATCACCTCGCGGCGTACTTCCGCCAGCTCGCCGAGCACGACCTGCTCTCGCCCGAGGACGAGCGCGAGCTGTCCCAGGGGATCGAGGACACCGAGATCCTGACGTGGGAGCGCGTGCTGTCGCGCCCCGAGTGCGTCGGGCACCTGCTCGCCCTCGTCGAGCCGAACCTCGAGCAGCCGGTGAAGTTCCCGAAGCTGCAGAAGGCGGTCGACGACATGATGGTGACCAAGCGCACGCGCAAGGACACCAAGCTGGCCAAGAAGCTGGTCGCGGCGGCCAAGGAAGTGTCGCCGCAGCTGCGCGCGCTCGATCTCGATCGCGTTCACATCGATGCGGTCGTGCGCGAGCTGTATCGCGCGCGCGAGGCCGCGCTCGCCGGCGAGGAGACCTGGTGGGACGAGGCCGCCGCGAAGGACGCCGGCCAGTACGTCGACGAGGTCCGCCAGGCGCACCGCGACGCGATGAACCTGCGCGACGAGTTCGTGCGGGCGAACCTGCGCCTCGTGGTCACGATGGCTCGCCGCTACGATCGCGGCGGCATGCCGCTCGCCGACCTGATCCAGGAGGGCAACCTCGGGCTGATGCACGCGGTGTCGCGGTTCGACTATCGCCGCGGCCTGCGGTTCTCGACGTACGCGTGCTGGTGGATCCGCCACGCGATCGGCCGCGCGCTCGCCGACAAGGCGCGCGCCGTCCGCATCCCGGTGCACATGCTCGAGGCGCAGCAGCAGCTCGAGAAGGTGCGTCAGGCGCTGGTGGGCGAGCTCGGTCGCCCGCCCACCCCGCAGGAGCTCGCGAAGGCCGCGCGCGTGCCGCTCGCGAAGCTGAACCAGATGCATCGCTACATCATGGGCCAGCCGATGTCGCTCGACCGGCCGGTCCACGATGACGACGATCGCAGCTTCGGCGACACGATGGCCGATCCGGACAGCGAGGAGCACTCGCCGGCCGACGATCTGACGACCCAGACGCTGACCTCGCAGGTCAAGCGGCTGCTGCACTACCTGTCGCCGATCGAGGCCGACGTGCTGACCAAGCGGTTCGGGCTCGGCGACGACGAGGAGCGCACGTTCCGCGAGATCGGTGACCAGTATCACCTGTCGCGCGAGCGGATCCGCCAGATCCAGAACTCGGCGCTCGACAAGCTGAAGCGCGCGCTCGAGCGCGAGCACCGCGGCCACGTCGAGATGTAGCGGCGGGCGTCGCAGCTGCGACACCGATCGTCGTCGCAGCGCGGAGCCCTGGCTGCCGGTGATACGTTGCTCCTCATGAGCTCCATGAGGATGCGTGTCTTGCTGTTGTGTCTGCTCGGCTCGCCGGCATTCGCCGATCGCGGCGCGCCGGCCGCGAAGAAGCCAGCACCTGCCCCGGCGCCCGGCGGGTACAGCGGGCTCGGCGCGGAGAGCGTGTCTCCCGCCGAGGTGGCGAAGTACGCGCCGCCGCCGCTCGACCCGTCGGTCACCCGCCGGATCCAGGCGATGCTCGACGTGCGCTCCGCCGGCTCCGGCCTGATCACGTCGAAGGGCGACCGGATGGTCTACACGAGCCGGATCACCGGCACCCCACACGTGTGGCGCCAGGACGGGCCGATGAAGTTCCCGGTCCAGCTCACCGGCGGCGAGGATCGGACCGGGGTGGTCGCGATCTCGCCGAACGACGCGTTCATCGTGGTCAGCCGCGACATCGACGGTCAGGAGAACCCCGGCCTGTACACGATGTCGATCGAGGGCGGCCCGCTGCGCCTGGTCCAGCACACGCCGAAGGTCCGGACCGCGCTCGAGTACATCTCCGATGACTCGAAGTCGCTCTACTTCCGCGCCAACGACGTCGCGCCGGACTCGTACGCGATCTACCGCTTCGATCTCGCGACCGGCGCGCGCGAGCGGGTGTTCGATCAGCCCGGGCTGTGGTCGATCGCGGACCACCGCGCGGATCGCTGGCTGCTGAGCAAGGCCCTCGGCAGCACGCAGATCGAGATCTACGAGTACGAGCTCGCGACCAAGAAGCTGACCCCACTGCTCGGCCAGAACGAGGCCGAGGAGTACGAGGTCCTGTACGGCGCGCGGCCCGGCCAGATCCTGGTGCGCACGAACAAGCTCGGTGACCTGCAGCGGCTGTACAGCCTCGAGAGGGGCAAGCTCGCGCCGATCACGCCGGAGGGCAAGTTCGAGATCGACGCGTTCGCGATCGACGACGCGCGCACGCGCATCTACTACGGCACCAACGAGAACGGCTACTCGAAGCTCTACGCGCTGGACGCGCGGACGCTGCGCCCGCTCGCCCTGCCCAAGCTGCCCGACGCCGACAACGCGATCATCTCCGGCCTGTCGCGCAACGGCCGGTTCGCGCAGCTCTCGATCGACGGCGCGAAGCTGCCGGGGACCAGCGTGACGTACGACTGGAACACCCGGCGGATGACGACCTGGCGCGTGCCGATGACGCCGGAGATCGACGTGCGGTCGTTCGCCAACCAGACCCTCGAGTACTACCCGGCGCGCGACGGCACCAAGATCCCGATGTTCGTGCGCCGGCCCGCCAAGTGCGACGAGCCGTGCCCGGTGATCGTGCACTTCCACGGCGGCCCCGAGGGCCAGTCGACGCCCGGCTTCTCGCCGTACGCGCAGATGTTCGTCGACGCGGGGTTCGTGTTCGTCGAGCCGAACGTGCGCGGCTCGACCGGCTACGGCAAGGCGTGGCTACACGCCGATGACGGCCCGAAGCGGCTCGCCGTGGTCACCGACATCGAGGACGCGGCGAAGTTCATCCGCGCCAACTGGGGCAAGCACGGCCGCGCGCCGAAGATCGGCATCATGGGAGGCAGCTACGGCGGCTACGCGACGCTGATGGGCATGACCTACTTCGCGGGCGCCTACGACGCCGGCGTGCAGCAGGTCGGGATCTCGAACCTGTACACGTTCCTGATGAACACCGCGCCGTACCGCCGGATCCTGCGGATCTCCGAGTACGGCGACCCGGTCAAGGATCGCCAGGCGCTGATCCAGCTGTCGCCGATCACCCACGTCAAGAAGCTCAAGGCGCCGCTGCTCTCGCTCCAGGGCGTCAACGATCCACGCGTGCCGGTCGGCGAGGCGATCCAGATCTACAAGGAGGCCGAGGCGCGGCGGATCCCGGGCGGACTGATCCTGTTCCCCGACGAGGGCCACGGCGTCGCCAAGCGCAGCAACCAGGTGCTGTCGATCGGCCACAGCCTCGCGTTCTTCGAGAAGTACCTGAAGGGTCGCTGACCGCGGATCTCGGGCGGCGCTAGGCGCGGCGCCCCCACAGGAACCGCAGCAGCGCCTCCGCCTTCGGCGCGAACGTATCGAGCTCGACGTACTCGCCGGTGGTGTGAAACCCGGCGCCGCGCGGGCCGAGGCCGTCGATCGCCGGCACGCCGAGCGGCGCGACGGTGTTGGCGTCGCTCCCGCCGCCGAGCAGCGGGGCCTCGCCATCACCCAGCCCGGCGAGCCGCGCGCACGCGGCGTACTCGTCGCGCAGCGCGGCCGAGGCGTCGGTGCGCTCGAGCGGCAGCCGGCGCGCCCCGCCGGTGACCTCCATCCGGACGCCGGGCACGCCCTGCGCGGCGGTCTCGGCCGCGTCGCGGACCGCGGCGACCAGCGCCTCGGCATCACCGACGGTCTCGTAGCGCAGATCGAGCGCGCACTCGGCGCGCTCCGGGACGGTGTTCTTCGAGGTGCCGCCGGATGCCTGGCCGACGTTGACCGTGCAGCCGCGCGCGTAGTCGGTCAGCTGCTGCGCGGCATCGATGAACTTGGCGATCGCCCAGATCGCGTTGGCGCCGTCGCGGTGGTGGTTGCCGGCGTGTGCGGCGCGGCCGTGCGCGACCACGGTCATCGCGCCGACGCCGCGGCGCCGGGTGATGATCAGATCGTGCGCGCGGCCGGACTCGAACACCAGCGCGCACGCCGCGCCGCGGGCGAGCGCCTGGAGGTGCGGCATCGAGCTCGGCGAGCCGACCTCCTCGTCGGACACCGAGATCACGGCGATCGGCAGCGCAGCAAGCGCGCCGATCTCGTCGAGCGCGGCGAGCGCGCCGCGGATCACCGACAGGCCGCCCTTCATGTCGAGCGCGCCGGGACCGACCGCGCGATTGCCCTGCTCCCGCCAGCCCTCGAAGTGACCGGGCGGGAACACCGTGTCGTGGTGGCCGATCAGCAGGATCGGCGCCGCGCCTTCACGCGCCGCGGCGGGCGTGCGCCAGATCAGGTGATCGCCGTGCTCCGCGCCGCCCGGCACGACCGTGCAGGCGAGCGACGGCAGCGCGAACGCCTCGCGCAGCATCGCGCCGACCCGGTTCACCCCCTCGACGTTCGAGGTGTAGCTGTTGACCTCGACCCAGCTGCGGGCGAGCGCGATCATCTCCGCGCCGCGGCCGCGCAGCGCGGCGAGCGCTTGGTCCAGACCTGGCTGTTCTCCCATGGCTGGGGCATGGCATACCCTGTCCCGCGATGGCAAAGCGATTCCACGGCGACGCGCAGGCGAGCCTCGAGGACCTGGGGAACCGGCCGTGACCCCGCGTCCGATCGTCGTCAAGATCGGGGGCGAGGTGGTGGGCTCCGGCGAGGCCGCGCGGCTGGCTGCGGATCTCCACGAGCTGGTCGTGCGCGGCGGCGCCCGCGTCGCGATCGTGCACGGGGGCGGGCCGCAGGCCACGGCGCTGCAGAAGCAGCTCGGCCTGACGACCCAGCAGGTCGCCGGCCGCCGGGTCACCGATGCCGCCACGCTCGACGTGATCAAGATGGTCATCGCCGGCAAGCTCAACGTCGACCTGTGCGCGACCCTGCTCGCCGCCGGGCTGTCGCCGGTCGGCCTCCATGGCGCGTCCGGCCACGTCGTGCGCGCCGTGCGCCGCGGGCCGGCGGTGTACCCGAGCGCCGGTCCCGATCCGGTCGATCTCGGCCTCGTGGGTGACGTGACCGGGTTCAACCTCGCGTTGCTCGAGACCCTGTGGTCGGCCGGCCACCTGCCGGTGCTCGCGTGCATCGGCGCGGACGCCGCGGGCGGGACGTACAACATCAACGCCGACCTGGTCGGCAACCAGCTCGCCGCGGCGCTATCCGCCGAGCGGCTGTTCCTGGTCACCTCCACGCCGGGCGTGCTGCGCGACGTGCACGATCCATCGTCCCGGCTGACCCGACTCACCTGCGCCGAGGCGCGCGACGCGATCGCGACCGGCGTGGTGACCGGCGGGATGATCGCCAAGCTCGAGGAGGCGATGGCCGTGGTCGATCAGGGCGTCGGCGCGATCCACATCCTCGGCAAGCTCGGCCCCGGCGACCTGGTGCGCGCGGTGCGCGAGCCCGGCTCGGTGGGGACCACGCTGGTCGCGTAGCGCCGAGTGAGCTACGCGTCGAGCACGGCCGGGAAGCCCCACGCCGCGAACAGCTCGGGCAGCACGAACGTCGTGAGCTCGACGATGCGGCCGTCGGCATCGAGCGACAGCACGGTGAGGCAGACGGCGTGGTAGCGCCCGTCGGGTGCGCGGACATACGCCAGGCCCGCGGGCTCTCCGTTCATCGGCGCCGGCACGATCTTGTAGCGGCCCGGGCGCAGCTCGCCGTCCCACGTGCCGGGCGATCGCATCGTCGCGACCACCGCATCCTTGCCGTCGATCCAGTACTCCCAGGGCGGCATGTTCATGACCGCGTCGGTCGCGAGCAGCGCGACGAAGTCATCGAAGTCGCCGCTCTCCCACGCGCGCACGAAGCGCTCGACGACCTCCGCGTGGCGCGGCGCGAGCGCGGACGTCGCCGAGGACGCGGCGCGTGGGCGCGCGATCGTGGCGCGTGCGCGCTGCAGGGCGCTGTGGATCGCGGCCTCGGTGGTCGCGAGCATGTCGGCGACCTCGGCGGCGCTCCAGTCGAGCACATCGTGGAGGATCAGCGCGGCGCGCTGGCGCGGCGGCAGCACCTGCACGACCCGCACGAACGCGAGCCGGATGCCCTCGCGCAGTCGCACGGCCTGCTCGGGGCTGGGCACCGCAGGCAGCAGCGCATCGGGGTACGGCTCGAGCCACGAGATGTCGGCGCGCGGCGCGGTCGTGGGTGGCCCCGGGGCGACCGACGGGCTCACATCCTGCGGCAGCACGCGGCGCGACCGCACCTTGAGCAGATCGAGGCACGTGTTGGTGACGATCCGGTACATCCACGCGCGGAAGCTCGCGCGCGGCTCGTAGGTCGCGAGCGCGCGCCACGCCTTGAGCCGTGATTCCTGGAGCGCGTCGTCGGCGTCGTGGAACCCGCCGAGCATGCGGTAGGCGTACGCGTGCAGCTCGCGGCCGAGCGGTTCGACCAGCGCGCGAAACGCATGCTCGTCGCCACCGCGGGCGGCTTCGACCAAGGGCTCGAAATCGTCGCTCATCGACCGATGACCGGCGGGCGCGGCCGTCGTTTCACCATCAGACCACACGGCGAAAGGCCCGTACAGATGAGCAAGGTGTTCTTCAGTGTCAGCGTTTCCCTCGACGGATATCTCGCACCGCCCGGCATGGATCTGGCCCACGCCGGCGATCCGACCTTCGAGGACTGGGCGACCCAGTGGAGCAAGCTCCAGAGCTGGATCTTGCCGCAGCGCTACTTCCGCCAGCGGTTGAAGCTCGACGACGGCGGCGAGACTGGCACGGACAATCAGATCGTCGAGCACACGTTCGAGCGCACCGGCGTCAGCATCATGGGCAAGCGCATGTTCGAGCTGGGCGAAGCGATGTGGCCCGAGGAAGCGCCCTTCCACACGCCGGTCTTCGTGCTGACCTCGCAGGTCCGCGAGCCGTGGGTGCGGCCCGGCGGCACGACGTTCTACTTCGTCCACGACGGCATCGAGAGCGCGCTGCGCCAGGCGCGCGTGGTGGCCGGCGACCGCGACATCCGCATCGCCGGTGGTGCCGACGTGATCCAGCAGTACCTGCGCGCCGGGCTCGTCGACGAATTCGCGCTCGCGATCTCGCCGGTCCTGTTCGGCGGCGGGCGCCGGCTCTTCGAAGCCATCCGCCGCGAGGTCGGTGTCGAGCTCGTGGAGACCATCGCGTCGCCGCGCGTGACCCACGTGCGCTACGCGGTGCGCGGCTGACGCGCCGGCCACACCGCGCGATGCCGCGCTCGAGACGGTGGCTCACACGAGCGGCGCGCCGGTCGCCGCGGCGACCTGGGCGAGCTCGACGCCCGGGGCGAGCTCGATCACGCGGAACGCGTCGCCGGTGGGCTCGAACACGCCGAGCTCGGTGATCACCAGCGACACCACGCGGGTCGCGGTGAGCGGGTAGTCGCAGCGGGCGACCAGCTTGTGCTCGCCCTTCTTGGTCGCGTGCTGCATCATCGCGATCACGCGGCGGCAGCCGGACGCGAGGTCCATCGCGCCGCCGATCCCCATCACCTTGCCGCCGGGCACCGCCCAGTTCGCGAGGTCGCCGGCGGCGGAGACCTGCATCGCGCCGAGGATCGCCAGATCGACGTGGCCGCCGCGGATCATCGCGAACGAGCCGGCGGAGTCGAACGTCGAGGCGCCGGGCAGCGCAGTGACGGTCTGCTTGCCGGCGTTGATCAGGTTCGGATCCTCGTCGCCCTCGTACGGGAACGGACCCATGCCGAGCAGGCCGTTCTCGGAGTGCAGCCAGGCGTGGCCCTCGGGCAGGTAGTCGGCGACCTGGGTCGGCAGGCCGATGCCGAGGTTCACGATCGAGCCCTCGGGGATCTCGCGCGCCGCGCGGCGCGCCATGTCTTCGGTGGAGTACGCCATGTCGGATCTCCTCGGCGGCTCAGCGCTTGCGCACCGTGCGGTATTCGAACGCGTTCTCGTGCTCGGGCACGTGCACGATCTGGTGGACGTAGATGCCCGGCAGGTGCACGTCGTCCGGATCGATCCGGCCGTTGTCGACCAGGTGATCACACTCGACGAGCGCCAGCTTGGCCGCGCTCGCCATCACCGGGTTGAAGTTGCGGCCGGTGCGCCAGAACCGCAGGTTGCCGAACCGATCGGCGGTGTGCGCGCGGACCAGCGCCACGTCGCCGGGCAGCGCGCGCTCGAGCAGGTAGCGCCGGCCGTCGATCTCCTTGGTCTCCTTGCCCTGCTCGACCACCGTGCCGACGCCGGTGGGCGTGTAGAACGCCGGGATCCCGGCGCCCGCGGCGCGCATCCGCTCGGCGAGCGTGCCCTGCGGCGTGATCTCCACGGCGACAACGCCCGAGGCCATCCGGGTGTGCAGGTCCTCGTTGTTGCCGATGTAGCTGCAGATCACCTTGCGGATGATCCCGGCGCGCAGCCACAGCGCGAGCCCCTTGCCGAGGTTGCCGGCGTTGTTCGAGACCAGGGTCAGGTCGCGCACGCCGCGCTCGACGACGCCCTTGATCAGCGCCTCGGGGTTGCCGGACAGCCCGAAGCCGCCGACCAGGATGGTCATGCCGTCGCGCAGCGGCGCGAGCGCCTCGGCGATCGAGCCGACGACCTTGTTGCCGTGGCGGCCGGTCACGACACACCTCCGAACGCGGCGACCGCCGCGTCGCCGAACGCACGCATGCCGCGGACCAGCTCCTCCTCGGTGATGCACAGCGGCGGCGAGAAGATCGCCGTGCCGCGCTTGCCATCGACGTGCAGCGACAGCCGGCGCTCGGCGAGCTCGCGCGACAGCCGCGCCCAGCCATCGGATGGCGCCTCGAGCTCGAGCGCGCCGAGCAGGCCGAGCGAGCGGACGAAGGTGCGCGGCTGGATCCGCGTGGCGATCGCGTCGAGCTCGCGGCGCAGGATCGGGCCGAGCTCGGCGGCGCGGTCGTAGAGGCGATCGGTCTCGTAGATCTTCATGGTCTCCAGCGCGGCGGCGCACGCCGTGGGGTGGGCATAGTACGTGAGGCCACAGGCCAGCACGTGATCGTCGAAGTGGCGGGCGACCCGCTCGTGCACGATCACCGCGCCGATCGTCGCGTAGCCGGAGGCCAGGCCCTTGGCGACGGTGATCAGATCCGGCACCACGCCCCAGTGCTGGAACCCGAACGGCTTGCCGGTGCGGCCGAACCCGGTGAGCACCTCGTCGGCGACCAGCAGCGCGCCCTCGGCGTCGCACGCCCGGCGCACGATCGGCCAGTACTCGGGCGGCGGCACCAGCACGCCGTTCGCGCCCGGGACGGGCTCGAGGAACCCCGCGGCGACCGAGCGCGCGCCCTCGAGCGCCATCGTCGCGCCGATGTGGGTCGCGCACTCGTGGCGACAGCTCGCCACGCGCTGGCCGAACGGGCAGCGGTCGCAGTAGCAATCGTGCACGTGCACCACGCCGGGCAGCCCGGGCTCGACCGCGGGGCGGCGCCAGTCGCCGGTCAGGCTGAGCGCGCCCATCGACGCACCGTGGTAGCTGCGGTAGCGGCTGACCAGCTTGAGCCGGCCGGTGACCAACCGCGCGATCTTGAGCGCGTTCTCGTTGGCCTCGGCGCCGCCGAGCGTGAAGAACACCTTCGAGAACCCGGGGCCGGCCATCGCGAGCAGCCGCTCGGCGAGCTCGGTCTTGGCCGGGTACACCGCGTTGGGCGCCGAGATGCACAGCTCGTCGGCCTGGCGCTTGATCGCCTCGACGATCCGGCGCTCGCCGTGGCCCACGTTGACCTGGTAGCTGAGCGCGCCGAGATCCAGCCAGCGCCCGCCGTCTGAGGTGGTGAACCAGGCGCCCTGCCCGCCGGTCAGCTCGATCGGCTTGGCCTGGCTCTGGGTGGTCCAGGTGAAGAAGAACGGATAGTCGTTCATCGGGTGTCCTACAGCTGCCAGCGCTCGGCAGCCACGTTGTGAATGAACCCCTGCTGCGCCCACAGCTCGCCGGTATCGAGATTGACCGCGATCGCGCCGCAGGTGGCGGCGCCGTGTGGCGACTCGGGGGTCGCCATGTTGGTGCACACGCTGCGCGGCCAGCCATCGTCGCTGCCGAGCCGCTGCCACGCGTCCGAGAGATCGCGGAGCGGCGCGCGCGAGAGGTCGCCCTCGAGCCAGCGCATCCGGTCGTACGTCGTGCTGGTCGGCGGCACCTTCGAGCGCGCCGCGATGTCGAGATCGAGGCAGTGGTTGGTGTGGCAGTACGCCGGGCCGCCGTCGAACACCTGGCGGCGCCGCGTGCCCGACGCCTCGATCGCGAACGAGTCGCGGCGATCCGCGACGAAGTAGTGATGCCCCGAGCCGATCGGGCTGGCGGCGATCAGATCGCGCGCGGCCGCCGCGGTGGGCTGGTGGAGCGCGCGGCGCACCATCGCCGGCCACACGATGCCGAGCGTCGCGTCGGTCGAGAACAGGTTGTTGATCGCGATCCCGACCCGCGCGGCGTTCATGCCCGCCATGCCGAGGCAGCCGGTCACCGTCAGCAGCGTCGCGGCCGGGCCGTCGCTCGACTCGGGGACCCGCAGCACCATGACGTACGGGATCGCCGTGGCGTGCATGTCCCAGGTCTGCGCGAGGATCCGGCCGGTCGGCGACTCGGCCCAGATCACGCTACAGCCATCGCCGCCGAGCCCCTCGGCGCCCTGGCCGTGGCGGACCAGCTCCGGCGCGTCGCGGGTGGGCGCCGGCTGCCACGTGCTGGGATCCGGATCGAGATCGCGCAGGTCGGTGTAGTGGTTCGCGACCACGATGTCCTCGGGCGATACCGCGGCGCCCTCGGCGATCCCGAGCAGCTCCTCGTGCAGCCCGGCGTGGTAGCGCTCGAGCACCGGCAGGTGGGCCGCCGCGGCGCGCCGGACCTGTCCGGCATCGCGGAACCCGCCCACCTTCGTGCACAGGTAGATCCGGATCGCCGCAAGCGCCTGGACCTCGCCGCGAAAGCTCTCGCCGTGGATCCGCCCCCACTCCCGCGGCGACTTGCCGGCGGGCAGCTCGAGCGTCCTCATCGCAGCGCGTCTCCGAGCGCGACCGCCGCGGCCTCGATCTGATCGAGCGCGGGGATCACACCCAGCCGGCCTCCCGCGCCGGGGAACCGGCGCACCGCGATCCCGCGCTCGGCGAGCGCGTCGGCGAGCCGGCCGGCATCGCCGCCCGCGTGGATCACGCGGTAGGCGCCGAGCCCGGACGACTGCACCTTGGCGAGCGCGCGCTCGAGCGCCGCGGAGGCGCCGGCGATGTCGAGGTGGCGCGCGGTGCGCAGCTGGTGGTGCTGGCGAACCAGCGACAGCTCGTCACCATCCCACGTCGACACCAGGGTGAGCGGCCCGGGGATGAACCACCGCGTCGCGCAGTGCAGGTAGCCGGTCTGCGCCCCGCCCCACCACGCGAGCACGTCCGGAACGAGGCCAAGCGCCGGCGACAGGAACGGCCCGCGGCCGCTGCGGTAGCTGTGGGTCGTGGTCTCGATCGCGATCAGCGGCAGGCCCAGCTCGGCGCGCAGCTTGCCGAGCGCGGCGAGGAAGTCCGGCGGCAGCACCCAGCCGGTGCGCTCCTGGACCAGCTCGTAAACGAAGCCGAGCACGCGCTCGCGCCCGCCGGCCGCCTCGACCGCGGCGCGCAGCGCGGCGATCGAAGCCTCGGTGCCAGCGCGCGCCGGGTGCGGGATCCGCGGGAACGCGAAGTGCGCCGGCCCGCCGAGGTGGACCTCCGGATCCGAGAGCGAGCGGCACGACGCCACGGTGTGGCCGTAGTAGCCG
>JBQCJR010000223.1:0-7500 GCA_051952595.1 Kofleriaceae bacterium
ACGGGCGCAACTGCCGCGCCCGTGGCTGGAGCTGTGGTCCGGATCGACACCGCGCGCCCAGCGTACGCGGGTTCGCCGCCATCTCAGCGCGCGATCTTCGTCGGGAGCGGTCACTTCCGATGTCGGCCGCGATACCGCCGCATCTCGGACGGCCTGCGACCGCAGCTGCGACGCCCAGAGAGGCACGCCGCGGGGTCGCACCTGCGATCCGGAGCCAGCGACCGCGGTTCGGTGCGGTGACGATTACCGCTTCGGCGCGGGCTTGGTCTTCGGCAGCGGATCGAGCTTGAACACCGCGAACGGCCGCGTGGTGCCGTCCTCCATCTCGGCCTGCTCGATGGTGTCGAACGTCGCGGTGCGGTCGGCGATCGCGGTGCCGAGGTCGAACACCTCGCGCGTGCGCAGCAGGTGGATCAACGAGCCGGTTGGATCGACGAGCTGCACGAACACGTTGTTGCGGCTGACCACGCGGCCGGCCACCTGGTACTTGCACCCCGGCACGTTGCGCGGGCCGGGATTGGCCTTGAGCCGCTCGGCGAACTCGAGCGTCGAGCGCCCGAAGCAGCGCTCGGTCTCCTTGGCGATCTTGGCCTCCTCCTCGGCCTTGAGCTTGGCGGCCTTGGCCTCCTGCTCGGCCTTGGCCTTGGCGGCCTTGGCCTCCTGCTCGGCCTTGCGCTTGGCGTCGGCGCTGGCGACCCGGTCGAGCGCCGCGAACCCCGGCGACGCCTTCCAGACCCGCTCGGTGCTCAGCATCTTGCACTGCGGCGAGTAGCCCAGGTACGGCGCGACGCACGCGTCCTGCTCGGCCTGCTTCTTCTTCGACGCGCACCTGCGCAGGTCCTCCATCACGACCTTGAGCTCGACCAGGCACATGTTCGTGTTCGCGACGTCGTCGGCCGCGACGCCGGGCGGCAGCTCCGGCCACGGATCCTTCTTCCAGCACCCGATGCCCTCGTCGATGTCGGCGTCGAGCGCGCTCTGGCAGCCGCGCACCCGCGCCTCGAAGCACTTCGCGAACGCGGCCTCGATCGCCGGCTTGTCGAAGCGCGCGCCGCGGTTGCGCAGCTCGGTCTTCGAGCGCTCGCGGGTGCACGCGCCCTCGACCATCTCGGCGACGGCGGGGGCGGCGCCGGGCTCGGCGGGGGCGGCGCCGGGCTCGGCGGGAGCGGCGCCGGGCTCGGCGGGGGCGGCGCCGGGATCCTGCGCGGTGCGCAGCTGCTTGCAGCTGTGGATGTGCTGGGCCTTCAGCTCCTCGGCCACCTCGCCCTCGAGCCCGCTCGCCTCGGTCGCGACGTCGGACAGCCAGTCCGCCTTGACGCACGCGTCGCCATCGATCTTGGCGAGTCGCTCGCGCAGCTTCTGCTCGATCTCGGCGCGCGATTACCGGGAAGCTGGCTCCGGTGCCGCGACTTGTTTGGGCTTGCAGGCGGGGAGCAACAGGGCAGCTGCTACAGCGCAGCCGAGGACAAGGCGCATGGCTGTTCGTTAACACGGAGGCGCCGCTTCGCAAAAGGCTGGCCGATCTTCCAGTCGGTGCCCTGGCCGAACAGGCGAAGCGGGAGCGCCCGGCGATGATTCTGTTGTTGCCATGGCTCCTCCCAACCCGGCGCTGTCCGCTTCCTCGCTCCTCGTGGCCTCCACCCCGTCCGAGCCGTGGGTCGACGAGCTCACCGAGCTGCTCGCCAAGGCCGCCGAGCTCGCCGCGGCCCACGACCTGGACTCCGAGGCGTTCATCCAGGCCGCGTGGTCGTCCTGCCTCGCCGCTCGCCCGGCGCTCCGCGAGGAGCTCGAGGACAAGGAGCTGCGCGCCCAGCTCCGCAAGCTGCGCAAGCGTGGCCTCGTCGGCGCCGCCTGACCTCTTCCGGGCTAGAGTTGGCACATGCCACACGTCAACCCATCGAACGAGGCGCTGCGCGAGATCCTCGTCGAGGCGCGCACAATCGCGATGGTCGGCGCGTCGTCGAACCCCGAGCGCACGTCGCACGCGATCATGAAGCAGCTGCTGGCGGCGGGGTACGAGGTCATCCCGGTCAACCCGCGCGAGACCGAGGTGCTCGGCCAGCGCGCGTACCCCTCGCTCGCCGCGATCGGCCGCCCGGTCGACATCGTCGACGTGTTCCGGCGGTCCGAGGAGACCCCGGCGATCGCCGACGAGGCCGTCGCGATCGGCGCGAAGGTGCTGTGGCTCCAGCTCGGGGTGACCAACGATGACGCCGCGGCGCGCGCGACCGCCGGCGGGCTCGTCGTCGTGATGGACAAGTGCATCGGCGCGACCCATCACCACCTCGGCATCGCCCCCCGGAGCGCGCCGTGACCGAGGTCGAGTCGCCGATCGATCTGATCATCCCGACGCGCCCTCGCGACATCGGTGGCTTCTCGGTGCGCCGCAGCCTGCCGGTCGCCGCCCGCCGGCTGGTCGGCCCGTTCATCTTCTTCGATCACATGGGGCCCGCCGAGCTCGCGCCCGGCGAGGGCGTGGACACCCCGCCGCACCCGCACATCGGGCTCGCGACGATCACGTACCTGTTCGACGGCGCGCTCGTCCATCGCGACAGCGTGGGCTCGGAGCAGCGGATCGAGCCCGGCGACGTGAACTGGATGATCGCCGGCAAGGGCATCGCGCACTCCGAGCGCACCCCGCCCGAGCTCCGCGAGCGCGGCGCCCGCCTGCACGGCCTCCAGACCTGGGTCGCGCTGCCGCGCGATCGCGAGGACGCCGATCCGACGTTCGAGCACCACCCCAGCGCCACCCTGCCGCTCGTGCGCCGCCCCGGCGCCGAGCTCCGCGTGCTCGCCGGGACCGCCTACGGTCAGCGCGCGCCCACCCGCGTGCTGCTGCCGACCCTGTACGTGCACGCCCGGCTCGACGCCGGCGCGATTCTCGAGGTCGACGACGAGCACGCCGAGCGCGCGATCTACGTCGTCGACGGCTCGATCGAGCTCGCCGGCCAGACGTTCGGCGAGGCGCAGATGATCGTGCTGCGCCCCGGTGCCCGCGCCGAGCTCCGCGCGCTCACCGCCGCGAACGTGATGCTCGTCGGCGGCGCGCCGATCGACGGCCCGCGCCACATCTGGTGGAACTTCGTCGCGACCTCGCGCGAGCGCATCGAGGAGGCCAAGTCCGCCTGGCGCGAGGGCCGGTTCGCAAAGGTGTTCCACGACGAGACCGAGTTCGTGCCGCTGCCAGAGCGTTAGTCGCAGAGCCCTGTGGACATGACGCGCCTGTGACCTGCGCCAACATAGACGCAGGTTGCGCGGTGGTTCGCAGCTCGACAGGCGCTTGGACAACCGTCGGCCCTCGCAGGCCGACGGTTGCCCACATGCCCACAGGGCCCGCTGCTACCGGGGAGATTTTCGGGATCCCCTCCGGGGGAAGAAGAGGAACAGCTGGCAGGGCGGGGATGGCCACCGCGTGATGGTGGCGAGCGGATAGGTCGGGAGATGCTCGTCGAGCTCGAGCTCCCCGACTGCCCGATACGTCCGAGGTTCGGACGATGTGTCCGGAGTTCGGACGGTCGCTGTGCGTGCGCTGATGTCAGATCGCCATGTTATCGATATCGGCGAAATCAACGATTCGTCGACGGAGTGGGCATGCGGAAGGTGCAGCAGGAGCTGCCGTTCAAGCAGCGCGGTGGCAAGCGACCAGGTGCGGGGCGTCCGCCGAAGGGCGCGCGATCGAGTCAGCCGCACAAGCAACGGCCGGAGCACGTCGCCCACTATCCGGTCCACGTGACGATCCGGGTGGCCGAGGACGTCACTCGCCTGCGCACGAACGAGATGTTCGCCGCGTTCCGCGCGGCCACCATCGTGACCGCACGCCGGCCGAACTTCCGCATCGTGCATATGAGCATCCAGGGCAACCACGTGCACCTGATCACCGAAGCCGAGCACAAGCTCGCGCTCGCGCGTGGCATGCAGGGCTTCGAGATCTCCGCCGCGAAACACATCAACGCAGTCACCGGCCGCCGAGGTGCCGTCTTCCCGGACCACTACCACGCGCGCCCGCTGACCTCGCCCCGCGCCGTCCGCCACTGCCTCGCCTACGTCTTGAACAACTGGCGCCGCCATCGCGAAGATCGCGCGCCGCACACCCGCACCTGGCAGATCGATCCGTTCTCGTCGGCGATCTCGTTCCCGTCCTGGCAGGAGCTCGGCGGCGCCCGCTTCGTTCCGCCCGCCGACTACCAGCCGCTCCTCGTCTTCTCACCCCGCACATGGCTGCTCTCGACCGGCTGGTCGCGCCACCATCCAGCGATCTCGATCCACGAGACGCCGGGGCCGCCCTGCTAGCCATCCCCGCTGTTCCTCTTCCTCCCAATCGAAAATCTCCCCCGGTAGCAGCAGGCCCTGTGGTCATGTGGGCAACCGTCGGCCTGCCAGGGCCGACGGTTGTCCAAGCGCCTGTCGAGCTGCGAACCACCGCGCAACCTGTGTCTATGTTGGCGCAGGTCACAGGCGCCTCATGTCCACAGGGCTCCGGGAGCCCAGCTCCGCTACGAGGCCGTCAGCGGCTTCCATCGCTCGCGATCCGGCAACTGCCGATCGAGGATCGCCGGATCCGGCCGGAACCGATGCTCGGGCACGAGCCGAGGGTGCGAGATGCGGTCCATGCGGAACGTGCGCGGCTCCTGCTTGTCGAGGTCGAGCGCGGCGATGTACCAGACGGGCGGCTCGACGACCAAGCCATGCGGCTCGATGCGGCGCGTGGACGGCCGGCCCTCGCGATCGACATACGCAAACGCGAGCGCGACGCCGCTGGTGAACGCGCGCTCGAACAGCCCGAGCAGGCTCCTGGGCGGCGATCCGGCGCGCTCTCGCACGCGTGGGCTCGCGGGCTGACCGACGAGGATGCGCCGGCACAGCAAGCGGAGCTCCTTGACCTTCTCGCGCGGCAGGCTGTCGAGCAGCTTGGCCATCCCGGAGCGCGCCTCGGCGCTCCACGGCAGCTCGCTGGTGACCGCGGAGAGCCGCGCCGCGAGCCACAGCGAGATGACCTCCGCGGTCGCGAGGTGCACCGCGGTGACCCCGCGGTCGCGATGGAGCCGCACACCTCCGCCGGGCCCCGGGTCGCCCACGACCGGCATCCCGCGATCCCGGAGCAGCGCGAGGTCGCGATAGACCGTGCGTGGGGTCACTCCGAGCTCGCTCGCGATCGTCTCGATCGTCACCGTCTCGCGCCCGCGCAGGAGATCGACCAGATCCATCAATCGATCGGCGCGTGGCATTGGTGACAGTTTCCGTCAGGGTGCCGGCGCATCACAAGCGCATGACCAACACCGACACGATCACGATGGAGTGGGCCCCGTTTCGCGTCCGTCCCGGCGTCACCGAGCAGGAGGTCCGCGACGCCGCCGAGGCCCTCCAGCGCGAGTTGCTCGCGAACCAGTCCGGCTTCCTGCGCCGCGAGCTCCTGCGCGACGAGCACGGCGGCTATGTCGACCTCATCTGGTGGGAGAGCCGCGCCGCCGCCGAGGCCATCATGTCCGCGCTCGCCGGCAGCGCCGCGTTCGCGCGGTTCCTGGCGCTGATGGCCGGCGACACCTCCGACCCATCCGGCGGCGTCCGCCACTTCTCGCAGCTCGCGTCCTACGCGCGCTGAGTCACGAGATCGCCGAGCGCATCCACCGCGCTAGTTGAGGGGCTGGTCCGGGTCGTCGGGGTCGAAGACGAACGCCAAGGCGAGCAACGAAGGCTCGCCGCGCTCCAATCGAGCCCAGTTGATGAACGCCGTACCTTCGACGAGGAACTGGTACTGCTCCGGGCACCGCGTGGCAAACGCCGTGGCTCCCTCGATGTGCAGGGTCACGACCTCGCCCGGATCACACGTGGCCGTGGTCACCTGGGCATCCGACCCGTGGTCGAACGACCGCATGCAGTCGATCCACGCGTTCCCGTTGCGGCCGTAGTAGCCGGGGAAGCCACACGTCTTCGCGAACACGCTGTGAAACGAGTCCCAGTCGTAGATGAGATCGGCGTCGATGACGATGACAGGCGAGCGCCGGTAGGCCATGGCGGCCGGCATTGTATCCCCGGCGCCCGCCGCGCCGCCGCTTACTTCGCGACCGGGAAGCCGCGGTCGCGCATCAGCGCGTTCGTATCGACGTCGCGGCCGCGGAACTTGCGGAACGCGTCCTCCGGCGGGATCGAGTTGCCGGTGCTCATGATCGTCTCGAGGAACCGCTTCGCGGTCGCCTTGTCGTAGTAGCCGCCGGCCTCGACAAACGCCTCGCCCGCATCCGCGGTCAGCGTGTCGGCCCACATGTAGCTGTAGTACCCGGCCGAGTAGCCATCTCCGGAGAAGATGTGGCCGAACTGGGTCGGGCGGTGGCGCATCACGATCTCGGAAGGCGCGCCGATCTCCTTCATCGCCGCCTTCTCGAACACGCCCGCATCGATCGGCTTGGCCGTCGACGCGGTGTGGATCTTCAGATCGTAGATCGCCGACGAGAGGTACTCGACCGTCTTGAACCCCTGGTTGAAGTTCTTCGCCTTCTGGATCTTGTCGACCAGCGCCTTCGGGATCGGCTGCTTGGTCTGGTAGTGGAGCGCGAACTTGTTCAGCACCTCGGGCGTCGCCAGCCAGTGCTCGTTGATCTGGCTCGGGAACTCGACGAAGTCGCGCAGCGTGTTGGTGCCGGCGAGCGTCGGGTACTTCACGTTCGAATTGAGGCCGTGCAGCGCGTGGCCGAACTCGTGGAACAGCGTCGTCGCATCATCCCACGAGATCAGCACCGGCTCGCCCGGCTTGCCCTTCACGAAGTTGGAGTTGTTCGAGACGATCGGCGTGACCGCCCCCTTGAACGCCTCCTGCGTGCGGTACTCGTTCATCCACGCGCCGGAGCGCTTGCCGTCGCGCGCGTACGGATCGAAGTACCACAGCCCCACGCGCTTGCCGCCGCGGGTCACCTCGTACACCGTCACGTCGGGGTGGTAGACCGGCACGCCCTTGATCGGCTTGAACGTCAGGCCGTAGAGCTGCTGCGCCGCCCAGAACATGGCGTCGCGCATCTTGTCGAGCTGGAGGTACTGCTTGACCTCGTTCTGGTCGAGGTCGTACTTCGCCTTGCGCACCTTCTCCGCGTAGAACCGGTAGTCCCACGGCTCGATCTTGATCTTCGCGCCCTCGGCGTCCGCGATCTTCTGCATGTCCGCGACCTCCTCGCGGGCGCGCGCCACCGCCGCCTTCCACACCTTCATCATCAGGTCCATCGCCGCGTCCGGCGTCTTGGCCATGTTGTCGTCGAGGATCCAGTGCGCGTGGCTCGGGAAGCCGAGCAGCTTCGCGCGCTCGGCGCGCAGCGTGAGGATCTGCGTGATCACCGGCTTGTTGTCCTTGGCGCCGGCGTGGTCGCCGCGGCTGACCCACATCCGCCACGCCTTCTCGCGCAGATCGCGGCGGGTCGAGTAGGTCAGGAACGGCTCGGCCGAGGACCGGGTGTTGGTGATCAGCCACTTGTCCTTCAGGCCCTTCGCCTCGGCGGCGCCGCGCAGCGACGCCTT
>JBQCJR010000224.1:0-11143 GCA_051952595.1 Kofleriaceae bacterium
CGCCTCGTACTTGGTCACCAGCGAGAACTGGTCCTCCGACTCCGCGTTCACGAGCGAATCGTAGAGGTAGGAGGGCAGCTGCCCGTCATCGATCTTGGCCCCGGGGACGTGCTTGAGATCGATGCCCCAGACCGAGATGTCGTCGTCGATATCGAGATCCTCGACCATGGCGTTGAGGTCGACGCCGATGTGGGCCCGCGGATGGCCCGCGCCCGAGTGCGAGCCGAAGATCGCCGAAGGCGCCATGCGGAACAGCACGTCGCCCGCGCGCTCGGGGCACGACTGGATGCTGTTGCACGACAGGTACGGCTGGTTCTCGATCAGATCGGCGTTGAAGTAGAACAGGTCGCTGATCCCGTCCTTGTTCAGGTCGGTGACGATCGAGCTCGCCCATTCGGTCCGCCACTCGCGCCGCGCCTTCGCCGGGTCGTAGATCTCGCCATTCCACAGATCGTCGTCGAAGCTGCCGCCCTGGCGGAACCCGTTGCCGGTGTTCCAGTACACCGTCACGCCGATCGATTCGTAGCTCGCCTCGATCGGGTTCTTGGCCCACCAGACCACGTCCTCCAGCGTGCAGGCCTTGGCCGCCTCCTCCCAGGAGGCGCACTGGAAGTCCTCGGTGAGCGACGAGCAGTACGCCTTGGCGCAGCTGCGGCTGAAGTCCACGATCGCGAGGTCGACCAGACCGTCGCCGTTGAAGTCTCCCCACCGGCCATCGCCGAGCCCACGCCCGGCCACCGGCTGGGTCAAGAAGCTGGTGAGCGCGGTCTTCTTGATGTCCCACTCCGTGGGGGCGTCGAGCTGGCCGGCCACGCCGGGCCGGAGCCCGCTGTAGCGCTTCACCGTGTTCCCGGCGCGGAACCGCCAGCGCAGGAAGCGGTCGAACGGCAGGCCGGTATCGACGATCTTGATCGTGCCGGTCTGGTCGTCGAAGACGTGGGCCTTGTACGTCGGATTCGCGATCTGGTCGAAGTCGTTGTGGACGCTCGCGCCGAACAGATCCGTGAAGTAGTCCTCCTCCGACTGGCCGAAGTACGCGCCCGAATCGGCGGGCGTGGGCCACGGCTGCTCGATGAACCGCACGCGCAGCAGCTGCTCGCGACCATCGCCGTACACGTCGTTCACGTAGACGTAGTCGTTGAAGTGGCAGCGCTCCCAGTACGCGTCGCTCGAGGGCTGGGCCAGCGGCAGACCGCCGTTCGAGAGGTCGATCCCCGAGCCGGGCGTGTTGAGCGCGTAGCGCACCTGGCCCTCGAGCCACTTCGTGCCGGCGCCGCTCTCGGGGTGGACCGGCAGATCGGCGGTCGGCAGATAAGATTCGTTGGCCTGGCAGAACATGACATCGGTGAGCTGGTCGCCATTCAGATCCAGCGGATACGCCCAGAGGATCGGGCGCGCGTCCTGATACCCGAGCGACTTCACCTCGAGCTCCGAGGTCGAGCCGGGGACGAGGCTCATCACCTCGAGCCCGCTCATGATGCCGGGGTGGCCCTCGAAGTCGGCCTCGTGGCGCCGCGGCTTGCCGTACTCCGGCGTGACGAGGTTCGACCCGCGATCCCGGTAGGTGTGGCGGCCGAGCCCCCACGGCGGATCCATGAACGCGCCCGCGAGGTGCTGCGCCGGCACGCCGACGAGCACGTCGGTGCCATGCGTCCCGTCGTAGTTGATGGCGAACGCCATCGGCTGGGCCTTCTCGTCGAGCTGGCGCTTCAGCGCGTAGTTCTTCTTGGTCGCCTCGGGCAGGCTCGCGCCGACCGGGCTCGTCGCGGTGGACACCTCGTTCCAGATGCCCAGGGCGTTGGTCTGGATCGGCGCGTGGACCTCGCCCTGCATGAGCCACAGCTGCCAGAACGCGAGGTGGATCCCGTCGACCTGGTTGATCGGCTCGGGGGACACGAGCATGTCGAGATCGCCGTCGGCGTCGAAGTCACCCATCACCTGCGCCGCCGCGCGCTCGTACGACGGCGGCTCCGCGCTCGCGAGCGCCGAGGCCGGCGGCTGCGGATAGAACGGCACGCCATCGAACGCGAAGCCATCGAGCGAGTGGGTCACCGCGGTGGACGGCCCCCACGACCAGGTGAAGGTCGTCTCGGGCAGGCAGACGTTGGCGGCGTCGCACATCGTCACCGAGCGCGCGAAGAACCGGGCCTCGCCGCGCGAGCCGTCGCGATCCGCCGGCACCGGCTCGTAGGTCACGCGATAGCGGTGGACGAGCCCGCCGTGCACCTCGGTCGCCACGCCCTCGAGCAGGTACCGATGCTCGGTCCGCTGGCCGGCGACGAAGCCGAACTGCACGCGCGGCTCCTTGTCGAAGCTGCCGTTCTGGAAGTACCGCTCCACGACGTCGAGGTACTCGAACCGGACCGTGCGGGTGTGCGACGTGCCGGCGGCCTGGTTGCGCCCGTAGTGGATCGCGACCAGGCGCTGATCCGAATCGAGATCGCCGACCGCCACGCCGTGGGTCTTGGCGTACTCGTACTCGACCTCGTTGCCGAACCGGTCCGTGGAGCGCCGGAGCGACCAGACCAGCGGGACGAGGCGGTTCGCGGCGGGGCGGCCGAGCACGGTGGCCGCGCCCGGTCCCCCGGAGGGGTCTTGCTCGCCGTATTCGAGGCGCGTGCCATCGGGGTTGTGCACGATGAAGCGCGACCCGGCGGCGTCCGAGGCCCCCGCCGCCACCACGCGCACGAGCGGCGATGCGGTCGGCCGGTACTCGGTGCCGTGCTGGCCGTTCGCGCCGGTGTTGGCGATCAGCCGCTCGCCATCGAGGCACAGCGCATCGGTCTGGTTCCACGAGATCGGCCGGTGGTGGCCGTCGCGGCCGAGCGTCCTCGGGCAGCGCGTGATCGAGGACAGGCCGCTGAGCTGCATGCCGACGCCGACGTTGCCGTGCCCCGTGCCGCCGTACGTCAGGGCCAGCGACGGCTGCGCGCCGTTGACGCCCGCGGGGACCTCGATCGGGATCGAGTAGCTGAAGTTCCCGTTCGGGTCGACGGCGGCCGTTCCGGGCACGGTCCCCACGGGGGTGCTGCGCACGATCTGCCCGCGCGGCGGAGATCCACCGGGGTTGGCCACGCCCCTGGCGGTCTCGCCGGGGAGGGGGACGTCATCCGACCCGCCCGGGTCGGCGCCCCAGGGGGCACCGCTCGTGCAGCTGGTCGAGACTGCAAGGAAAAGTGCCAGGCCGCGCTGGCTCGCTGTAGGTCGCATCCACGACCAGGCGTGAGATTCGCCGTCACATCGTGACGAACCCGCGTCGCGGCCCGGTGCGGCCCGCTACGCGCGCGTCCGGCTCGCGAGGAAGTGCCCGCGCAGCTCCGGGTCGCGCAGCTTCGCCGCCTTGGCCTCGACCTCCGCGGTCGCCCGCGCCGCGGCGGCCCGCGCCTCGTCGTCGCGCCCGGCGGCGGCCAGCACCTCGGCGCGCCAGCGGTGCAGGTGCTCGGCGCCCTCGGGTCGCGCGCCCTCGAGCAGCTGCACCGCCTCGTCGAGGGCGGCGGTGGCCTCGGCGTGGCGGCCGAGCTTGGACAGCGCGAGGCCCTGGAAGGCGAGGCCGTGGATGATGCCGACCAGCATGGGCATCTTGCGCGCCCACTCGGTGGTCGAGCGCGCCATCTCGAGCGCGGCCTCGGGCGGGTCGCCGCCCTCGAGGTGCGCGAGCGCGATGTACTGGAGCGCGCGCACCTCCTGGTAGCGATCGCGGTTCTCGGTCGCGAGGGCGAGGCCGCGCTCGAACATCTCGAGCGCGGCGCGGTGCTGGCCGCGCTGTAGCTTGGTCTGGCCGAGCGACACCGCGGCGTCCGCGGCGGCCGAGAGATCGTCGGTCTGCTCGGCCACCTTGAGCGCCTTGCCGAGGTAGCTCTCGGCGCGCTCGACGTCGCCGAGGTCGGAGTAGCACTGGCCGATGTTGCCGAGCTTCTGCGCGATCCCGCTGCGGTCGCCGAGCGCCTGGTCGATCTTGAGCGCGCTCTTGTAGTGCGCGAGCGCCTCCTCGTACTCGCCGAGCGCGGCGAACACGATCCCCATGTTGTTGAGCGCGCGCGCCTCGAGCCGCGCGAGGCCGATCGCGCGGTAGATCACGAGCGCCTCGGCGTAGCTCTCGATCGCCGCTTCGAGCCGCCCGATGTTCCACAGCGTGGTGCCGCGCTGGTTGAGGATCGTCGCGCGCGCCATCAGCACCGGGGTGGGCGGCCGGCTCGCCTCGGCGTGGGGCGCCGCGGCGCGATCCGAGAGCTCGAGCGCCTGCTCGACCAGCCGCAGCGACTCGTCGGCGTTGCCGACCATGCGCGCGATCGCGGCGCGCAGCCGCAGCGCCTCGGCCTCGAGCAGCACGTCGCCGGCCTCGCGCGCGTACTGGAGCGCCGGGGCCGCCGCGCGCTGGGCGGCGGGCGCCTTGCCCACGTCGATGTAGAACTGGGCGAGCGCGCAGTGCGACTGCGCGAGCTTGCCCGGCGCGCCGATCGCGTCGGCCTCCTTGCGCAGCGCGTGCAGCTCGCGCAGCTGCTGTGGCCGCTTGGCGAGCCGGCGCAGGATCTCCTCGCGCAGCCGGTGCGCGGTGAACCGCCGCTCGTGGTCGCCGGACGGGAGCAGCTTGAGCGCGCGGGTCAGCTGGCGAAACGCATCGGCGTTGCCGCCGAGCTCGACCGCGTGGCCGGCCGCGCGCAGGTAGCGCTCCGCCGCCGCGAGCT
Organism: Kofleriaceae bacterium; assembly: GCA_051952595.1. Classification (GTDB taxonomy): domain Bacteria; phylum Myxococcota_A; class Polyangia; order Haliangiales; family Haliangiaceae; genus JABFXX01. The sequence continues at coordinate 4,686 of JBQCJR010000224.1, forward strand.
CGTCGCCCGCCAGCTCGAGGTGGCGCGCGATCAGCGCGTCGTCCTGGCCGAGCCGGTAGCCCGCCGCGCCGGCGATCCGCGCCGCCACCGAGCGGTGCATCTGGACCCGCGCGTCGTGCGGGATCAGCGCGTACGCGACCGTCATCGTCATGTCGTTCTTGAACCGGTACTCGCCGTCGCGCGGCGAGAGCAGGCCGCGGCGCACCAGCTCGTCGAGCTCGAGCCGCACCGGCTTGCCCAGCAGCTGCGCGAGCTGGCTCGCCGGGACGTGGCGGCCGAGCACCGCCGCGTGGATCAGCGCGTCCTTCTCGGCCGGCGGCAGGTTGTCGATCCGGGTGAGCAGCAGATCCTCGATCGTGGTCGGCACGTGGATCGGCGCGTCGCGCTGGACCCACCGCAGCAGCCCCGGGTACTCGCCGTCGTCCGAGTCCGGCACCACGATGCCGCGCTCGATCAGCGTGTCGAGCAGCTCCTGGATGAAGAACGCGTTGCCGCCGGCGCGCGCGGCGATCTGCTCGACCAGCTCGTCGATGTCGTGCCCCGGCACGAACCGCTCGGCGAGCAGCTGGCGGCGCGCCGCGTCCGGCATCTCGTCCAGGTGCAGCAGCTCGGTGCCGAGCTCCTTGGCGAGCTTCTGGATCCGCGGCTCGGGCCGGCTGGTCATCAGGCCGAAGATCGGCCGCGGCGTGTCGACCCGGAGCAGCGCGGCGAACAGCTCCTGGCTGTCCTGGTCCGCCCAGTGGATGTCCTCGCCGACCAGCACGATCGGCCGGCCGCTCTCGAGCCGCTGCTCGATGCGGTTGAGCAGCTGGATCAGCGTCTGGCGGCGGGTCTCGGCGTCGACCTCGGCGGCCGGCGCGGCGCCGCGCGCGCCGAGCAACATGCCGAAGATCTGCAGCGCGGTGCGCGCCTCGCGCGAGGTCTCCTCGCCGGGGAAGATCAGCGGCATCCCGCGGAGCAGCCGGCGCTCGACCTCGTGGGGCTCGGCGTCCTCGGCGAGCCCGAGCACGTCGCGCGCGAGATCCGCGAGCACGCCGTACGGCGTCATCGCGGTGCCGACCCGGCCGGAGGTCCGGATGATCACCGCCTCGCTCGGCGCGATCCCCTCGAGGAAGCTGCGCACCAGCGTCCGCTTGCCCACCCCCGCGTCGCCGAGGATCACCACCTGTCGCTTGCGCCGGGTGACCAGCACGTCGCGCCACGCGTCGCGCAGCGCCTTCAGCTCGAGCTCGCGGCCGTGCAGCCGGCCGGTGTCGCGCCGCTCGCGCAGCCGCTGGGCGCGCTCCTTGGGCCCGCGCAGCCGGTACACCCGCGCGCGCTTGACCCCCGGATCCGTCTCGTCGTCGATCGCGAGCTTGCTCGCCGCGGTGCCGGGCAGGTCGTCGGGCAGATCGATCGCCGGCAGCGCCTCGAAGTTCCAGTCGGCGCGCGCCGACCGGAACACCCGCCCGCCGACCAGGATCTCCGCGCCGCGCGCCTGGCGAGCCAGCCGGTGCGCGAACGCCGCGGTCGCCTCCTCGAGCTCGAACGACGGCTCGCCCTTGACCTCGGTGCGCCGGACCAGCGCCACGCCGCGCTGCACCGCGAGCGCGAGCCGCAGCTCCGGCTCGACGTCCGAGCCGATCCCGTCGAGCGCATCGACCAGCGCGAGCGACAGCTTGATCGCGTGCCCCGCGTCGTCCTCGCCCGCGATCGGCAGCCCGACCACCGCGCGGATCGCCGTCTCGCCGGTCGCGCCGATCGGCGCCGGATCCTCCGGCCGCGGCGCATCGAGGAACGCGTGGTGCTTGAACGCGACGTCGCGCGCCACCTTGTAGAACTCGTGGACCAGCCGCGCCGCGCCCGCCGCGCCGAGCCGCCGCTCGAGCGATGCCATGCCGCGCACGATCCCCTGCAGCACGTAGACGTACTTGCGCTCGCGCGGATCGCGCGGCCGCGCCGGCTCGCCTGCCGAGGAGCCGAGCGATCCCAGCGAGCCGAGCGACGCCGACGGGGCAGGGGTGGGCGCGCGGCCGGTCGTGCCCCCGGTGGGCTCGCCCGCCGCCGCGCCCGGATCCTCGATCGCCGCCGCGATCGCCACCGCGGCGGCCCGCGCGCTGCTCTCGGCCGGCGGCCGCGGCGCGACGACCCGCTGATCCGCGGCGAGCTGCGCGAGCTGCTGGGCGAGCGCGCCGCTATCGGTCAGCGCGCCGGTGCGCTGCGCCCACTCGAGCTGGAACCGGCCGAGCTCGTGCTGGAGATCGCGCGCCGTCTGGTAGCGATCCGCGCGGTGGAACGCGAGCGCCTTCAGGATGATCCGCTCGAGCGTCTCCGGCAGCTCGGGCGCGATGTCGCGCGGCCGCGGGATCGCGCCCGACTTCACCATCTCGAGCGCCTCCTTGCCCTTGCCGTGGAACAGCGGCCGCGCGCACACCAGCTCGAACAGCACGATGCCCGCCGCGAACACGTCGCTGCGGCAATCGACCGGCTCGCCGCGCGCCTGCTCCGGCGACATGTACGCGAACTTGCCCTTGATGACGCCCTGCTCCTCGTGCACGTCGCGCGCGCGGGCGATCCCGAAATCGACGATCTTCACGCCGCCATCCCACGACAGCAGGATGTTCTGCGGCGAGATATCGCGGTGCACGATGCCGAGCGCCTGGCCGAACTCGTCGGCCTTGCGATGGGCGTAGTCGAGCCCCTTCGAGAGCTGCTGCACGATGTACGCCGACAGGCCGTAGGGCAAACGCTGGCGCGCCTTCGCCGCCTCCTGGAGCACGCGCAGCAGGTCGAGCCCCTCGACCCACTCCATCGCCAGGAAGTAGGTGTCGCCGACCGCGCCGAAGTCGAACACCTGGATGATGTTCGGGTGGTTGAGCCCGAGCGCGATCTTGGCCTCGTCGACGAACATCGCGACGAACTGCCGGCTCCGCGCGTACGCGGTGTGGATCTTCTTGATGACGAGCGTCTTGTTGAGCCCCTGCGCGACCGTCGTGCGCGCCAGGAACACCTCGGCCATTCCGCCGGTGCCGATCTTGCGGATCAGCGAGTATTTGCCGAACTGCTCCATCTGCCGTCACCAGAGGGGACCGACGGGAATCGAAGTCGCAGATTGTAGCTCACAGAGGTGTGATCACGAGGTTGTCGAACCAGGTATCGGTCTCCCAGTTGTTGAACCCGAAGTAGTCGTGACCGGCACCGTCGAGCGGACGCGGATCGTCGTACGAGAGGAACGGTTGGGCCATGTCATCGATGAACCAGCGCAGCTGCTTGCCCTGGCGCTCGATCTTCCAGTGATAGCGCTTGTTCGGGACCACCTTGACATCGGTGCGCTGCACGACGTCCGGGCCGTGCTCGTCCAGCCGCGCGATGATCGACTTGGTGTTGTACCAGCCACCGAAGATCAGCTCGTAGCCGGTCGCCATGTAGGCGCCGCCGTCCGGGTCGTACGAGTGACCATCTCCGAACACCTCGATCTTCAGATCGCCGCGCGCCTCGGTCGACCACACATCGAGCTCGATCCGGACATCGCGCGGGATCTTGCGGCGCATCCAGAGCGGGTGGTTGTGGGCGCCCTTGGCCGACAGCGCGCCGTTGCGCACCGCGTACCCCTCGCCGCTCGCGTAGTAGTTGGGGCCGGGGGCGTCGCGCTCGAAGTCGTCCGTCCAGGTCTCCTGGATCGGCGGAGGGTCCTTGACCTTGCACCCCGCGAGGGCGGTCACAGCGACGGTCACAGCGACGGAGAACGGCCAGGCGCGCAGCACCCGACGACTGTAGCCGATCTCGGGGAACGCTAACGTATTCGATCGCTTGGCGATCTCGCACACTCCGAGTGTCAGAGGGGGGCTCTAGAGTCGCTCCACCGTGGAAGGCACGCTCTCGCTGTTCGAGGGGCGCCCGACGCCGGCGCCAGCGCCGGAGCCCCCGCCTATCGACCCCGTGGGGGTCCCCTCCGGGCCGCGGGTCGTGGTGTTCGACTGCGAGACCACCGGCACGGATCGCGTCCAGGACCAGGTGATCGAGCTGTGCATCCAGCGCGGCCTGGAGGACGACGCCCCGAGCCAGACCTGGCGGATCAAGCCGGCGGTGCCGATCCACCCCGGCGCCCAGGCGGTGCACGGGATCTCGATGGCAGATCTCGAGGACTGCCCGTCGTTTGGTGCGGTGGTGGACGAGATCATCGCGGCGTTCGCCGATGCCGAGGTGATCGTCGGCTACAACCTCGCGTTCGACATCGACATGTTGCAGGCCGAGCTGGCGCGGCTCGGCCGGCAGGCGATCGACTTCTCCACCAAGCAGATCGTCGATCCGTTCCGGCTGTGGCAGCAGTGCGAGCCGCGCAGCCTCCAGCACGCGCACCAGCGGTTCGTGGGCAACGGGTTCGCCTCGGCGCACAGCGCGAGCGCGGACGTCGCGGCGACCGGCCGCGTGCTCGCCGGCATGCTCCGCGCGTTCAACCTCGACGGCCAGGACTGGACCCAGATCGCGAACGTGTGCGATCCCGGCCGCGCGAGCTGGGTCGGCCCGTCGCGCCACCTGCGCTGGGAGGGTGACGTGATCGTGCTCGGGTTCGGCAAGCACGCCGGCACCGCGGTCCACGAGCTCGCCGCCGGCCCCGAGCGCAGCTTCCTGCGCTGGGTGCTCGATCGTCCGCCCGGGCGCGATTTCCCGGTGCACGTCACCGAGGTGTGCCGCGCGGCGCTCGAGCTGGCCGGCGAGCCGTTCCTGCAGTGGGCGCGCACCCGGTACGGCGTGCCCGCACCGACGGCGCAGCCGCCGTTCGCCAAGTAGCTTCGACCGCGGAATTCTCGCCGAAGGCGAGGCATACTTCGGGTCTGCCCAACGTTGAGGTGGACATGAAGCCGTTTGCGTTCGCTGCGCTATCGACCGCGTTGCTGTGGGCCGCGCCCGCCGGCGCCGCGCCTGCTGGAGCTCCCACCGAGCGCCGGCTGCACTCCAACACCGTCGAGTCCAGCACGTTCCTGTGGAACGACTGGAACCAATTCGTCGAGAACTACCACCCGAACTACGTCGCCGACGACGATCCGGCCACCGCGTGGGTCGAGGGCGCCAAGTCGAGCGGCGCGGGCGAGTGGCTACAGATCGGCGTCACCAGGCTCGAGGACACCACCAAGATCCGGCTCCGGATCCGGAACGGCTACCAGAAGTCGAAGGAGCTGTGGAAGGCCAACGCGCGGGCCAAGGAGATCACGCTCCGCCTGCTGCCCAGCAAGGTCGAGAAGAAGGTCGTGCTCGCCGATCAGGAGGGCTGGCAGGAGCTCGCGATCGAGCAGCCGAACGGCCCGGTTAGCGCGGTGGAGCTCGGGGTCCGCTCGGTGTACGAGGGGACGAAGTACCCCGATCTGGCGATCAGCGACGTCCAGGTGTTCGCCACGTCGGCGACCCCGGACAACCCGGCGTTCGAGAAGGGCAAGCGCGCCGAGCTGATGGCGTGGCGCGCCTCGCGGATCGCGGCGGCCAAGGCGTTCAAGAGCCAGCGCGGCACGCTGCCGCTCTATCCCGCGTACGAGATCACGCGCACCGAGTTCGAGGTGGACTTCCCGCCGGATCGCGAGTCGGTGCTCGCGATGGCCCAGAAGGACGCCGCGTTCGCCAAGGAGTGGAAGGACGCGCTCGCGTTCGCGAGCTCGCTCGAGAAGAACCTCGGCTCGTTGACCCGCGCGCAGCTCGCGCCGACCAACCGCACCAAGCTGATCGCGGTCGATGGCCTCCAGATCACCACGCTCGGCGACATCCACACCGGCACCGGGCCGGATCTACGCGGCGATGCGATCCGGCTGCCGATGCTCGGCACGGTGGCGTCGATGTTCTCGGATCAGCTGCGCGTGCTGGACCTCAAGGAGAAGCTGTCGATCGACGAGTTCATGCGAACCGACAAGAAGTGCAAGTCCGACGTCTACTGGGTGGGGCGCGCGGCGTCGAAGGAGGCCACCGGGCCGGCGCGCGTCCAGGCGCTCGCCATTGGGCGGTGCGAGAAGCTCGAGGGCCGCGAGGGCTCGTACATCGGGCGCACCGTCGAGATCCTGGTGTACGACGCGACCGGCAAGCTGATGCTGACGGTCGGCGAGGGCCACGTCGAGGGCTACCGGTGGACCACCGAGGCCGGCAAGCCGATGCTCGCGGGCGGCCGCTCGGTGAACTGGAACGGCTTCCTGATCGACGCGACCCGGCGCGACGCGGTCGCCGCGAAGTGACCCGCGTGGGCTGCATCGCGCTCGCCGCGGCGCTCGCGGCGTGTGGCGTATCGTCGAGCACCGCCCCGGCGCCGGTCCGCGAGGCGCCGCCCGCGTGGCAGGTTCGCCCCGAGGGCGGCACGCGCGCGATCGATCCCGGCGCGGCGCCCGACGAGCTGCTCGATGCCCGTGGCTGCGCGGCGTGCCACGCGGCGATCGTCGAGGAGTGGTCGGGGAGCCGGCACGCCGCCGCGTGGACCAACTCGATCTTCCAGACCGAGTACC
>JBQCJR010000225.1:0-2001 GCA_051952595.1 Kofleriaceae bacterium
CATCATGACCGCGCCGGACGTGCGCGGCCGGATGTCCGCGATCCGCGCGCGCGGCGGCAAGGTGATCGTGCTCGATCCGCGGCGCACCGAGACCGCCGACCGCGCGGATCGCCACCTGTTCCTCCGCCCGGGCAGCGACGCGCCGCTGCTGCTCGCGATGATCCACGTGCTGTTCGCCGAGGGCCGGGTCCGGCTCGGCCGGCTCGCGGCGACCGGGCTCGACATCCTGCGCACCGCGGCCGCGCGGTGGACGCCGGAGCGCGCCGCGGCGATCAGCGGAGTGCCGGCGCCGCAGATCCGCGAGCTGGCGCGCGCGCTCGCCACGACGCCGCGCGCGGTGCTCTACGGCCGGCTCGGCGTGTGTACGCAGGAGTTCGGCGGGCTCGCGGCGTGGCTGTGCTACGCGGTCAACGCGCTGACCGGCCACCTCGACGAGCCCGGCGGCCTGATGTTCACCACGCCGGCGGTCGATCCGCTGCCGCTCGCCTCGCGGCTCGGCCTCGACGGCGGGTTCGCGCGGTGGCGCAGCCGGGTCAGCGGCCGGCCGGAGTTCGGCGGCGAGCTGCCGGTCTCGGCGCTCGCCGAGGAGATCGAGACGCCCGGCAAGGGCCAGATCCACGCGCTGGTGACCTGCGCCGGCAACCCGGTGCTATCGACGCCCGGCGGGCCGCGGCTCGAGCGCGCGCTCGGCTCGCTCGACTTCATGGTGTCGATCGATCCGTACATCAACGAGACCACGCGGCTCGCCCACGTGATCCTGCCGCCGACCTCGCCGCTCGAGCGATCGCACTACGATCTCGCGCTCAACGCGTTCGCGGTGCGCAACGTCGCGAAGTACTCGCCGCCGCTGTGGCGGCGCGCCGCGACCGCGCGCCACGACTGGGAGATCTGCCTGGCGCTGTGGACGCGGCTCGGCGCGCCGCGCTGGCTCGGCCCGGGCGGCCGGGTGGTCGAGAAGCTGCTCGGCGCGCTCGGCCCCGAGGCGATCCTCGATCTCGCGCTGCGCACCGGACCGCACCGGCTCTCTCTCTCTCGGCTGCGCGACGCGGTCCACGGGGTCGATCTCGGGCCGCTCGAGCCGCGGCTGCCGGCGCGGCTCCGCACGCCGGATCGCAAGCTGCACCTCGCGCCGGTCGAGTACGTGGCGGACCTCCAGCGGCTCGAGCGCCGCCACGCCGCGCCGCCCGGGCGCGAGCTGGTGCTGATCGGCCGCCGCCACCTGCGCAGCAACAACTCGTGGATGCACAACAGCGAGCGGCTGGTGAAGGGCCCGCCGCGCTGCACCCTGCTGATCCATCCGGAGGACGCCGCGGCGCGCTCGCTGGTCGATGGCGGGCGCGCCCGGATCTCCACGGCGCGCGGCGCGATCGAGCTGCCGGTCGAGGTCACCGACGCGGTGATGCGCGGCGTGGTCAGCGTGCCGCACGGCTGGGGCCACGGCCGCCCCGGCGTGCAGCTGCGGGTGGCTCGGCGCGTGCCGGGCGCGAGCGTCAACGACATCGTCGACCCCGGGGTGGTCCCCGCGCTCGCCGGGACCAGCGCGCGGCCGGGACCGCGCGTGGAAGTGAGGCCAGCATGAGCGAAGACAAGCGAGGACCCGAGTTGTTCGAGCGGATCGGCGAGGCCGGGCTGCGCGCGGTGATCACCGACTTCTACGATCGGGTGTTCCGCGACGCGATGATCGGGTTCATGTTCGCCGGCAAGGATCGCCGGCACCTGATCGATCGCGAGATCGAGTTCACCGCGAAGATGCTCGGCGCGCCGGACGTGGCCTATCGCGGCCAGCCGATCCGCACCGCCCACGCGCGACACACGATCTTCGGCGGCCAGTTCGAGCGGCGGCTCCAGATCCTGCGCGAGGCGATGGCGGCGCACGCCGTGGATCCGGACGTCCAGCGGGTCTGGATCGAGCACACCCGGGCGCTGCGTGGCCAGGTCACCCACGACAAGGGCTCGGAGTGCTCGACGCCCCAGCCGCCCAAGCTGGCGATCGCCGTGCCC
>JBQCJR010000226.1:0-13811 GCA_051952595.1 Kofleriaceae bacterium
GGTGATCGCCGAGCTCGATCGGGTCGACCGCGAGCTCTCCGGATCCGGCGCGAGCGGTCGCTGATCGCGCGCACCCGCCCGGCGGATTGCGCTAGAACGGCGACATGTCCGGTCCGTTCGACTACCGAGGTGACGAGCTCCACTGCGAAGGCGTTCCGCTGGCGCGGATCGCGGCGGAGGTCGGCACGCCGGTCTACGTGTACAGCCGCGGCGAGCTCGAGCGCGCCTATCGCGCGTTCGATGCCGCCCTCGACGGGATCCCGCACCGCGTCTGCTACGCGGTGAAGGCGAACTCGAGCCTCGGCGTGCTCGCGGTGCTGATCCGCCTCGGCGCGGGCGCGGACATCGTGTCGCTCGGCGAGCTGTTCCGCTGGCAGAAGGCCGGCGGCGATCCGGCCAAGGTGCTGTTCTCCGGCGTCGGCAAGACCGAGGAGGAGATGCGCGCGGCGATCACCGCCGGGATCGGCTGCTTCAACGTCGAGTCGGCCGAGGAGCTGTTCGTGCTCGACCGCGTGGCGCGCGAGATGGGGGCGCGCGCGAACATCGCGCTGCGGGTCAACCCCGACGTCGATCCGGAGACCCACCCGTACATCTCGACGGGGCTCAAGCAGAACAAGTTCGGGATCGGGATGGCCGAGGCGCGCGAGCTGCTGCGCGGCGCCGCCCAGCTCGGCGGGATCACCATCTCGGGGCTCGACTTCCACATCGGCTCGCAGCTGACCAAGACGTCGCCGTTCACCGATGCGATCGCGCGGCTGGTCGCGCTGGTCCAGGACCTCGCGGCCGACGGGATCCGGCTCGACCACGTCGACATCGGCGGCGGGCTCGGCATCGACTACGGCAAGGGCGACGCGCCGCCACCAACGCCGGCCGAGTACGGCGCCGCGGTGCGCAGCGCGCTCGCGCCGCTCGCCCAGCTCGGGGTCACGCTGTACACCGAGCCCGGCCGCGTGATCGTGGGCGCGGCCGGCGCGCTGGTCACCCGCGTGCTGTACCGCAAGCGCAACGAGGCCAAGCACTTCACGATCGTCGACGCGGCGATGAACGATCTGATGCGCCCGGCGCTCTACGGCTCGTACCACCCGATCCACCCGGTGGCCCACCCGGATCGCCCGACGATCGAGACCGACGTGGTCGGCCCGGTGTGCGAGACCGGCGACTTCTTCGCGCGCGATCGCGCGCTGCCCGAGCTGGCGCAGGGCGAGCTGATCGCGATCGGCGCCGCCGGTGCGTACGCCTCGGCGATGGCCTCGAACTACAACACCCGCCCGCGCGCGCCCGAGGTCCTTGTCCAGGGGGATACGTACACGGTGATCCGCACGCGCGAGACCTACGAGCAGCTGATCCAGGGCGAGCGGATCGCCTGATCCACGCGCGGGCACCTACCCGGGGTGCTTTCGCGCGCGCGTGGCGCACGTACGCGGGCTGGTATCTCCCGCGCGGCTGGCGCACGCTCGAACGCGATGGCCAGCGCCCGTCGACTCGCCCTGCTCCTCGTCGCCGCCTGCTCCGGCTCGCCGCGCCCCGCGCCGCAGAACGCCGCGCCGAGCCCGGAACCTCCCGCGGTGGCGAGCTCGGAGGGCGCGGCGACGCCGTGGCCCGCGGCGACGATCGTCCCCGCGCCGGCGCTGCGCACCGATACGCGCCCGCTGCCCCACGATCTCGCCCAGCTGCGCTCCCTGGGCGGCGTCGAGATCTCGCCCGATGGCTCGCGGATCGCGTACGTCGTGCGCGCGCCGACGTTCGATCCGAAGGCGACGCCCTCGCCCGGGGACACCAAGGCGGGCTGGAAGATCGATCAGCAGCTGTTCGTGGTCGCGCGCACCGGCGGCGAACCGCGCCAGCTGACGTTTGGTAGCGAGCCGGTCCGCGCGCCGCGGTTCTCGCCCGATGGCGAACGGCTCGCGTTCCTGCGCCAGCGCGACGGCAAGACGGCGATCCACGTGCTCGCGCTGGCCGGCGGCGAGCCCCAGGTGATCGGGCTCGGCGACTTCGAGCCGGAGGACTTCGGCTGGTCTCCCGACGGCAAGGCGTTCTCGTTCACCTCGGTCCGCCCGGCGACCGACGAGCAGAAGGCCGAGCGCTGGAAGCGCGGCGGGGCGCGCGCGTACGACCGCGAGTGGCAGCAGACCCACCTGTTCGTCGTGCCGGCGACCGGCGGCGAGCCGCGCCACGTCAACCGCGGCACCGACACGGTCATCGCGCACGCCTGGTCGCCCGACGGCAAGTGGTTCGCGCTGATCACCGCGGCGTCGTCGGACCCGGTCGTCGCGTTCGGCTTCCACAAGCTGGTGGTCGTGCAGGCCGATGGGGGCGGGGCCGATCGCGTGCTCAATCAGGGCGATGGGGCCTCGCCGTACGTGCTGCGCGGCCCCGCGTGGTCGCCCGACTCTCGGCGGATCGGCTATCTCGCCTCGACGCGCGGCGGGATGAGCCACATGGACGAGCTGCGGATCTGCGCGCTCGACGGCAAGCCGGTCAACGCCGCGGGCGAGCGCGATCCCGAGCTGACCGGGTTCGTGTGGTCGGGAGATGGGCGCTCGGTGATCGCCGCGGTGATCGAGCGCACCACGAGCAAGCTGTACCGGTTCTCGCTCGACGGCCGGACCGCGACCGAGCTGCCGATCGGCAAGCGCGTGATCGGCGAGCTCCACGGCGACCGCGCCGGGCGCTACCTGGTCGCCAGCGCGTCGACGCCGACCACCCCGAACGAGCCCGTGTGGATCGACGCCGCGCGGGGGACCACCCGCTCACTCGCGGCGATCAACCCGCAGCTGCGCGACTGGAAGATCGCGCGCAACGAGGTGGTGACCTGGAAGAACGCCGAGGGCACGACGCTCGAGGGCGTGCTCACCGTGACCAGCCACGCCCGGCCCGGCGCGCCGCCACCGCTGATCGTGATCCCCCACGGCGGCCCCGACGGGGTCTCGATGGAGGGCTTCCACAGCTGGGCGCAGTTCTTCGCCGCGCGTGGCTACTCGGTGTTCGCGCCGAACTACCGCGGCGGGCTCGGCTACGGCCGGTCGTTCTATGAGGCCAACCGCGGGAGGCTCGGCGAGATCGAGCACCTCGACATCGAGTCCGGCGTCGATCACCTGATCGCGACCGGCAAGGCGGATCCGGCGCAGCTGTTCTTTGGCAGCTGGTCGTGGGGCGGCTATCTCAGCGCGTGGACGCTCGGCCACACCGATCGCTATCGCGCGATCATGGTCGGCGCCGGCGTGGTCGACACCGTGATCCAGTACGTGACCAGCGACATCAATCACGCGGCGGTCGCCGACTGGGAGTTCAAGACCCGGCCGTGGGCGCAGCCCGGCGCGTACGACCGCTCGAACCCCGCGCGCTACCTGGTGAACGCCCGGACGCCGACGCTGATCATCCACGGCGAGAACGACAACCGCGTGCCGTTCGTGAACGCGCAGATCCTGTATCGCGCGCTGCACGATCGCGGCGTCCCGGTGACGATGTGGGCGTACCCGCGCGAGGCCCACGGGTTCGGCGAGCCCGCGCACGTCGAGCACATGATGGAGCGGTGGGCCGCGTTCTTCGACGAACATCGGCCCAAGTAGCCCTGGTATCCTCGGCCGGTGTGGCGGCTCTCGCTGATCCCGATCGCGCTCGCCGCGTGTGGCGATGACGCGCCCGGAGAGGACCGCCAGGGCGGCGATGCCACCGTCGAGGATCGCTCGCGCGAGGCGTTCACGCACCCGCTGCCGACGCTCGACGCCGCCCAGCTCGAGCAGCACCAGCTCGGCCGCGGGCCGGTCGCGTTCGAGTGGATCCCGCCGCAGCTCGGGCCGCTGTTCAACCACCACGCGTGCCTGGCGTGCCACGGCGGCAACGGGCGCGGCCAGTCGCAGATCGGCCCCGGGACGTTTGGATCGCAGGCGCTGATCCGGATCAGCCTCGACGCCGGCGAGCCCGAGGTGCCCGGTGGCCCCGTGCCGGTGCCCGGCCTCGGCACGCAGCTCCAGGACCACGCGGTCGCCGGGCTGCCCGAGGGGCGCGCAGTGCTCCGCTGGGTGGAGATCGAGCAGCGCTACGGCGACGGCGAGCCGGTGTTGCTGCGCGCGCCGCGGCTCGACGTGACCACCGCGAGCGGTGATCCGCTGCCCGCAGGGACCCGGCTGTCGTACCGCCAGGCGCCCGCGCTGTTCGGCCTCGGGCTGCTCGAGGCCATCGACGACGAGACGCTCGCGGCGCTCGCCGATCCCGACGATGCCGACGGCGACGGGATCTCCGGCCGGATCAACCAGGTGTGGGACGTGCCCGCGCAAGCCACGCGCGCCGGGCGGTTCGGCCACAAGTCCAACGTCGCCACGCTCGCCGAGCAGACCGCCGCGGCGTTCGCGAACGACATCGGGCTGACCAACCGCATGTTCCGCGAGCCCGACGGGATGTACGACGTCAGCGATGTCCAGCTCGAGCAGAGCGGGTTCTTCATCTCCACGCTCGCCGTGCCGCGCGCCGCGCCGCGCAGCGCGCAGGCCCAGCGCGGCCGCGGGCTGTTCGACCAGCTCGGTTGTGCGTCCTGCCATACGCCGACGCTGACCACCGGCGACCACGCGATCCCGCAGCTCGCGCACCAGACGATCCACCCGTACACGGATCTGTTGCTCCACGACGTGGGCGACGCGCTCACCGATACCCGCCGCGACTTCCTCGCCGAGGGCCTCGAGTGGCGCACCCCACCGCTGTGGGGCCTCGGGCTGGTCCAGCTCGTCGATCCCGCGGCGACGTTCCTGCACGATGGGCGCGCGCGCACGATCGCCGAGGCGATCCTGTGGCACGGCGGCGAGGCCGAGCGCGCCCGCGAAGCGTTCCGCACCGCCGCGCGGGGCGACCGCGAGGCGCTGATCGCGTTCCTCGAGACCCTGTAAGGGATCTGGCGGCCCCCGCCGGGCGTACAATGTGCGCCGTGGTGGACGAGGACGACCGGCCGACGACCGCGCGCACGCCGTTCGCGATCGGTGGGCTCGGCGAGGGCGATTCGCTCGGCGCGCTCGACAAGGAGACCACGATGCGCGACGCGCGGCTCGGTCCCGGCGCGGAGGTCGGCGGCTACGTGATCGATGGCGAGCTCGGCCGCGGCGGCATGGGCTTCGTGTACAGCGCGACCCATCCCGTGATCGGAAAGCGCGCCGCGATCAAGGTGCTCAAGCCCGAGGTGTCGAAGTCGCCGATCGCGGTCGAGCGCTTCATCCAGGAGGCGCGCGCGGTCAACCAGATCGGGCACCCCAACATCATCGATATCTTCGCGTTCGGCGCGCTGCCCGACGGGCGCGCGTACCACGTGATGGATCTGCTGGTCGGCGAATCGCTGCGCCGCCGGCTGCGCCGCGGGCCGCTCCACCCGAGCGAGGCGGCCTCGGTGATCGACGAGATCGCCTCGGCGCTCGCCGCCGCACACGACAAGGGGTTCATCCACCGCGATATCAAGCCCGACAACGTGTACCTCGTCGAGCACGAAGGCCGGTGGCCCGAGGTCAAGCTGCTCGACTTCGGCCTCGCCAAGCTGATGCCCGAGGCCGGCGTCGCGCCGTTCCAGACCAAGGCCGGCGCCGTGCTCGGCACGCCCGAGTACATGTCGCCCGAGCAGGCGCGCGGTGCCCGCGTCGATCACCGCACCGACCTGTACGCGCTCGGCGTCGTGACCTTCGAGATCCTCGCCGGCGCCCGCCCGTTCGCGTCGAGCGGCAGCGACCCGCTCGCGATCCTCAAGGCACACGCCGAGCAGCCGCCTCCTTCGCTCGCCGCGCTCGTCCCCGAGCTGCCCCTCGAGCTCGTCCAGCTCGTCTCCGCGATGCTCGCCAAGGAGCCCGGCGCGCGCCCCTCGCTCGCCGCGGTGCGCACCGTGCTCAAGCGCCTCCGCTCGACCACCCTGCCGAGCCGCAGCTCGATCCATCTGCCCGCGCTGCAAATGCCCGACGGCAGCGCCGGGGCGATCGGCGCCGCATACAGCAGCGTCGATCCACTGGACCCGTCGCGCACGAGCGCCGACCCGCTCGACGAGCTGACCGCCTCACGCGTCGGGGCCGAGCCGATGGCCGACCTGCCCTCGCTGCGCGGCCCGACACTGCGGCATCGCTCCCAGCCTCCCCCTGGGCACGCCGCTCCCGCTGGGTACACGGCTCCCGCGGCGCACACAGCTCCCGCAGTGCACGCGGCTCCTGCGGCCCACCCGGCGCACACGGCCCCCCCGCCCCTTGCGGCACACCCGGTTCCTGCGGTGCACGCGGCTCCCATCGCCCCGCCGCTCGCGAGCGCTGCGCCACCTGGCCCGCCCCATGGCGCCGCCGGACACGCCGCATCACCCCACGCCGTCGCCGCGCCTTCCTCGCCGAGCTACCCCTCGTATGCGCCACCCAGCGCGGCGGCCCTGCCTCCGCCGCCCGCCCGCGTCGCGATGTCCGCATCGCCCGATTCGTCCGTCGCGTCGCACGCCGGCGCCCTGGCCAGCTCGCCGTCCAGCGCGCGCCGATTGCTGATTCCTTCGACCGCACTCGGCGTCGGGGTGCCCCTCAAGCCGCCGCCTCCGCCCGCTCCAGCCCCGGCGCCCCCACCGAAATCCACCGCCGTTCGCCGCTGGTGGCTGCTGCTCGGCGCGTTGCTCGCGATCGCCACCGGCATCGTGCTCGCGATCGCCCTCGCGGACCGCTGACCCTACAGCTTGGCGACCTCGACGCGCGCGTCGTTGTAGGCGGCCTGGCCGCCGAGATCGGCGAAGCGCGCCGGGATCAAGGCGTTCGCGGTCAAGCCGTTCGTGGTGTGCTTGCGCCACAGGCCCTTGGGCAGGACGCAGACGCCGGTGCGCACGTCGGGCGTGATGCGGACGAGGCAGTGCACCTCGCCGTGCTCGTTCCAGATCCGCACGCGATCGCCGTCGGAGATCCCGCGCGCGGTGGCGTCGGCGGGCGATAGCTCGAGCGCGGCGGGCACCTTGCGGAGCTGGCCAAACGTCGAGCTGATCTGGGTCGCGAGCGCGGGCGAGATCAGCGCGAGCGGGAACGCCGCGGTGCCGGGATCGGCGCGGTACGTGTACAGGCCCTCGGGCGCCTCGCGATCGAGCGCGGCGGGCACGAGGTGGATCCGGCGGTCGGGCGTCGACGGGAACACCTCGACGAACGGCAGCGGGCGGGGCCCATCGGGGGGCGAGGCGACCCGGTGCTCGGCGAGCTGGCCGCGCAGCGCGTCGCCGTGGGGGCTGGCGGCGAGGGTGCGCTCGACGAGCTCGTCGTCGCTGCGCGCGTCGCCCTCGCGGGTGAGGCCGAGCCGGTCGAGCAGCGCGCCGAACAGCTGGTTGTTGCTGCGCGCCTCGCCGGCGGGCGCGACCACGGCGGGGCTGTCGTACAGCCGCATCGTGCCGTAGCCGCGGCGCAGCTCGCGATGCTCGAGGAACGAGGTCGCCGGCAACACGACATCGGCGAGCCGGGCGGTGTCGGTCATCACCTGCTCGTGCACGACCACAAACAGGTCCTCGCGCGACAGCTGCTCGATCACGCCGGCCTGGTCGGGTGCAGTTGCAGCGGGATTGCAGTTGTAGACGAACAGGCATTCGATCCCGGGATCGCGCAGCGTGCGCAGCGCGCCGGGCAGATCGCTCATGTTCACGCGGCGGGTGCCGGGGGGTGGCTCGCCGATCGCGGTCTCGGAGCTGATCGTCCACCGCGCGTCGCCGTTCGACATCGTGTAGCCGCCGCCGCGCACACCGAACTTCCCGAGCACCGCGGGCAGCGCCATGATCGCGGCGGCCGCGCTGCCGCCGTTGCGGTTGCGCTCGAGGCCCCAGCCGACCCGGATCACCGCGGGCGAGCTGCGCGCGTACAGCTCGACGAGCTTGTCGAGCAGGCGCGGCTCGATCCCGGCCACCGCGGCGGCATCGCCGATCGACCACTTCGCGGCGCGGATTCGCAGCTCGTCGACCTCGGCGGCGTGGGCCTCGAGGAACGCGCGATCGGCGTGGCCGCGCGCGAACGATGCGTGGATCGCCGCGAGCGCCACGGGCAGATCGCTGCCGGGCTGGAGCGCGAGGTGCAGATCGGCGCGCCGGGCGAGCGGGGTGCGCCGCGGATCGACGACGACGAGCTTGGCGCCGGCCGCGCGCGCGCGCTCGATCACCGGGACCAGGTGGATGCCGGTCGCCGACGGATTGACGCCCCACAGCACGATCAGCCGGGCGTGCTCGTAGTCCTCGATCGCGACCCCGGGCATCTCGCCGTAGAGGCCACGCGCGGCCGCGGTGGTCGCCGCGGCGCAGAACGTGCGGTCGAGCGTCGACGCGCCGAGCCTCCGGAACAGCCGCGTCGCCAGCGCGCCCTCGGTCAGCCAGCCGTTCGAGCCGCCGTAGTGGTACGGCAGGATCGCCTCGCCGCCGGACCGCGCCCGGATCGTCGCGAGCCGGTCGGCGACCAGGCCCAGCGCCTCGTCCCAGCTGACGGTGCGCCACTGCCCGCTGCCCTTGGGCCCCACGCGCACGAGCGGCGAGCGCACGCGGTCATCACCGTACAGGTGATCGGCGATCTTGCGGACCTTGCCGCAGATGAACCCGTGGGTGATCGGACCGCAGTGATCGCCATCGACCTCGACCACCCGGTCGCCCTCGACCTTCACGGTGAGGCTGCACAGATCGGGGCAATCGAGCGGGCACGCGCTGTGACGCTGCTCCATGGGCGGCGACTATATCGTCGACTGCTACCAGCTGCCGGACAGACCGTAGGTCGGCACGACATTGCCGGCGGGGCCACTCGCGGCGCCGATCGCCGGCTTGAGCGGGATTTTCGGAGCGTCGAGATTGCGGGTCAGGATGCCGGCGCCGATCAGGCCGATGGCCATGCCGCCGAGCGCGAAGTTGGCGATCGACTCGCTCGAGCGATCCGAGGACTCGCGCTTGGTCAGGCCCTCGGTGGCCAGGCCGCCGATCACGCCGATGATCCCGCCGACATCGATCAACACGGCGCGGGTGCGGCTGACGTCGAAGTACTGGGTCAGCAGGATGCCGCCCACGGTGCCCATGCCGAGCCCGCCGAGCACCAGGCCGGCGGAGGTCCGGCGATCGCCGTCGAACGCGACCGCGAACAGCCCGCCGGCCGCGGTGCCCCACAGGCTGGCGGTGTTGATCAGCGCGGCGTCGCCGGGCTGCACCTTCCACCGGTTGCCGAGGTAGTAGCCGAGGCCGGCGCCGAGCACCATGGTCGCCCCGTAGACCGGCTGGACGAGCTGGGCGTCGCCGGTCGCGAGCAGCGCCCCGGTCGCGCCGACGCCGAGGCCGATCAGCGACGACGTGATCGCGAGGTTGCTGGTGCCGAGCGGCACGCTGTCCGACAGGTAGAAGTAGCTGCCGAAGAACCCGGCGGCGCCGCCGGCGAGCGAGCCGAGCACCGTGACCGAGGTCTGATCGAACGCGAACAGCAGCGCGCCGGTGGCGACCGCGCCGCCTCCGGTGGCGTACGCGATCAGCTGGCGGCGGCCGAACTGCGGCGTCGCGGGCAGATCGACCTGGAGCCGGTTGACCTGGTCCGGCAGCACCTCGATCGGCCGCTCGTCGCGGACCCGCCCCGGGGCCTCGCTGATCAGCACGTAGTTGCCGCTCGGCAGCAGCTCGTCGACCCGGCCGATCCCAACGAACCGCTCGACGGTGTCGTCGCGCAGGAACACCTTGGCGTCGGCGGGCGTGACCTGCACCGAGAGCCGGCCGCGCAGCGGCTTGAGCCCCACGAAGTACGTGAACGGCTTGCCGATCCGGACCTGGATCGACTGGGTGTGGGTCTCGTAGCCCTCGCGCTCGACGACCATCTCGTACTGCCCACCGAGCACCTCGAGCGTTTGACCGGACTTGCCGCGCCCGGCGATCCCGGAGTCGTTCGAGATCGTGATCTCGGCGCCCTTGGGCTCGGTCTCGACGAGGATGTGCGCGCGCAGGCTCTGCAGCACCTCGATCCGCCGCTCGACGTTCTTCTTGTCCTCCTGCGGATCGATCGCGCACGGCGACGCGCGCTTCGCGTCGTCGGGGAGGTCGCGCACGTAGCGCTCGAAGTAGCCGATCGCCTTCTCGTAATCGAGGTTGCGCTCGTGCGCCTGGCCGATGTCCTTCAGGATCGAATAGAACGGGATCAGGCAGTAGCTCGAGATCATCTCGCGCACCGCGCCGGGGTAGTCACCCTGGAGGTAGAGCGTCTCGCCGCGCTGGTAGTGCTCCTGGCCCTGCTTGCGCAGCTGGTCCTCGGACAGCCCGTCGAAGGGGCGGCAGTCATCGACCTCGAGCCGCGCGATGTCGCGGCCGATGTAGCCGGCGCCGAGCTCGCGCCCGTCCCGCTCCGGCACAGGTGCGGGCTGCGCGCGCGCCGCGACCGGCATCGCCCCGAGCGTCGCCGCGATCGCCACCAGCGCCACGCCGGCCGGAGGGCTCACGCGGCTCACTTCTTCTTCGGGACCGCGCCGCCCGGATAGCCAGACAGCTCGCCGCCGGTGCGGTTCGGCGGCGGCTCGGCGGTCGAGCCGGCCGCGGAGCCCTGGCCCTGCCGCGTCGGCGGGCGCGCCGGCGTGCCACGCGGCAGCTTCTTCATCGGCGGGAACCGCAGCGTCGCGTCCTTGAGCTCGAGCGGGTTGAACACCAGCGGAGATTCCTCGTAGCCGGCGAGCTGCGCGACGACCCGGACCTCCTTGTCCTTCTTCACCACCGAGATCGACATCGGCGACACGCCCTCCTGGACCATGCCGTCCTTCAGGATCGTCGCGCCGGGCGGCGTGGTGACGACGCGGAGCGTGAGCATCTCGTACGCCGGCTCGGCGGGCGCGTCCGGGGCGGCCGGCGGCGGCCCGGCATCCGGAGCCATCGCCACCGCCGCATCGGCCGGTGCGGCGACCACCACCTTCTTGGAGGGCGAGCCGCCCATCATGAAGTTGACGACCAGCACCAGCGAGATCAGCACCAGCGCGATCGCGCCGATCCACACCGCGATCTTGAGCGAGCTCTTGCGCGGCAGCCGGCGGCGCGGCCCGGTGATCCGCGCGCGCTCGGTCGAGTGGGTCGGATCGTCGATCACCGCGCCGATGTCGGTCAGCATCTCGGCGGCGCTGGCGTAGCGATCGCTCCGATCCTTGGCCATCGCGCGCTGCACGATCGCCTCGAACTCCTCGGATAGCTCGGGGCGGATCCCGCGGAGCGACGGCGGCTCCTCGTTGAGCACCTGCGAGATCACCGAGAGGTAGTTGTTGCCGACGAACGGCACCCGGCCGCTCGCCGCCTCGTACATGATCACGCCGAGCGCGTAGATATCGACCCGGTGATCGAGCTCGTCGTCGCCGCGCGCCTGCTCGGGCGACATGTACAGCGGCGTACCGAGCACCATGCCGGTCTGGGTCAGCCGCGGCTGCTCCTCTTCCTCGCTGCTCGAGCGCAGCGACTTCGAGATCCCGAAGTCGACGACCTTCACGAAGTCCTGCTCCTTGCGGCGGAGCAGGAACAGGTTCTCCGGCTTGATGTCGCGGTGGACGATCCCCTTGGCGTGCGCGGCCGCGAGCGCCGAGGCGGACTGATGGACGATCCGCAGCAGCCGCTGCTCGGGCAGCCGGGTCTCGCGCGCGAGGCACTCGGCGAGCGACTCGCCCTCGAGGAACTCCATCACCACGAACGTGCGGCCGTCGTCGGTGGTGCCGAAGTCGGTGACATCGATGATGTGCTCGTTGTTGACCGACGACGCGAGCTGCGCCTCTTGCTTGAGCCGGGCGACGATCGCCTCGCGCTTGGCGTACTTCTCGAGCAGCACCTTGACCGCGACGCGCTTGCCGATCAGCGTGTGGGTCGCCTCGTAGACCGCGCCCATCCCGCCCTGGCCGACCTTGCGGGTGACCAGGTAGCGCCCGGACAGGGTCGCGCCGACCATGTCGATCGCCGGGCTCGCCGCATCGCTGGGCTCGGCGACGGTCGCAGACGTCCGCTGGGTCGCGACCGCGACCGCCGTGTCTGTGGCGCCCAGCACGGAGTCGGTGTGGCCCCCCTCCGACGATCGAACCACCAGCCGCTGGGGAGTCTCGGCTGCAGCCCTCCCCGGCGGGCTCCCACTGGGTGGCTTGCCGTCCGAACCCGTCGACATCGCTGGCTGGAATCGATGTTAGGTGGCTGCCCGAGGCGAGTCAAACGCTGCTCTCGTCTACCATTTCACATCTTGCCATCATTCGAATGGTGGAATATAAGATCGTCCGTGCAGCCGTCGCCCCGCGCGGATCTGTTCCGTCTCCTGGGAGACGAGGACCGGCTGCGCTTGCTCGCGCTGTGCGCCGAGGAGGAGCTCACCGTGGGCGAGCTCGCGATGCTCCTGGGCGAGAGCCAGCCGCAGGTGACCAAGAAATCGCAGCCATTGCGCGAGGTTGGCCTGCTATTGGCGCGCCGCGACGGCACCCGGACGCTGCTCAAGGCGCAGCCCGGCACCGATGTCGTCGTCGAGGCGGCGCTCCTGGAGGGCCAGGCGCTGTGCCGCAAGGATGGCAGCCTGGCGCGCGTCGCGAGCGTGGTGGCGCAGCGCGAGGAGCTGTCGCGGCGGTTCTTCGATGACGCGGCCGGCGCGCCGGAATCGACTCCCGAGCTGCCCGAGCTGCTGGCCTGGCTGCCGATGCTCGCCCCACTCCTGCCGCGCCGCGAGCTCGCGGTCGATCTCGGCACCGGCGAGGGCACCCTGCTGCCGCTGCTCGCGCCGCTCTACGATCGCGTGATCGCGGTCGATCGCAGCCCGGCCCGGCTCGCCCGGTGCGGCGCGCGGATCGCCGCGTGGGGGCTGCCGAACGTCCGGCTGCGCGAGGGCCACGTCGACGACGCCGGGCTCGCCGAGGACATCGGCCAGCGCGGCGGCGCCGATCTGGTGGCGATGGCGCGCGTGCTCCACCACGCGGCGCGCCCGAGCGACGCGATCGCCGCGGCGACCCGGCTGCTCCGCCCCGGTGGCCACCTCGCGGTGGTCGACTACCTGCCCCACGACGACGAATCGATGCGCGAGCAAGGCGACGTCTGGCTCGGCTTCGAGCCCACCAAGCTGCGCGGCTGGCTCGAGGCCGCCGCGCTCGAGCCGATCGCCGTGCAGCCGCTGCTCAGCGCCCACCGCCCGCCGCTCCAGCTCGCCGTCGGCAAGAAGCCGCCGCGGGTCGGCCGGCTGGCGTTCCCCGAAGCTTCTGACTGACCGAACCTCACCCCGACTGGAGATCATCATGGAGACCCGCACCGAGTTCCCCGCGTTCAAGATCAAGGACCTCAGCCTGGCCGAGCTCGGCCGCAAGAAGATCCGGATGGCCGAGAAGGAGATGCCCGGCCTCATGTCCCTGCGCGAAGAGTGGAAGGGCAAGGCCCCGCTCAAGGGCGCTCGGGTCGCCGGCTGCCTGCACATGACGATCGAGACCGCGGTGCTGATCGAGACCCTGGTCGCGCTCGGCGCCGAGGTCACCTGGACCTCGTGCAACATCTACTCGACGCAGGATGAGGCGGCCGCGGCGATCGCGGCGGCCGGCGTGCCGGTGTTCGCGTGGAAGGGCGAGACCCTCGAGGAGTACTGGAACAACATCGAGCTCCAGCTCACCGCGTTCAAGGGCGGCAAGGGCCCGAACCTGATCCTCGACGACGGCGGCGATCTGACGCTGCTCGTGCACAAGGGCGTCGAGTCCGAGAAGGCCGGCAAGGCGCCGAACCCAGCGACCGCGACCAACGACGAGATGCGCGTGATCTTCTCGGTGCTCACCCAGAGCCTGGCCGCCGACAAGCAGCGGTTCACCCGGATCGCCGCCGAGATCAAGGGCGTGTCCGAGGAGACCACGACCGGCGTGCACCG
>JBQCJR010000227.1:0-5499 GCA_051952595.1 Kofleriaceae bacterium
CCTACGGCGCGATGGTGGTCGAGCTGCCGCGCAACGGCAGCGCGATCGTCGATCTCGGCCCGATGCGGCTGCCGCTGATCGAGGCCGACGCGCGCGATCTCCGGCAGTGGCGCAGCGAGCCCGCCCCCGGCGCGCCGAGCCGCGGCGTCGCGCTGGGCGACCTGGTCCCGGTGCGGATGTCGACCGACGGAAAGGCCGCGAAGATAGCGCAGCGCCCGGTGCTCCAGGGCGCGATGGTGGTGCTCGAGCCCTCGACCGGCCGGGTGCTCGCGCTGGTCGGCGGCTACGACTGGACGGCGTCGCAGTTCGATCGCGTGACCCAGGCCCGCCGCCAGGTCGGATCGTCGATCAAGCCGTTCATCTACGCCGCCGCGCTCGAAGCCGGCCGCACGCCGGTCGACCGCATGCACGACGGCCCGTACTCGGTGACCACCGCGACCGGCGTGTGGACGCCCGCGAACTACGACAACAAGTACATGGGCTCGGTCACCCTGATGACCGCGCTCGCCTACTCGCTCAACACGATCTCGGTCCAGCTCGCCGTGCAGGTCGGCATCGATCGGTTGATCGAGATCATGCGCGGCTTCGGGATCAAGTCGCCGATCCCCCGCCACATCTCGATCAGCCTCGGCACGCCGGACCTCACGCCGCTCGAGATCGCCACCGGCTACGCCGGGATCGCGAACGGCGGCCGCGCGGTGACCCCGCGGTTCTTCGACCTGGTCACCGATACCGGCGGCCGGGTGGTCGAGGACCTGCGCGAGACCCCGCCCGGGCCGCAGGTGATCTCCCCCGAGGTCGCGTACGTGACCGTCACCATGATGAAGCAGGTCGTGCAGCGCGGCACCGCGCGCGCCGCGACCCAGCTCGGCCGCCCGGTCGCCGGCAAGACCGGCACCTCGGCCAACTACCGCGACGTGTGGTTCGCCGGGTTCACCAGCGATCTGCTCGCGGTGGTGTGGGTCGGCCGCGACGACTCGACGCCGATCGGCGACAAGATCACCGGCGGTGGCATCGCGGTGCCGATCTGGCTCGACTTCATGCAGAAGGCGCATCCACGCACCCCGGTGCGCGACTTCGCGGTGCCGCCGAACGTCAGCTTCGCGCGGGTCGAGCCGTGGGGCGGCTCGCCGGCGCCGCCGTCGAACGACGCGGTGTGGATGGCGTTCGTGCGCGGCACGTTCCCCCGAAGCTTTCTGGCCGCGCCGCCCGTGCGCTCGTTCGAGGACCTGGTCCCCGCCCCCGTGCTCCCGATCCCGGCAGCTCCGAAGTGCGCGTCCCTGCGGTGCCTGTAGTCTCCATGGTAGGTTCGGGCCCATGCTCCGCCTCGCGCTCGCAGCGGGACTGGTCGCGACCCTCGGCTGCCGCCACAGCCTCGAAGACGAAGGAGGGCCGTCCCCCGTCGACGCCGGCCCGATCTCGCCGGCGTGTATGGAGGCGACCACCTACTCGAACCTGGCCAACATCGAGAACAAGATCTTCAAGCAGTCGTGCGTGTTCAGCGGCTGCCACAACGGCGCGAACACCGCCGCCGGCGAGCTCGACCTGCGCGCCGGCATGGCGCACGCGAGCCTGGTGAACGTGGCTTCGCGGATCGATGCGACGCGCAAGATGGTCGTGCCAGACCAGATCGACCAGAGCTACCTGCTCATGATGATGGGCCGCATCGCGCCCGGGGACATGTCGCCGCCGGCGGCCCCGCCTCCGGACGACATCGGGCTCATGCCGCAGAACAGCGGCGGCGCGCTCCTGTGCGTCCAGAAGCTCGAGGCGATCGAGCGCTGGATCCTCGCGGGAGCACCGAACGATTGAGCGCGATAGCACCCAACGGATCTCTCACTAAGGTTTTGTTTAACAAGCCGAATCCGCCGAGGGTTCGCTTGACGCACGTTCCCGGGTCTCGCTACAACTTCGACCATGCCGTGAGGGACGCCCTCTGGCGGAGGCAATCGATCGATGAGCTGGCTAAGTGAACTCTTCCAAAAGGGCGGGCCCTTCTTCATCGTCAACACGTTCTTTCTGGCCATCGTCATCGGCCTGATCATCGAGCGTGCGATCTACTTCCTGGGCCGCGGGCACCTCAACGCGAAGGCGTTCCTCGAGCAGCTCCGCAAGCTGCTGTCTGCGAACAACGTCGACCGCGCCAAGAAGCTGTGCGATGCGACCACCGCGCCGGTCGCGCGCGTCGCCAAGGCCGGCCTCAACCGGCTGCACCGCGGCGAGGCCGCCGTCGCCCAGGCGATGGAAGAGACGATGACCGACACGATCCCCGAGGTGAAGACCCGGGTCGGCGCGCTGTGGTCGCTCGCGAACATCACCACGCTGGTCGGTCTGCTCGGCACGATCACCGGCCTGATCGCCACGTTCGGCGCGATCGGTGATGCCAACCCGGCGGACGCCAAGAAGCAGCTCTCCGACGGTATCTCCGAGGCGATGTACAACACCGCGTTCGGCCTCTCGATCGCGCTGATCTGCATGGTCGGCCACCTGCTGCTGTCGTCGGCGATGAAGAAGGTGATCTCGGATCTCGAGGCGTTCAGCCTGCGGTTCGAGAACCTGCTCGCCGAGGGCGCCGCCGGCGGCGCCGCGCAGAGCCGCGCCCCGGGCGCGCCCACCGAGTCGCTGTCGGAGCAGCCCGAGCACGAGCGCTGAGCACATGGAGTACTCCGCGCAACGGGTACGTGCGAAGACCCGCGCCGCCGTCAAGCGGCGCGAGGACGCCATCGAGCAGGAGGAGATGGAGAGCGGCGAGCTCAACCTGATCCCCTACCTCGACATGGTCACGAACTTGATGCTGTTCCTGCTCGCGTCGGTGTCCGCGGGGCTGATCCTGGCCCAGATCGACACCACCCTGCCCGACAAGGCGCCGGCGAACACGACGGTCAACCAGCCGTCGACCGCGCCGGACGAGCAGCCGCTCAAGCTGTTCGTCTCGATCAAGCGCGACGAGATGATCCTGTGGTCGGCGTCGGGCCTCGAGGGCACGCTGAACGAGCCCAAGCCGGGGTACACGTTCAAGCGCGCCGGCCGCGACGGCGAGCCGTGCGACGGCAACTACATGTGCGAGACCAACTCGTGTGACGCGAACCTCGCCCGGTGCGTCCCGAGCAAGGACGAGCTCGCCCCGGTGTTCGAGTACCGCAAGCTCAACGACGCGCTGTTCGAGATCGCGAGCCGGCGCTACGCGGGCAAGCAGCGCAGGCGCGACACGTACACCATCGTGCTCCAGGCCGACGGCGCGATCCCGTACTCGACGATCGCGTCGGTGATGGCGGCGATGCGCTGCAAGCTCCCGGCGTTCGGCGGCGAGGTCACCGCGTGCGCCCTGCCCACCGAGGACGAGGCGCTCAAGAAAGCGCCGGATCCGGTCGCGCCGGCCCGCTGCGGCGCTCCCGGCAAGCCCTGCAAGCTGTACGACACCGCCCGGGCGCCGTACGATCCTAGGTGGATGGCGCTGTTCCACGACATCCAATTCTCCTCGGGTTTCGAATGAGCTTCACACAACGCGAAGCACGCTCGCTGGTCCGCAAGGCGGTCAACCGCGTCCCCGAGGGCGAGGAGATCCGGCACCTCAACATCATGCCGATGATGGACATGATGACGATCCTGCTGGTCGCCTTCATCGCGCAGGCGGCGACCAGCTCGACCGAGCTCAACGCCGGCACCGTGACCCTGCCGCCGTCGCTGTCGGATGACGAGCTGCCCGACGACGCGGCCACGCTGATCATCACGAAGAACGGCGTCGTCGTGGCCTCCGCGACCGGCAGCAAGTCGATCGTGTCGATCTCGAACGGCCAGATCGATCCGGCGGAGAAGGAAGGCGGGATCCAGGGCATCAAGATCCCGCGGCTCACCACGTTCCTCGCGAACATCCGCAACGAGCACGTGGCCAACGTCCGCGACAAGTTCGGCGACGACCCGCAGAAGCTCGCCGGGACCTCCGAGCTGATGATCATCGCGGACCGCACCACGCCGTACCGGACGCTCCTCGAGGTGATGTACTCGGCCAAGCAGAAGGAAGCCGGCTACAAGCATTTCCGACTGATCGTCCAGAAGTCCTTCCCGACCAGACCGGCCAAGTAGCCAGCGCCCGGCGCGCGGCTATAATCGATCCATGAAGCTAGTCGGCGAACGGCGCGCGCTCGCGTCCGTGGTCATGGCGTTCTACTTCCTGCTGTACGGGGTGCTCGCGCTGGCGCAGCTGGCTCCCGAGCTGACGAAGGCGTTCGCGGCGATCGCGGGCGTCTATGGCCTCGCGTTCTTCGCGCTGGTCGCCGGGTACTTCTGGGCGCGCTGGTACGCCGTCGGCGTCGGGCTGTACGGCGTGATCACCGCCGCGGTCGGGATGTGGCAGATCGGCACCGAGCCGCTGCTGCTGTTCGTGGGCGGCACGCATCTCGCGGCGACGCTCCTGCTGTGGGGCAACACGATGAGCGAGCCCTACGACGGCCAGACCGCGTGGCGCGAGAAGTTCCACATGGACGACAACGCCGTGCAGCGGCTCGGCCGCTCGGTGATCCGCGCCGGCGTGAGCTTGCCGTTCGTGCTGCTCTACGCGCTCGCGCCGAAGCCGGAGACCACGCTGATCGCCTCGCTGGCGGCGCTGGCGCTGACCGGGCTCGGGATCCAGGCGCTCATCCGGCTGAAGACCTGGGGCGTGATGGCGCTCGGCGCGGCCGGCGCGCTGATGCTCGCGATGACGACCGCGGACCTGGCGACCGGCGGGATGTCCGCGCTGGCGTGCCGGGGCGCGATCGCCGGCGGGCTGCTGATCGCCGCGGCGCTGCCGTTCGCCCCGGCGATGGTGCGCTGGGTGCGCGCCGCCACGCGCTGAGGCCGACTTCGCGTGCGATCCGAGTCTGCGGCTCGGATTGAATCCGACATCGCGTCGCGCTACCGTCGCCGGCATGGGTAGAAGCTCGGTGCACGTGCTGGCGTGTCTCGTGGCCGCATCCGCGATGCTCGCGGGATGCCGGCCGCTCTACGGGGACAAGTCCGAGAAGCTGGTCAATCCGACCCGCAAGAAGCGCCCCGAGGAGCCGGCCGAGGCCGCCGCTCCGATCAAGTACATCGAGGAGTGCACGACCAACTTCCGCGACGAGAAGGCGCCGCGCCCGGATACCCCGCGCTCGAACGCCCTCGTCGACGACGGCAACACCAGCCTCGCCCAGCTCCCGAGGGCCAAGGATCCGGCCTCGGCGGCCGAGCTGATCCGCGGCGCGATCGACAAGTACCGCAACGCGCTGGTCAAGGACCCGTTCAACCAGGAGGCGACGCTGCGGCTCGCCGTCGCGTACGACATGGTCCAGCGCAAGGGCTGCGCGCTCGCGCTGCTCAAGCGGATCTCCCAGTTCGAGGCGAACCCGACCTATCGCACCAAGGCCAAGCGCCTCGCGGACGAGGTGGCGGACACGCCGACGATGTTCAAGGGCTACCGCAAGGAAGCGGTCACGGCGGTCGGTCGATGAACGCGCGCGCTCTGATGCTGGCCTGCGCGGT
>JBQCJR010000228.1:0-3616 GCA_051952595.1 Kofleriaceae bacterium
AGGTGCGGCCGGACCTACTCGAGCGCGTCGCCCCGGAGCTGTGAGATGTCGTCCGCGAACGACGTCGTCGAGCCGCAGCTCACGGACAATCGGCAAACGTTGCAATGCGCGTGTGCTTTCCGCCGTCGACCGTCCACGCAGCCACGCAGCTCGCCGCATCGCCGAGCGCGCGCGTCTCGCTCGCCCGCGAGCCCGCTGTCTTCAGTTCCCGCGACGAACCATCGATGCCGCGCACGCGCACGCGGCCGCCGTCGATCCACGTGACGAAGAGGCCGCGCGCGTTCGTCGCGAGATCGACCGTGTCGCCCTCGACCTCGCGCGGCAACGCGCGCGTGCCGACGAGCCGGCCTTGTGTGTCCACGAACGCGACGTGCAGATGTTCGTCGGGGTCGCCATAGAGGATCGCCCATCCGTCGCCGTGGCGAACGATGCGCACCGGCCCAACGTCGACATTCCCGACCGGCACGACGAACGTCTCGTGCCGGCCGTCACGGCGCGGCTCTTCGAATGTGATGCGGAGCCCAGCGGCAGGTTCGCCCGGCTTGGTCTCGACCCAGCGCGTCCACGCGATCGCGATCTCGCGGCCGTGCACCGCGCTCGCGCACGCGATCGGGTTGTACGCGACCACGCGGTTCCCCAGATAGGCACCGTTGCGATCGACGGCGAGCACGCCGAGCACGTCCTCCGGATGACGGTGACTGCGCCCGACCTCCCGATACGCTATCACGACGCGGTCGCCGATCACGCCCGCGCCGTGACACGCGGCGTCCATGCTCTGGTATCTCTGCTCGCCCCCCACGACCTTGCCGTTTCCGTCGAGCGGCACGACCAGCATGTGCGTGGCCCAGCTCGGCTTCTTCTCGGGATCCTCGATGCGCGAGATCGCGACGTAGCCGCCCTCGATCGCCACGAGCTCGACGCCGCCCTCTCGCAGATCCTCGCGCTCCACGACCGCGCGCGGCGGGCCGAACGACTTCATCGTGTCGCGCGCGAACTGTTGCACCACGAGCGCACCACCCTTTTTGGCGGGCCGCATCCACGCCACGGCGTATCGATCGGATGTCGCCGCGATGGCAGGCGCCGACGCCCGACGCGGCGGTTCACGACAGAACTGCAACGCGACCAGCGCGGCTGTCGCAAGTAGTGGAACGACAGGAACCGTGGCGGTGTTTGCGCGCCGGTCATCCATGTGCGGCACGGTAACACCCGGTCTCGCCATGGGAGCGCCGGCGTGCAGGCGAACGGCTACCAACCCGGTCGCTTCTGCTTCTTCAGCGTGCGCTGGTCGGCCTTGCTGACGACGATCAGCTCCTTGCTCCGGTTGAGCTCGACCTTGCGACCGTCGGGAGACACGCTGATCACCTGTGCGATCGAGTGGTCGCGGCCGTAGTAGCCGTCCTTGGGCGGCTTCTTCGACAGCTTTGCCCACTCCGCGATCATCCTTTCAACCTTCTTGTCCCCCAGGCAGAGCCACAGGTCGGGGCCGAGCTTCAGGTACATGTAGCTCTTCTTGTTGTCCGGTGGGATCTGCAAGTAGAGGGTGCCAACGGGGTCCTTCACCGCCTTCGCCTGCGCGGTCTTGTATGAGACCAGCTTGGTTGGCTTCCAAGCGAGCTCCGCGGGCGGCGGTGGGATCTGAAAATGCGTCGGGATCACGGGGCGACGCTAACACCCAGACGGCCATCGACTCGTATCGTCATCTAACTAACCAGACGGTTACCAAGCCATTTGGTTACATACGAGCAGCTTACGCACGACAACGACGAAGCTCCTGGCTCACGAAGACGTTCGCGACACGACATACTGTGCGGCAGTGCTCGCGCTCGATCCCGGCGCTCCGTTCGTGAAGGCCGTCAGCGCGGTGCGCGCTGGCGACGCATCGATCGACCACGCGGTCGACGTGCTGCTCGAGCTCGAGGCGCGGCACAGGATCGCGGTCCACGACGACTTCGGCGGGCTCGCCGCGGTCGAGAACCTGCACGTCTGGAGCTGCGCGCCGGGCAGGCGCCGCTGCCGCTCAGCGACCTCGTCGGCCCTCCATGGCGAGTCGCGGCGACGACGGAGGCGATCCACGAGCGCTACGACCTCACCACCGACGATCTCACCGACACCGAGTACAGAGAGCGGCTGTTCCCGTTCCTGTCCGAGACCCAGATGCTCCTGTCGGGTGTGGACTTCGCGAACTCCCGCTTCCTGACACTGGACGAGGCGATCGTCCTGCCGATGACGGGGCGCCGAAAGTGGAGCTACTTGCTCGCCAATTGGGCCCGCTGGAGCGAAGCCCACCTCCACTCCATCACTGCGCAGGCCATCGAGGACTACGCCGCATTCGCCGAGATCGCGTTCGCGTGCATTCGGCGCAAGACGATCCGCCTCGTTGGTCCCGAGCTGCCGCCATGGAGCCGCGAGCACTCCGTGCGGCGCGCGTGGAAACTCGCGCTCCGGCACGCGGGCAAGGCGCGGATCCTCGCGGTGCTCGCGCCGCTGGTGATCGAGGTGCTCGCCGAGGTGCGCGAGGAGGACCTCGGCGATCCGCGGCACCTCGATCGCTACGGGAGTCCCCGTGCGCGCGCGGCGTCAGCGGCGCGCGCCGCGGAAGCACTGCGCACCGGTGGGCCGCACGCAAACGTCGCGCTCCATGAGCTCGACGCTTCGAGTAGCGGCATGCTCCGCCCCGCCGCCGCGCGCATCTCGGCGGCCCGTGCGCTCGTCCAGGCGATGGCCTCGAAGACCAAGATGTCGGTCGATGCCATGGGCTGCCTGGACAACCTCGCCCAGGTGCGGCCGGACCTGCTCGAGCGCGTCGCCGCGGCGCTGTGAGCCGAACGCGCTGTGGACCGGCGCGTCAAAGTACACATGCTACTGTCACCGACGGTGCGCTCGTCTCTCTTTGCTCTTGCGCTTCTCGGTGCGTGCGGAAAGGCCGACGAAGCCGTGTCCACGCCCGCGCTATCCACCGCCCCGACCGCATCCGTACCCGCCCCATCCACTCCCCCGGCACCAGCTCCGGTCCGGGAAGGCACTGCGTCTGATGGCTACTGTCGTCACGAGGTGACTGGCGCGATCACGGGTCGCGGCGAGAGTCCGGGGAGCGATATGGCACTCACGACCGACTATTTCATGACCCGTGAAGAGCACCGCCGGGGCTTTCTCGCGTTTGGCGTCGCGCCCGACGAGATCGATGCGCGGATGCAGCATGACCCGCTGCTGAACCTGTTCACCCTTCATTGCGAGGGCTTCCTCGACATATACATCGCCGCTGGCGATGCGATGAAGTATGCGGATCTCCCGTTCGCGCCGAGTACCTATCCGATTGCTCCTCAACCGAACCGCGTGAACGCGAAGTTCCACAACGACAGAGGATGGCTCCAGGTAGAGCGCGGGCAGCTCGTACTCGAACGGTTCGATGGCCGGGGCGCCGCCGGAACGTTCTTCTTCGATGCGAAGGTGTCGACAGGTAGCGTCCACGTCACCGGCAGCTTCGACCTGCCGTGCATGCTCCCGACCTCCGTGTGCAACACCGCCCGAACGAAGTGACCGACCACATGCGGGATCGCCGGATTACGCGATGCTCCAGTTGCTGGCGTACGCGACGAGCCCGAGCTTGCGCGCGACC
>JBQCJR010000229.1:0-4670 GCA_051952595.1 Kofleriaceae bacterium
CGCCCGCAGCCGTGGTGCGTGAACTGCCATGCACCGCTGACCACCCAGCAGCGGGATCTGTCCGGTCCACGCGCCGCGCAGGGCGTGGACTGCGCGAGCTGTCACGTCCGCGCCGGCCGGCTGGTCAGCGCGCGACGCGCCCAGGGCTCGCCACACGACACGATCACCGAGCCGAGCTTCGGCTCGCCGGCGTTCTGCGCCGACTGTCACCAGTTCACGTTCCCGGTGCTCGAGGACGGCCGCGCCGTGGCGATGACGCGCCACCCGATGCAGAACACGGTGGCGTCGTTCACCGCCGGCCCGTACGCCGGCGAGCGCGACGGCTGCATGTCGTGCCACGGATCGCGGCACGGCCACGCGTTCGCCGGCGCGCACGATCGCGGCATGCTCGAGGGCGCGCTCGAGGTCGCGTGGTGCCGCAGCGCCGACGCGCCGCGGATCGCGGTGAGCGTGCGCAACGCCGCGGCGGGTCACAACGTGCCGACCGGCGATATCCACCGCCACATGTATCTGCGGGTGTGGCGATCGTCCGCGCCCGAGTCGATGTTCCAGGCGTACTTCGGCCGGCGGTTCGAGCCCGCGCCGGATGGCGGCAAGCGCACGAACTGGGACTCGACGATCGCGCCCGGCGCGTCGCGCAGGTTCTCGATCGAGCTCGCCGCGCTGGGCGAGGACGACGGCGAGCCGCTCAACCTCGAGCTGGTCTACGTCTACATCATCGCCGAGTTCCCGCGCGGGGCTGCGGCGCCCACCGAGCCGACCACCGCCTCGGTGGTCCGACGTCGGATGACTCCCGTCGAGCTACCGGTGTGTGCGCCGTGAAGGTGCGCGCGAAAAATCTCTGCGATCTTCGATGACGACTTGGCGGGAGCCATTCGTTATTGCTACAAGTGGGAGCATCGTGACTCGTCGCGCCATCACCACGACCTGGATCAGCGCCTTCATGGCGCTGTTTCTCGTCACGGTGCTGCCGTACTGCTTCTTCGAAGCACGTGCGCGCGCGGCGGTTGCAGGCTCGACGAACGGGCCCTCGAACGGCAACAGCAACAACAACGAAGAGCGCGAGGAGCGCGAGGATCGCGACGAGGGTCACGTCGTCCAGGTGGGCGCGCGCCCGCCGCCGGTGACCCCCGAGCCGCCTCGCATCCAGGTCTCTGCCGTTGCGGTTGCCGCGCCGCGCACCAGCGCCGTCTCGCGCTCGGTCGCGCCGCAGCTCCATCCGTCGCAGTTCTCGGTACGTCGATTGATATGAGTTCGGACTTCGCGGCACAGCCGTAGTCCAAAACTCCATATCTGTTGACTCTTACCTCGAGGACTGCAATGCAGCAGAAGTCTGGCTGCACTCGCACGACCACGTCCACCGTGGCTCGCGAGTCCGCGCTCGCTCGCGAGCGCATTCATCAACTGAAGACCAACCGTGCGGCGACGGTGCCGCGTCGCACGAGTCCATCCGGAATCGGCGAGATCCGATCCAGCCTGCGCGATCGATGGGCCGAGATCTTCGCGAAGGGATGGTCCACCCAGGATCTGCTCGCCGGCCTCACGGTCGCGACCGTCGCGATCCCGCTCAACGTCGCGCTCGCGATCGCCGCGGGTCTGCCTCCCAGCGCGGGCCTGATCGCGGGCTCGATCGGTGGGTTCTTCGCCGCCGCGTTCGGCGGCTCCAACTTCCAGGTCAGCGGGCCCGCGGCCGCGCTCAACGTGATGGTGTTCGGCATCGTCGCGCAGTTCGGCCCCGGCGGGGCCGCCGCCGCGGCGTTGATCACCGGCGTCGTCGCGCTGCTCATCGGGCTCACCGGCTACGGCAAGCTCGCCAACCTGCTCCCCAAGATCGTGCTCGCCGGGTTCACCACCGGCGTCGGGCTCAAGCTGCTCGACCAGCAGGTCCCGATCCTGCTCGGCTCGGACCGCGCGCTGTGGCCCATGCTGAGCGACTTCTGGGCCATGGAGTGGCTGCGCGAGGTCGAGTGGCTCTCGGTGGTGTGCGGCCTGATCGTCGCGTGGATCACCGTCGGGCTCGCGCACCTCAAGAGCTTCCCGTCGTCGCTGCTCGGCATCATCATCGCCGCGTTCGTCGCGTACGAGCTCGACTGGTCGGTCGCGCGGGTCGGCGAGGTCGACTTCCAGAGCATCGCGCTCGCGTTCCCGGTGCTCGCGGACGGCACCAGCTGGTTCGGGCTGATCGCGGTCGCGATCCCGCTCGCGCTGCTGACCGCCGCCGAGTCGCTGATCTCGGCCAAGGCGGTCGACGAGATGTCGGGCGGCAAGTCCGGCTACTCGGCGAACACCGAGCTGTTCGGTCAGGGCCTCGGCAACGTCGCCGCCGGTCTGTTCGGCGGCATGTCGGTGTCCGGCGTGATCGTGCGCTCGTCGGTCGGCCTGCAGTCCGGCGCGCGAACCCGGATGGCCGCGATCTACCACGGCATCCTGCTCGCCATCGCCGCGTACTTCTTCGGCGACACCCTCGCGGTGATCCCGGTCGCCGCGCTCGCCGGCCTGCTCGTCGTGATCGCGTGGCGCCTGATCAACGTGAAGAAGTTCGTCGAGGCGGTGCGCAAGAACCGGCTGCACGCGCTCGCGTTCATCGCCGCCGCGGTCGGCACCGTGCTCGGCTACCTGCTGACCGGCCTCGCGATCGGCTCGGCGATGATGTACCTCGACCACTACCTCGAGAAGCGCAAGCAGCAGCAGCGCAACCGCAGCCACGTGATCCGGCCGAGCCCGACGATCCGCGCGATCGTCTCGCACACCGGCGCGCCGCTCGACGATCACGGCGTCAGCCTGCGCGAGCAGGCGGTGTGGCACCGCCAGGTCCGCACCCGCCCGAAGATCCACCCGAGCGCGTTCGTGCACCCCACGGCGTCGGTGATCGGCTGGGTCGAGCTCGGCCGCGAGGTCAACGTCGCGGCGGACACCTCGATCCGCGCCGACGAGGGCGCGCCGTTCTACATCGGCGATCGCTCGAACGTGCAGGACGGCGTGGTGATCCACGCGCTCAAGGAGAAGTGGGTCAAGGTCGAGGGCCGCCAGTGGGCGGTCTACATCGGCGCGGACGTCTCGCTCGCCCACCAGGCGCTCGTCCACGGCCCGTGCATGATCGGCTCGAAGTCGTTCATCGGGTTCAAGGCGATCGTGCACGACTCGATCGTCGGCGAGGGCTGCTTCATCGGGCTCGGCGCGCTGGTGGTCGGCGTCGAGATCCCGCCCGGCAAGCGGGTCCCCAACGGCTGGGTGGTCGATGGCCCCGAGAAGGTGGCCGAGCTGCCCGACGTCGAGGACGCGCACGCCCACTTCAACGAGGACGTCGTCCAGGTCAACCGCGGCCTGGTCGCCGCCTACGCCCGACATCACAGCGTCCCGACCGAGTCGGCGGCCTCCCCGGCGCCGCGCTCGGACCACCTGTTCCAACTCAAGCCCCTGTGAGCGGAGGTATCGTGAGCTCTCTCGTCCTTGGTATGCTCGTCGGACTCGCGGTCGTCGCGGTCTACGCGTTCCTGCGCGCCGGCTTCCGGATCGATAACGGAAACGTCGGCGTCCTCACCGTGTTCGGCCGGTTCGTCGAACAGGCTCCCGGCACCGTGCGCACGTACGGCCCGGGGCTGCACTGGAAGTCGCCGTGGTCCCAGGCCTCGCAGGTCTCGCTCGCCGAGCGCAGCCTGTCGGTCGACGACAAGCACGGCACGATCGACGTGCTCGCCGCGGACGGCACCCGGATCCGGGTCAACGCGCGGCTGCGGTTCCGGGTCGAGGCGTCGCGGGTCGCGACGTTCCTCGCCGGCTCCAAGCACGCGATCGAGGATCTGTCCGGGCTGTTCCGGCTGACGGTGCGCGAGCAGTTCGCGCGGTTCGCGCAGCACTCCGACGAGCTGTCGGCGTACACCGCGCTGCGGCTGCGCATGAACGAGCTGCAGCAGCGCACGCTCGATGCGATGAAGGAGGACGCGCTGGACGAGTACGGCATCCGCGTGATCGCCGTGGATCTGCTGCAGATCGATCCGCCGGAGGAGCTGGTCGATGCGCTCAACGCGGTGATCACCGCCGAGTCGGAGGCCCACGCGCTGGTGGCTCGCACCGAGCTGCAGAGCCAGCAGCGGGTGATCTCCGCCGAGCAGGCGGTCGCGATCGCGAACGCACGCGCGCTCGCGGTCGAGTCGGAGATCCGCACGGTCGGCGAGGAGCTGTCGATGCTGTCCCGGCAGGGCGTGCTCCGCGACTACGTCGCGCGCCGCCGCGCCGAGGTCGTCGGCGGCTCGCGTCGCGTCTACCTCAACCACCAGCCTCGCGCCCGGAGCTAGTCATGCAGATCGATTCCACCGAGTTGTTGATTGGAGCGGCGATCGCGCCCGTGGCGCTGATCGTCTTCGTGTTCTTGTTCAAGAAGCTGTTCGTGTCGAACCCCGAGGGGCACGAGGTGCTGCAGCTGCGGTTCGGCAAGCTGCATCGCCGGACGGTCGCGCCGGGCCTGGTCGGCTCGACGCGCATCGCGCCGTACGATCAGTGGATCACGGTCAGCCGGCAGTGGGACGAGCGGGTGTTCCGCGGCGTCGAGTCGAACGACAGCCAGGGCACGTCCGTGCAGGTCGACTTGCGGGTGACGTTCCGGATCATCGACGGCGAGAAGGCGCTGTTCGCGGTGCACGACTGGGAGGAGGCGCTGGAGAGCGCTACGG
>JBQCJR010000230.1:0-6251 GCA_051952595.1 Kofleriaceae bacterium
GATCGATCACGAACGCGATGCGTCGACCACCGGCGGCTCTCCGGACAGCCCCTGGAGGTACATCGCCTGGGCGCCGTACCCGAGGAACCGGCCCTCGTCGTCCCAGATCTCGGCGTCGGCGATCGCCCATCCGGCGCGCGCGCGGCGCATCGTGACCGCGACGAGCAGCCACTCGCGGACGGTGTCGTCGACGACGTAGGTCGTGAGATCGAGGCTCGGCGCGTAGAACCGATACGGGCTGGGGCCGATCGCGCGCTGGAGCGCGGTCGGCATGGTGTCGACGAGCGGCGGGAGCGCGAGCCGGTCGAGGCGACCCTGGGCGTCGCGCTGCGGGACCCGGTAGCGGAACCACCGCGCGTAGCGCGCCGGCCCGGCCTCGAAGCTCGGGGACCAGAACCGATCGCCCTCGGCGATCCGGCACTCGAGCTGGTGATAGAAGCGGAACCGATCGTGCGGATTGTTGGGCGCGCCGTCTTCGACCGACAGCGCGGCGGCGAGCGGGCGGACCGGCGGGAACGCGACGCCGTGCACGTCCGGTCCCTTGCGATCCCGGCAGAACGTCGCGATCAGCTCGAGCCCGGTGTTGTCGGCGTCCGGCGGCGGCGCGCCGTGGCGGAGCGCCACCCGGAGCTGCGCCGCGCTCTTGCCCCGGCGCAGCACCTGGACGTCCGCGACCAGCTTGCCGGGGTGGATCGGCGTGCAGAACAGCGTGGTGGCCGACGCGAACCGGAGCATCGGATCGCCGAGCGCAGCCTCGGCCGCGCGCAGCGCGCAGGTCATGACCACGCCGCCCGAGGGCAGCAGGTAGTCCCAGTTCGAGGGCAGCGCGAAGTGATAGCGCCCCGGCGTCTCGGGGTCGGCGCGCACCGCGGTATCGGCGGCGAGGTCGGCGTACATCGGGCGTACCTTACAGCAGCCGCTCGCCGGGCTCGCAGTGCTCGCCGGGCTCGCCGGGCTCGCCGGGCTACCGCGGCACGGCCAGCCGGAGCGCGCCGGCCAGCCGCTCGAGATCCGCGACCGAGCGCGCGGCGCGTGGATCGCCGGCCGCGGCGCGCCCGCGCAGCTCCGGCAGCCGCTCGAGCAGCCGGAACGCCGCGTTCTGCACGAACCACAGATCGACGCCGCTCTTCATCCGCGCGGCGACCTCGGCCGCGCCCGCGACCGCCTCGAGGGCGTCCGGATCGATCTCGCCGTCGTCGTCGCGGCGCGCGGCCCGCGGATCGACGCGATCGCTCAGCCGGCGCAGCCCCTCACTCGCGGCGAGCGCGATCTCCGGCGTGTCGAGATCGACCTCGACCAGCGCGGCCTCGGCGATCTGCTCGCGCAGCTGCTCGAAGCTGGCGTCATCGGAGCGCAGGTTCGCGAGCACGCGGCGGCGCAGCGTCGCCTCCGCGGTGGTCCGCAGCACCTCGGGGACCGGCAGGTGGTGCGCGACCAGCCACCGGATCAGCGGCGCGTGCTCGTCGTAGGCGTGCGCGAGCTCGGCCTCGGCGCCGGCGATCGCCTCGCCGAGCACCCCGGCGAGCACCCGCTCGCGCGCGCCGGGCAGCAGCGCCGAGAGCGAGAGGTGGGCCCCGGGGAAGTGGTGATCGATCGCGCGCTGCGCCGCGAACACGTCGGCGGTCCGCAGCGCGGCGGAGAGCTCGTCGACGATCGCGCCCCACGCCGCGGCGGCCGGCGGCGTGCGGACCCCGCCGGTCACGTGCTGCTCGCCGAGGTGCAGCCCGGCGAAGCACAGCGAGGTGGTGGCCTCGGTGAGCTGCGAGCGGATCCGCAGCGTGCCGGCGACCATGCGCGCCCGCCCCGAGCGGCGCTCGATGCGATCGAGGAAGTCGACGTGGTGGCCGAACACGTCGAGACTGCGCGCCGGCGAAGGCTCGACCAGCGTGCGCACCGCGACGTGCGCGCCGATCTTCTCCGGATCGACGCGCGCCGGGCGCACCCGCTGCGCCCACACCTTGCGGCCATCGCCCTCGTCGGGGAGGTTGGAGTGGGCCAGCGCGAGCCGCTCGACGAACGGCCGCTCGACCGGATCGCCGCCGAGCGCCTCGAGCAGCTCGGCGACTCGCGCCGCGTACTGCAGGCACTGCACGGTCTCGATCCCCGACAGCTCGTCGAAGAACCAGCCGCAGCTCGTGTACATCAGCATCGCGTGGCGAGCCATCTCCATCAGCGACAGCGCGCGCACGCGCTCGTCGGGATCGAGGGCGTGCGACGCGTAGGTCGCGAGGAACCGATCGCGCGCCGCGGCCGTGCGCTCGAGCACGACGTCGATGTAGCCATCGCGCGCCGCCCACGGATCCTGGAACAGCATCCGCCCCACCCCGTCGAGCGCCGCCGCGGCCTGCGCGCGTAGCCAGTCGAGCGCGTCGCGCAGCGGCCGCCGCCAGCGCTGGTTCCAGCCCGGCCGCCCGCCGCTGTTGCAGCCGCAGTCGTCGCGCCACCGCGCGATCCCGTGCGCGCAGCTCCACGAGGTGTCCTCGGCGAGCAGGACCTCCCAGGTCGCGGGGATCTCGGCGCGGAACTCGGCGTAGTTGGTGAGCCGCGTGCCGTTCCACCCGTCCTCGACCTGGGACAGCGCCCACGCGAGCGCCATGTCGCCGTAGCGGTGATGGTGGCCGTAGGTCTCGCCGTCGGTCGCGATGTGGCAGAGCGTGGGCCCGCCGCCCTCGACCGGCCCGCGCCCGGTCAACCGCGAGACGATCTGGTGGCCGTCGACCAGCAGGCGCTCGAACGCCACGGCCTGCGAGGTCGCGCCGTCGTAGAAGAACAGATCGATCGAGCGGCCCGAGGGCAGCGCGCAGCGATACGCGCGCCCCGGATCGACCGGCGAGGTCCGCCACGCGCCGCCGGGCGGCCGCCACGCCTTGGCCTGGTGCGGCGCGAGCACGGTGAACGCGATGCCCTCGGCGGCGAGCGCCTCGAGCGAGCCGGTGTCCACCGCGCACTCCGGCAGCCACATCCCCTCGGGACGGCGGCCGTAGCGGCGCACGAAGTCGGCGATGCCCCAGCGCACCTGGGTGGCCCGATCGCGCCGCGACGCGAGCGGCATGATCATGTGATTGTACGCCTGCGCCATCGCCGAGCCGTGGCCGCCGAACCGGCGCGCGCTCGCGCGGTCCGCCTCGACCACCGCCTGGTGGACGTCGGGCGCGTGCTCCTCGAGCCACGACATCAGGGTCGGCCCGACGTTGAAGCTCATCCGCTCGTAGTTATCGACGATGCGGATGATGTGGTTGGAGTTGTCGACCACGCGCGCCGCGGCGTTCGGCCGGTAGCACTCGGCGGTGATCCGCTCGTTCCAGTCGCGGTACGGGTGCGCGCTCGGCTGCGGCTCGATCGCCTCGAGCCACGGGTTCTCGCGCGGCGGCTGGTAGAAGTGGCCGTGGATGCAGACCCATTTCTCGGTCACGATTCGGCTGCAAATACCACGATCCCGAGCGGAGGGACGGTGACCACGAGCGACTGCGCCTGGCCGTGTGCCGCGACCGCCTCGGCGTTCATCCCTCCGCGATTTCCGATGCCGCTCCCGCCGTACACGTCGGCGTCCGAGTTGAGGATCTCGCGCCAGAATCCCGCACGCGGGACGCCGATCCGATAGCCCTCGCGCGGCACGGGCGTGAAGCTCGCGACCACCACGAGCGGCGGATCCGAGGTGC
The DNA here is from genome assembly GCA_051952595.1 of Kofleriaceae bacterium. Taxonomy (GTDB): domain Bacteria; phylum Myxococcota_A; class Polyangia; order Haliangiales; family Haliangiaceae; genus JABFXX01. The sequence goes on from JBQCJR010000230.1 coordinate 3,660, forward strand.
CCGGCGCGGACTCGCGCACGTACGCGAGCACGCTCGATTCGCGGTCGTCGCCGACCACCCAGCGAAAGCCCCACGGCTCGCAGTCGCCGCGGTGCAGCGCTGGATACTCGCGGTACGCGCGGTTGAGATCGCCGAGCCACCGCGCGATTCCCGCATGCGCGGGATGCAGCCCGATCGGCCAGTCGAGCTCTCCGTCGTGGTTCCACTCGCTCCACACGCCGAGCTCGGCGCCCATGAACAGCAGCTTCTTGCCGGGCAGCGTCCACTGGTAGCCGTAGAGCAGCCGCAGCGTGGCGTACTTCTGCCACGGGTCGCCCGGGATCTTGGAGATCAGCGAGCCCTTGCCGTGCACGACCTCGTCGTGCGAGAGCGGCAGCACGTAGTTCTCGCTGTTCGCGTAGATCGCGCGGAACGTCAGCTGGTCGTAGTGGTACTTGCGGTGGATCGGATCGCGCGACAGGTACGACAGCGTGTCGTGCATCCAGCCGAGGTCCCACTTGTAGCCGAAGCCGAGGCCGCCGTGCTCGGGCGGCCGGGTCACCCCGCCCCACGCGGTGGACTCCTCGGCGATCATCTGCACGTCGGGGTACGCGCCGTAGACCGCGCGGTTGAGCTCCTGGAGGAACGAGATCGCGTCGCGATCGTGGTTCGAGCCGTCCTCGTTCGGCACCCACTCGCCGGGCTTGCGCGAGTAGTCGCGGTACAGCATCGAGGCGACGCCGTCGACCCGCAGCCCGTCGACGTGATAGCGGTCGAGCCACGACAGCGCCGACGAGATCAGGAACGCGCGGACCTCGTGGCGGCCGTAGTTGAAGATGTAGCTGGTCCAGTCGGGGTGGAACCCGCGGCGCGGATCGGCGTGCTCGTAGAGGTGCGTGCCGTCGAACAGCCCGAGGCCGTGCACGTCGGTCGGGAAGTGCGCCGGCACCCAGTCGACGATCACGCCGATGCCGCGGCGGTGCAGCCCGTCGATCATCGCCATCAGGTCCTCGGGCGCGCCGTAGCGGGTGGTCGGCGCGAAGTAGCCGGTGACCTGGTAGCCCCACGATCCATAGAACGGGTGCTCCATGACCGGCATCAGCTCGACGTGGGTGAACCCGAGGTTGCCGGCGTGCTCGCCGAGCTGCTCGCCCAGCTCGCGGTATCCGAGCACCTCGTGGCGATCGCGCCGCCACGAGCCGAGGTGGGCCTCGTAGATGCTGACCGGCGCGTCGCGCGCGATCCGCGCCCGCCGGGTCTCCATCCAGTCCGCGTCGCTCCACACGTGGCGCGGGTGCCAGACGATCGAGGCGGTGGCCGGCGGGTGCTCGGCGCGCGCGGCGAACGGGTCGGCCTTGTCGCGCGTGTGGCCATCCGGACCGACGATCGCGAACTTGTAGCGAGCGCCGTGGCCGATCTCGCGCACGACGCCCTCCCAGATCCCCGACGACTCGCGCGGCCGCAGCGGATCGACGCCGGCGCGCCAGCCGTTCCAGTCGCCGATCACGCTCACGGCGCGCGCGTTCGGCGCCCACACCGCGAAGCTCGTCCCGCCGTCGACGACGTGCGCGCCGAGCTTCTGGTAGAGCCGGTAGTGGGTCCCCTGATTGAACAGGAACAGATCGTCGGCGGTCAGCAGGCTCGGCACGCGCGGCGAGGATACCGGGACTCGCGCGGATGTGCAGGGAGCGGCGCCGCGAGCGCGACTCCCGCCGCTCGGATCAGCGGAGCGACCAGCCGACGAAGAAGTGCACGAGCCCGCCGCCGCCGCTCGCCTGCCCACCGCGCGCGACGCCGCACACCTCGAACCCGATGCGGCCGGCCTCGCCGAACAGCAGGTACTCGCCGAAGCCGAGCTCGCCGATCGGATCGCGATCCGCACCGATGACCATCGCGCGGCCGACCAGGTAGAACGCGCCGCGCGCGCTGATCCGCAGCAGGCCGCGCTCCTTCTGCGACATCCGGAGCTCGGCGCGCAGGCCGACGCCGATCATGCCCTCGCCGCGATCCTCGTCGAGCAGCGCGCCGGCGATCAGCTCGGGCACCAGCGTGCCGTCGAGCGCGTAGCCCGGCTGCGCGGGGTACGCGAGCGCGGGGCGATCCCAGCCGAGGATCAGCCGGATCCCACCGAAGCCGCGGTCCGGCACGGTGCCGCCGTCCTTGGTGTCGCTGGTCAGCACGCCGCCGAGGCCGCCCACCACGACCGTGGTCGCGCGCTCCTCGGCGCGCGCCGTCGAGGCGAGGACCAGCGACGTGATCAGCGACGCGAGCAGCGACCGGGAGCGCATGGGCCGCATCTTGCCATTTCGGCCCGCGGCTCCGCCACGGCGGACCGCGCGCGGCGCGGCGAGCTCCCGATCGCCGCGCCCCCGTGGATCGACGCTCGACTCAGTCGACCTGGTCGAGCCCGTCGCCCTCGACCGATCCGTCGCCGGCCATCTCGCTCGCCGAAGGCGCGCCGGCGGTCGGATCGTCGTCGCCGAGATCCCAGCCGGTGTCGACCTCGTCCATCGGCGGCGGCGTGGTCGCGCTCGCGGCGCGCGGCGGCGTGGTCGCGCTCGCGGCGCGCGACGGCGAGGTCGCGCTCGCGGCGCGCGGCGCCGGCGCCGGGGC
>JBQCJR010000231.1:0-4869 GCA_051952595.1 Kofleriaceae bacterium
CCGCGGACGACCTGCTCCGCTTCGTCGAGCTTCGCCAGCACCTGGCGCGCGCGCTCGTGGAACCGCTGGCCCTCGCTGGTCAGGCTCACGCGGCGGGTCGTGCGGTGGAGCAGCCGCACGCCCAGCCGGTCCTCGAGCTGCTGGAGCGACGCCGAGACCGTCGCGCGCGAGACCCCGAGCGATGCGGCCGCGCGGGTGAAGCTCCCCGTGTCCGCGATCCGCACGAACACCGTCATCGCGGTGAAGCGATCCATGCCGGCAATCTAGCGCGCGGATCTGGCGCGCCGAGCTAGCGCGGCAGATCGAACCGGAACGTCGTCCCGCTGCCGGGCGTGCTCGCGACGGCGAGCGTGCCGCCGTAGCTCTTCACGATCTCCCGGGCGACCGGCAGCCCGAGCCCGGTGCCCTTGTCCTCGGGCTTGGTCGTGAAGAACGGCTGGAAGATCTTGTCGAGCACGTCGGGCGCGATCCCCGGCCCGGTGTCGCTCACCTCGCACACCACGCGCCGGCCGTCGTCGCTCGGATGCACCGCGATCGTGACCGTGCCGGGCTCGCCGCCGAGCGCGTCCACCGCGTTGCCGATCAGGTTCACCAGGATCTGCTCGATCTTGATCCGGTTGACCGTCGCGAACGCCGGCCGCGGCGGCAGCTGGGTGACCACCCGGACGTGGCGCAGCTTACCCGCGCGCGACAGCATCGCGACCATGTCCTCGACCAGCGCGCCGAGATCGATCGACTCGAGGTGATCCGCGCCGGGCCGCGCGAGCTGCATCAGCCGCTTGCCGTGCGCGGTGATGTGCTCGCCGACCCGCTCGAGATCGGGGAGCAGCGTGCGCGCGAGCTCGGTGACGTCCTCCTTCGCCTCGAGCGCCGAGCTCAGCTCGTCGACCGCCGCGATCTGGATCTGGGCGATGTTGCGCAGCTCGTGGCCGACGCCGCCGGCCAGCGTGCCGAGCGTCGAGCGCCGCTCGGCGAGCAGCAGCGACTGCCGGGTCTGCTCGAGCTGCTCCTCGATCGAGGCGTTGAGCGCGCGCAGCTCGGCCTCGGCGTGGCGGCGCAGCTTGATCTCCGCCTCCTTCTCGGCGAGCAGCTGGCGGATCTCGCGGACGTCGCGCGCGACCAGCACGATCCCGGTCAGCGCGCCCGCGGGCGTCAGCACCGGCGCTCCGGTGACCGAGACCGGGATCCGCGGGCCACTCGCGGTCGCGATCCACGATTGCTCGCGGCGCAGCACGTCGCCGTCCTCGATGCGCCGGCGGACCACGGTGCGCAGCCCCGAGTCGTCGTCGACCAGCAGCTGTGCGACCGGCATCGCGCGCAGCTGCTCGATCGAGAACCCGGTCAGCCGCGAGGCCGCGGTGTTGGTCAGCGTGATGCGGCCCTCGGCGTCGACGACCAGCACGGCGTCCACCATCGCCTCGATGACGTGCTCGATCACGGTCGATCTCACCCTATCATCTCGGGTGGGGAGCCGGCCGGGTGCGCTGGTTTTGTTTGCGCGCGTTCGCGGCTAGAGTGCCGATGTGGCTCGCTGCCCGACGTGTCACCGAAGGTTGGCAGCGGGGCGCGCCTGCCCACAACATGGCGGCGCCCCCGCGGTCGGCGCACCCATCGCTCTCGGCGCCGCGAGCGCGGTCCCCGCGTGGACGCGGCCGCTCGGTCGCGAGATCGGCCGCGGCGGGTTCGCCGCGGTGTGGGAGGTCGCGGACGCGCCGCTCGTGCTCAAGGTCGCGCACGCCGATCACGAGCTCGCGCGCGCCCGGATGCGCCGCGAGGCCGAGGCGCTCGCCGCGATCGGCGCGCCCGCCGCGCCGCGGCTCGATGGCCACGGCGTGCTCGACGACGGCCGCGCGTGGATCGCGATGGAGCGGATCTCCGGCGCGAACCTCGGCGAGCTGCTCGCCGAGGGCCCGCTGGCGAGCCACCGCGCGGTCGCGATCGCCGGCGCGATCCTCGATGCGCTGAGCGCGGTGCACGCCGCCGGGTTCGCGCACCGCGATCTCAAGCCCGACAACCTGGTGCTCCGCGCCGATGGCTCGATCGCCGTGCTCGATCTCGGGCTCGCCCGCAAGCTGCCCGTCGATCCGGACGATCCGACGCGGCCCGGCGTGCTGGTCGGCTCGCTCGAGTACCTCCCGCCCGAGCAGCTGCTCGATGCCGCCTCGATCGACGCGCGCGCCGATCTCTACGCGTTCGGCTGCGTGCTCTACGAGCTGTGCGCCGGCCGGCCGCCGTTCATCGGCGACGCCGCGGTGCTCGAGCGCGCGCACGCCGCGCTGCGGCCGCCGCCGCTCGGCGCGCTGGCCAGCGTGCCCGAGGCGCTCGAGGCGCTGTGCCACGCGTGCCTCGCCAAGCAGCCGGCGCGCCGCCCGGCCAGCGCCGCCGCGCTGCGGGCCCGGCTGCGCGAGGTCGCGACCGCGCCGTCGCCCGGCCAGCGCGCGCAGCACTCGATGTCGGTGATCCGCTCCGGCAAGCAACCGGTGGTGCTGCTGTGGGCGGAGCTGCCACGGGTCGATCGCGCGCTGCTCGGCAAGCTCGCCGCGCGCAAGATCGTCGTCGTGTCGCAGCGCGGCCGGCGGGTGCTCGGCGGCATCGTCGGCGGCGATCACACCGATCCCGCCGGCGCCGCGATCGCCGCCGCGCGCGATCTCGCGGCCGCCGGCGCCCGGGTCGCGCTCCACCTCGAGGCGCTGGAGGTCGCGAGTGGGCCGAGCGTCGCGCTGGCCGGCCCCGCGGTCGAGCATCCCGAGAGCTGGCTGCCCGGTGCGCCGTGGACCGGGGTGGTGCTGACCCGCGCGCTCGCCACCGTCGCGCAGGCGCCGACCCGCGCGGCGCCCGGCGAGCTCGGCGCGGCGTTCGTCGAACTCGGCGAACCCGGCGGCGCGCTGGGCACGCTGTTCGGCCGCGACGCCGTGCTCTCGGATCTGGTCGCCGACGCCGCCACCGCGCTCGCGGGGCGCGGACCCGCGCTCGCGTTGCTGCTCGGCGAGCCAGGCATCGGCAAGTCCGCGGTGGCCGGCGCGCTGGTGCCCCGGTTGCGCGAGCTCCGCCGCGACGTCCAGGTGGTGCTCGGCGCGGTGCCGCCGCCCGGCTCGGGCCGGCCCGGCCACAGCGCGCTCGACGCGCTGATCGGCGCGCCCGAGGGCCCGATCGTGCGCGCGGTGGGTGATGCGCTGCGCGCCGCGGCGCGCCGCCGCCCGACCGCGATCGTGCTCGACGACCTGCACCTCGCCGAGCACGAGCTGCTCGACGCGCTCGAGTACGCGACGCTCGGCGGCGAGCCGCTGGCGCTGTGGATCCTCGGCGTGGCGTCGCCGCGGCTCGACCAGCGACGGCCCGGGTTCGGCGCGCGCGCCGAGCGGGTCCGCCGCGACGTGTTGCCGCCGCTCGCCGAGGACGACGCGGTCGCGCTGACCGCCGCGCTGCTCCGCCCCGCCGACTACCCGCCGCTCCGCGCGCTGCGCCAGATCGCCGCGATCGCGCACGGCAACCCGATGCACCTGACCACGCTCGCGCGCGAGATCCACGACCGCGGCGCGATCCGCACCCGGCCCAACGGCGAGCACTTCCTCGATACCAGCGCGCTCGACGCGCTGCCGCCGATCGCGCTCGGGCCGTGGCTCGCCGCGCGCGAGCTCGCCGAGCTCGGCGTCGAGCTGGTGGCGCTGGCGCGGGTGTGCGCGGTGCTCGGCGGCGACATCTCGGCCGGCGAGCTGGCGGCCGTGGTCGCGGCGGTCGAGCGCGCGGGCGGCGCGACCACGACGATCGATGTCGAGGTCGGGCTCGCCGAGCTGGCGAGCGCCGGGATCCTGGTCCACACCGGCGATCACTGGGCGTTCCGCCAGGGCCTGCTCGAGGAGGGCGTGTACGCGACCACCCACGAGGACGAGCGGCGCGCCGTGCACCTCGCCGCGCTCGCACACGCCCGCGCGCGCACCGGCGAGCCCGCGAGCGCCGAGCGGATCGCGCGCCACGCCGAGGCGGTGGGAGAGCGCCGGCTCGCCGCCGAGGCGTTCGCCCGGATCGGCGCGCGCGCACACGCCGAGCACCGCGCGCTCGACGCCGACCAGGCGTGGCAGGGCGCGCTGCGCAACCTCGACGCACGCGACGAGGCCCGCGGCCGCGCGCTGCTCGGCCGGGCGCGCGCCCGCTACCGCCAGCAGCGGATCCGCGACGCGCTCGCCGATCTCGACGAGGCCTGCGCGATCGCGCGCGAGCTCGCCGATACCGCGCTCGAGATCGAGGCGCTGCTCGAGCGCTCGACGGCGCTCGACTGGGGCGACGACTTCGAGGGGTCGGCCGCCGCGGCGCGCGAGGCCCGCGCGCGCCTGCTCGACGATCCGGCGCCCGCGCTCGACGTCGAGGTCGAGCTCGCCGAGGCGCGCAGCCTGTGGCGCGCCCAGCAGTATGCCGCCGCGACGCCGCGGCTGCGCGCCGTCCAGCGCGTGGCCCACCACGCCGGTCGCCGCGACACCGAGATCCTCGCGACGCTGATGCTCGCGATGAGCCTCACCGATACCCAGCAGCTCGATGCCGCCGAGCCCGAGTTCGCGCACCTGCTCGCGATGTGCGAGGCCGCTGGCGATCGCTTCCACCTCGGCGCCGGGTACGCGAACCGCAGCTGGCTGTGGTCGTCGCGCGGCGAGATGGCGCGCGCCGACGCCGATCTCCAGCGCGTCATCCAGATCGCGCGCGAGATCGGCCAGGCCACGCTCGAGCGGATCGCGACGTACAACCGCGCCGAGTCGCTGCTGTGGGCCGGCGCGCTCGACGCGGCGCTGCCGCTCGCCCGGCGCAGCTTGTCGATCCAGCGTGGCCACGGCGAGGGCGCCGCGCAGTGGGACCTGCTGCTGGTCGCGCGCATCCTCG
>JBQCJR010000232.1:0-3433 GCA_051952595.1 Kofleriaceae bacterium
TCAAATGGTGGTGTCCTACCCGAAGGTAATTTTATAACGTTGGCGGGGTTGGTGTGTGTATTTTATCTCTGCCGCGTTGGGTTTGCCGTACGGGTCGCGGAGGGGGCCGGGCGAAGCCCGGTCGGAGCAATCCGAGCCGCAGGCAAGGAATGTTGGTGCTATCCTCGATCGTTAGACGGCAACCGGCCCTGTGCGGGCCGTCAGGAGCCCCAGCGTGAAAGCCGGTTCTAGTGGTGATACCTCGGCGATCGAGCGCCTGATCGGCAGGGCGCGGATCCGGATCCGAAACCCGTGGGCGCTCGAGGGGGCGACGACCGCCACGGTGCTCGCGGCCGCCGCGGCGCTCGCGATCGTGTTCGGCCTGCGCACCGAGGCGCTCGCGCCCACGACCGGTGTGCTCCTGCTGGTGTGCGCCGGCGGGCTGATCCTCGCGGGCGCGCTGATCTCCGCGCTCCGCCCGCTCGACGACGAGAGCGTGGCCCGCCGGATCGACCGCGCCTCGAACCTCTCGGATCGCCTGTCCACCGCGATCGCGTTCCGCCGCGCGCTCGCGGCCAAGACCGCCGAGACCGCCGACGACGAGACCACCGAGATGATGCTCGCGGCGATCCGCGACGGCGCCCGCGCGGTGCCGCGCGCCAACGTCCGCGCCGCCACCCCGATCGTCGCGCCCGAGGACTGGCGGGCCGCGCTCGGCTTCCTCGCGATCTCGGCGCTCGCCGCCGGGCTCGCCCTGCCCGGCACGGATCGCACCCCGCGGATCTACCGCGTCGATCCGGATCACGCGCGGCCCGGTGAGGTCGTCACGCTCGTCGGCGCGAACCTGACCACCGGCGTGGTCGAGCCGCTCGCCGCGATCCCGGCCGCCCGCTCGCTCGGCGCGGCCGGCGTGCCCCCGGAAGCCACCGCGGCCCCCGCGCCCGTGTCGCTCGCCGCGGCGGGTGGCCGGGTGTTCCTCGGCCGGTCGGAGAACCCGTACGTGCTCGAGCGCGAGATGCGCGCGATCGCCGATCGGTTCGCCGGCGCCCCCGCGACCCGCGAGCTCGGCGAGGCGCTGCGCGCGCGCGACCTCGATCGAGCGCGCGGCGAGAAGGCCAAGCTGCAGCTCGCCACCGGGCAGGACGAGCAGCTCGAGCACTACGAGCAGCTCGCGACGCGGCTCGCCGGCAACCGCCCGGTGGCCGTGCTCGAGTGGACGCGCACCGCGATCCGGATCCGGATCCCGGCCGACGCGCCGTTCGGAGAGACCACGCTCACCGCGTACCTGGGCGATCGCACGCTCGGCCCGGTCGCGTTCACCGTGGTCGATCCCAAGGACAGCCAGTTCCACAACGCGGACTCGGTGCAGCTCGATCCCGACGAGCGCGCGTACATCGATGGCCTGCTCGCCGAGCTACGCGACCTCGCCCAGCGCGACGCGATCGAGGATCTCGAGAAGTTCGCCGACCGGATCCAGGACCTGCTCCGCCAGGTCGAGGAAGGCAAGATCACCAAGGAGCAGCTGCTGACCGAGCTCGCCAAGGCAGAGGAGGAGATGAAGGCGGGCGCCGAGCCCGACCAGGCCGGCCTCGACAAGCAGATGGCCGAGCTCGGCAAGGAGCTCGCCAAGCAGGAGCTGACCAAGGATCTCGGCAAGGCGCTCGAGCAGAACCAGCTCGACAAGGCCAAGGAGGAGCTCGAGAAGCTGGCGGCGCGGCTCGATCCGAAGGAGCTCGAGCAGCAGAAACAGGACCTCCAGAAGAAGCTCGAGGATCCCAAGCTGAACGAGCAGCAGAAGCAGGAGCTCCAGAAGAAGCTCGACCAGCTGAACCAGCAGAAGCCGCTGACCGAGCAGCAGAAGCAGGATCTCCAGAAGCAGCTCGAGAAGACCGCGCAGCAGATGCAGAAGCAGCAGGAGCAGCAGCAGAAGCAGCAACAGCAGCAGCGCCAGAAGCTCGAGGACGAGGTGCGCCGGCTCCAGAAGGAGAAGCAGGAGGCCAAGACCGAGAAGGAGCAGCTCGACGCCGAGCGCCGGCTCCAGAAGAAGCAGGAAGAGCTCAAGCGGCTCCAGAAGGACGAGGACGAGCGCAACCAGTCCGCGCAGCGCGACGCGATCAAGCGGCTGCACAAGGACATCGAGAAGGCCGCCGAGCAACTCGAGAAGCCGAAGGACAAGCAGGAGAGCCAGGCGGAGCAGGAGCAGCGCGAGCGCCAGGCGTCGCAGAAGATCAAGGACGCCGCGCGCGAGACGGGCCGCGTCGATCAGGACAAGCGCAAGCAGACCGCGCAGAAGAAGATGTCGACCCAGATGGACGACCTGCGAGAGGCGATGCAGCGCGCCAAGCAGAAGGGCAACAAGGGCCCGCAGGACCCGTTCAACAAGCAGGGCAAGAACCGCGACTTCGCGCAGCGCGCGCGCGGCGGCAAGGGCCAGTCACAGGCGTGGCGACCTGGCCAGGGCCAGGGCCAGGGTCAGCAGGGCCAGGGCCAGCAGGGTCAGCAGGGCCAGGGCCAGCAAGGCCCCAGCGAGCCCGGCGTGGGCCACGATCCCAACCTGACCGGCGACGCGACCGCCAAGAGCGGCAACACCAAGGACCAGGACCTCCAGGGCACCCAGGGCGGCAAGGGCGCGTCGCGCCGCGAGACCATCCTGGCCGCCGCCCAGAAGGGCTTCGCGTCGACCGGCTACAAGAAGGTCTACGCCGACTACCAGAAGATCGTCGAAGAAGTGATGCGGAACGAGAAGCTACCGTCGAGCTACAAGTACTACGTCAAGCGCTACTTCGCGAAGATCCACCCGAGCGCAGGCCTCGACGTCGAATCGATCCAGACTCCACAGGACCCCACTCCATGACCCAAGCAGTTCGCGACGTCGAGGCCACCGTCTCCGAGTTCACCACCGATCTGCAGCGGCTCCGCCACGAGATCGGGACCATGATCGTCGGCCAGGAGCCGATCGTCGAGGGCGTGCTGATGTGCCTGCTCGGCGGCGGTCACGCGCTGCTCGAGGGCGTGCCCGGCCTGGGCAAGACGATGCTCGTGCGCACGCTCGCCGAGACGATCCACGCCCAGTTCTCGCGCGTCCAGTTCACGCCGGACCTGATGCCGGCCGACATCGTCGGCACGAACGTGATCACCGAGGAACAGGGCGTGAAGCGGTTCGAGTTCCAGAAGGGACCGATCTTCGCGAACATCGTGCTCGCCGACGAGATCAACCGCGCGACGCCGAAGACCCAGTCGGCGCTGCTCGAGGCGATGAGCGAGGGCTCGGTGACGGTCGCCAAGCAGACCTACCAGCTCGAGAAGCCGTTCTTCGTGCTCGCGACCCAGAACCCGCTCGAGATGGAGGGCACCTACCCTCTCCCCGAGGCGCAGCTCGATCGCTTCTTCTTCAAGCTGATGGTCGAGTACCCCGACAAGGACGCGCTGCACACGATCATCGACCGCACGACGA
>JBQCJR010000233.1:0-5743 GCA_051952595.1 Kofleriaceae bacterium
TGACCGATCAAGCAGCCACCCTGCGCGTGATCCGCGGCGGCAAGCCGACCAAGATCTCCCCCGAGGCCCCCCACCGCGCGATCGCGGTCTCGGGCGGCAAGGGCGGCGTCGGCAAGAGCACGATCGCGCTCAACCTCGCGCTCGCGTACGCCCAGGCCGGCGCGCGCACCCTGATGGTCGACACCGACCTCGGCATGGCGGACCTCAACCTGCTGCTCGGCGTCGCGCCGGAGAAGAGCATCCTCGACGCGCTCGGCGGCACGCCGCTCGAGCAGATCCTGGTGTCGGCCCACGGCATCCAGCTGCTGCCCGCGCTCAACGGCAGCTACCTGCTCTCGACGATCGGCCCGGCGGCGCAGCGCCACGTGCTCGACCTGGTGCGCTCGCTGTCGAGCTCGTTCGACATGTGCCTGATCGACGTCGCCGCGGGGATCGGGCAGGTCCAGACCGCGTTCGCCGGCGCGACCGGCGACGCGGTCGTCGTGGTCAACCCCGAGCCGCTGTCGATGGCGGACGCGTACGCCTGCCTCAAGGTGCTCGCCGTCGAGCAGGGCGTGACCCACGCGTTCGTCGTGCCGAACCGGGTCACCTCGCGCTCGCAGTCCGACGAGATCCTCCAGCGGCTCACCGCGCTGGTCCACCGGTTCCTCGATCTCGAGATCACCGCGATGGCCCCGATCCCCGCCGATCCGTGCGTCGCCGAGGCCGCGCAGATCGGCGTGCCGCTGCTCGTCCACGCCCCGGAGTCCCCCGCGGCCCGCGCGATCCGCCAGCTGGCGCGATCGATCACCGCCGCGTCCCACAGCTCGTCCACGTGGTTCCGCTCGCCCGCCCGCGCGCAAGGAGAAACTCGATGAAGGCCTACGCCGCACAACTCAAGCGCCCCGCCGCCGAGCGCGATCGGCTGATCTCGGAGCACGTCGACGTCGCGCGCCGGATCTCGATGCGCATGGCGCGCCGCTGCCCCGACTGGATCGCGCGCGAGGACCTGGTCGCCGCCGCGCTGCTCGGGCTGACCGAGGCGGCCGAGCGCTACGACGCGACCCGCAACGAGCCTTTCCTGTCGTTCGCCGAGAAGCGGATCCGCGGCGCGGTGCTCGACGAGCTGCGGCGCGGCGACATCATGCCGAGGCGCGCACGCCAGATGGCGCGCAAGATCGGCCTCGCGATCCAGACGCTCGAGAAGACGACCGGCGCCGCGCCGAGCGACGAGGCGGTCGCCGCCGCGCTGGGCGTGCCGCTCGACGAGTACCGCGAGGAGCTCGAGCAGCTGGTGCACGTCACGGTGGGTGCGCTCGATCCCGGCGACGACACGCTGGCCTGCGGTCGCGAGTCGCCGGAGAGCGAGGCGGCGCGCGGCGAGGCGATGCGGCGGGTCCGCGCGGCGCTGCCGCGGCTCGACGCGCGCGACCTGGTGCTGCTCGGCCTCTACTACAACGAGGAGCTCACGTACCAGGAGATCGCGCAGGTGTTCGGCGTGACCACCTCGCGGGTATGCCAGCTGCACGGCCGCGCGATCGCGCGGCTGCGCGCCGAGCTCGAGGGCCCGGCGGTCCGCGAGGCCGCATGAGCTCGGGCATCTACATCGCCACGGCCGGCGCGGTCGCGCAGTCGACGGCGCTCGACGCCACCGCGAACAACATCGCGAACGCCTCGACGGCGGGGTTCCAGGGCGACCGGGTGACCTTCCGCGAGGCGATGACGGCCGCGCGCTCCGCCGATCTCTCGGTGGTGGGCGCCGGCACCACGCGGGTCGATGGCCAGGCCGGCGCGTTGACGCCGACCGAGAGCCCGCTCGATCTCGCGCTCGAGGGCGACGGCTTCTTCGGCGTACAGACCGCGAACGGCCCGCGCTACACCCGCGCCGGCAACTTCCGGCTCGACGACGCGCGCCAGCTGGTCACCGCCGACGGCCATCCAGTGCGCGGCGAGGGCGGCGCGCCGATCGCGATCCCCGAGGGCGCGCAGGCGATCCACATCGGCGCCGATGGCCAGGTGCTCGCCGACGACGCCGTGGTGGGCAAGCTCGAGCTGACGCGGTTCGCGACCCGCCAGCTGCGCCGCGAGGGCGGATCGCTGTTCTCGGCGACCGGCCGCCCGGAGCCCGGCGATCCACCGAGGGTGCGCGCCGGCATGCTCGAGGCCTCGAACGTCAACATCGTGCGCGGCGTCGTCGATCTCGTGAAGGTGTCTCGCACCTACGAGTCGCTGATGCGCGTGATCCAGGGCTATCACGACGTCGAGAGCCGCGCGGCGCGCGACCTCGGCGGACCGAAGTAAGGAGGGCACGTGTTCCGCTCGCTCGCCACCGCCGCCTCCGGAATGGAGGCCCAGCAGACCAAGCTCGACGTCACCGCGAACAACATCGCGAACGTCTCCACCAACGGGTTCAAGAAGGGCCGCGCCGAGTTCGCGGACCTCATGTACCAGCAGCTGCGGCCGGCCGGCGCGCCGACCGGCAACGGCACGATCGCGCCAGGCCCGACCGAGATCGGCCTCGGCACCCGGCTGGTCGCGACGACGCGCGAGCTCGGCCAGGGCGAGCTGCACCAGACGGGCAACAAGCTCGACGTCGCGATCGAGGGCCAGGGGTACTTGCCGGTGACCTTGCCGGGCGGCGAGACGGCGTACACGCGCAACGGCGCGCTCCAGCTCACCGCCGAGGGCCGGCTGGTCACCAGCGAGGGCTACGCGGTGGGCGGCGACATCACGGTGCCTCCCGAGGCGCAGACGGTCTCGATCGGCGCCGACGGCACGGTCTCGGCCACCGTGCCGGGCGAGACCCAGCCGGTCGAGCTCGGCCAGATCCAGATCGCCACGTTCGCCAACCCGGGCGGGCTGTCGGCGCAGGGTGGCACGCTGTTCCGCGAGAGCGTGGCGTCGGGCACCGCGGTGGTCGGCGCGCCCGGCGAGGGCGGCGCGGGCGTGGTGCGCCAGGGCATGCTCGAGGTCTCGAACGTCAACGTCGTCGAGGAGATGATCGATCTGATCTCGGGGCAGCGCGCGTACGAGATCAACTCGCGGGTGGTCCGGGCCGCGGACGAGATGCTCGGCCAGACTGCGCAGCTCCGATGAGGGCGGGGCTCTGCGCGTGCGCGCTGCTCGCCCTGGAGCTCGTGATGTCGCTCGCGATCTCGCCGCATGCCGCCGCCGAGCCGCTCGATCAGATCGTGCGCGATCGGATCGGCGCGGCGCTGCCGGGCGGCCTCGACGTCGGCAAGGTGCACCTGCCGCCGAGCCTCGCGCGGCTCGACCTCGATCCGGCGCAGGTGGCGATCGAGGTCCCTCGTGCGCTGCGCGCGGGGCGGCGCAGCGTGAAGCTGATCGTGCCGGGCCGGCCGGCGCAGTTCGTGCCGATCTCGATCGCCGCGGTCGCGGAGGTCGCGATCGTGCAGCGCGCGCTCGCGCCGGGCGCGGTGATCACCGCCGCGGACGTCGTGATCGTGCAGCGCGCCGTCGACGGCGCCGCGGTCGCGCCCGTCAATTCTGTCGTGGGTGCGGTCGCGACCCGCGCGCTGCCGGCGGGCGCGCCGATCGGTCGCGGCGATGTCGCGCTGCCGCCGCCGGTGTCGCGCGGCGCGCCGATCTCGGTCGAGATCCGGCGTGGTTCCGTGCGCGTGCGCGGCCCGGCGACGCTCGAGCTCGCCGCGCGGATCGGCGAGCCGGCGACCGCGCGGCTCGCCCACACGAGGACGATCGTGCGGGGCACGCTGGTTGCAGCCGACACGCTCGTGGTGACGCCATGACCCGCCGCCTGCTGCCGATCGCTATCGCCTCGCTCGCCTGCCTCGCGGGGCTCGCCGGGGCCTGCACGACCCACATCGCGCCGTACCGCGCGAAGCACCGCCGGTTCGATCCGGGCGAGTTCGGCCAGCGCTCGCAGCCCGCCCACGGCAGCCTGTACGCCGAGGGCGCGCCCGGGCTGTTCGAGGACGCGATCGCCGGCCGGGTCGGCGACATCCTGGTGATCAAGATCGACGAGAAGGACCTGGCGAGCCAGCGCGCCGACACCAAGCTCGACAAGTCCGACGACACCAGCCACGGCGTGCCGGCGATGTTCGGGTTCGTCGCGGCGCTCAAGGCGAAGTACCCCGACGTCGATCCGGGCAAGCTGTTCGCGACGACGTCGGAGCAGAAGTTCACCGGCGCCGGCGCGGTCTCGCGGCAGAGCCAGGTCTCGGCGACGCTGCCGGTGCGGGTCCGCCAGATCCTGCCGAGCGGCGATCTGTTCATCGAGGGCACCAAGGTCGTGATGGTCGGCGCCGAGGAGAAGCACCTCTGCATGTCCGGGATCGTGCGGCGGGTCGATATCGCCGAGGACAACACCGTGCCGTCGTCGAGGATCGCCGACGCGGAGATCGAGTACACCGGCCGCGGCGACGTCAGCGACACCCAGCGGCGCGGCTGGCTCGGTCGGACGATCAGCAAGCTGTGGCCGTTCTGAGCGAGGTCGCCATGCGCGTGCTCTGCCTGCTCTCGATGCTGCTCGCCCTCACCGGCTCCGCCTCGGCGGACCGGATCAAGGATCTGACGACCATCGCGGGGGTCCGCGACAACCACCTCACCGGGTTCGGGATCGTGATCGGGCTCGACGGCACCGGTGATGACTCGCGCTCGCCGGTGGTGCGCAGCGCGCTGACCAAGATGCTCAAGCGGCTCGGGGTCTCGATCGATCCGGCGGATCTCAAGATGAAGAACGTGGCGGCGGTGATGATCACCGCCGAGCTGCCGCCGTTCGCCAAGCCGGGCATGCGGCTCGACGTCGCGGTGTCGTCGATGGGCAACGCCAAGAGCCTGGCCGGCGGCACGCTGCTCGCGGCGCCGCTCAAGGGCGCGGATCAGCGGACGTGGGCGATCGCCCAGGGCGCGCTCACCGTGGGCGGGTTCGTCGCCGAGGGCGCGAGCGGCAGCGCGGGCAAGAAGAACCACACGCTCGCCGGGCGGATCCCGGGCGGCGCGCAGGTCGAGGGCTCGGCGCCGACGGTGATGCCGCAGCACCAGATCGCCCTGCTGCTCAAGCAGCCGGACTTCACCACCGCGACCCGGATGCGCGACGCGATCGCCGCGGCGCTCGGCGCGAACCGCGCGCAGACGACCGACGCGTCGACCGTGACGGTGTCGATCCCCAAAAGCACCGACGTCGGCCAGCTGATCGCGCAGCTCGAGGCGATCGAGGTCGAGCCGGACCTCGTGGCGAAGGTCGTGGTCGACGAGAAGACCGGCACGATCGTGATCGGCGAGCGGGTCGCGCTGCGCAGCGCGGCGATCGCGTTCGGCGCGCTCACGGTCGAGGTGGGCGAGGCGCCGATCGCGTCGCAGCCCGAGGGGCTCGGCCGCGGGGGCTCGACCCGGGTGTTGCCGCGCTCCGAGGTGAAGGTCCAGGAGGCCGACCATCCGCTCCGGGTGGTGGGTCAGGCGGCCACGGTCGGCGACGTCGCGGCGGCGCTTTCGGCGCTCGGCGCCAAGCCGCGCGATCTGGTGGCGATCCTGCGCGCGCTCGCCGCCGCCGGCGCGCTGCGCGCCGAGCTGGAGACGCTGTGAAGGCCGACGCCGCGCCTGTAGGGCCCCACGCGCCGGCGCGCGACGACGCGCGGACCGCCGCGAAGCAGCTCGAGGCGTTCTTCCTGCGCCGGTTGCTCGCCGAGGCGCGCACCCAGGGCGGCGGCATGCTCGACGGCGGCTTCGCCGGCGACACGTTCAAGCAGATGCTCGACGAGGCGGTGGCGGACAAGGTCGCCGCGGC
>JBQCJR010000234.1:0-5857 GCA_051952595.1 Kofleriaceae bacterium
CTACAACTTCTGGACCCGCCGGTTGATCGCCGGCGAGGTGGTGCGCATCGACGATACCGCCGCTCATCCCGTCGGCGACGAGCCGACCCAGCCGCTGACCACGCGCGCGAGGAAGTAGCCATGTCAATTCCGTCGACACTGCGTGTCCCGTTTGTTGCCGTCGAGTTCGACTCGTCGCAGGCGCAGCAGGGCCCCGCGCTGCTCGCGTACAAGGCCGTCATCGTCGGGCAGAAGCTCGCCGCTGGTTCCGCACCGGCCGACACCCTCGTGCGCGTGACCAGCATCGACCAGGTGATCGCGCGTGCGGGGCGCGGATCGATGCTGCACCGCCAGGCGCTCGGATGGTTCGCCAGCAACAGGAGCACCGAGCTGTGGCTCGGCGTCCTCGCCGACGATCCCGCGGGCGTCGCGGCGACCGGAACGATCGTGGTGGGCGGGCCCGCGACGGCGGACGGTACGATCGCGCTCTACCTTGGCGGCGAGCGGGTCGTGGCGGGCGTTCGCAAGGGCGACGCCGCGAACGCCGTCGCGACGTCGATCGGCGCGGCGATCAACGAGAACCCCGATCTCCCGGTGACGGCGACGGTGAACACCGCGACGGTCACCGTCACGTTCAGGCACAAGGGGCTCGTCGGCAACACGTACGACGTGCGCCACAGCTTCCGCGGCGGCGAGGCGCTCCCAGCCGGCGTGACGCTGACGATCACGGCGCTCGCGGGCGGCACGGCCAACCCGCCGCTGACGAATCTGCTCGCCGCGATGGCGAACCTCTGGATCCAGATCTGGGCCCACCCGTACACCGACGCGACCAGCCTGACCGCGCTCGAGACCGAGCTCGCGTCGCGGTTCGGCCCGCTGCGGTCGATCGACGGCCAGGCGATCACGTCTGCGGCCGGCAGCTTCTCGGAGTTGACGACGCTCGCCAGCGGGCGCAACAGCCAGCACTCGCAGATCTGGGCGCCGCCCGGATCTCGCCCGCTGACCCCGCCCATGGAGTTCGCGGCGGAGATCGCCGCGGTCATCGCGCGCGAGGGCGCCGCCGACCCGGCGCGGCCGTTCCAGACGCTCGCGCTGAGCCGCGCGATCGCACCGCCGGAGACCGACCAGTGGTCGCTCGAGGAGCGCGACCTGTTCCTCCACGAAGGGATCTCGACGACGAGGCTCGCGGCCGGCGCGGTGGTCCAGCTCGAGCGAGCGATCACCACGTACCAGACGAGCCCGGCCGGCGCCGATGACACCGCGTACCTCGACGTGACGACGCTGCTGACGCTGATGTACCTCCGGTACAGCTTCCGCGTGCGCATGCAGACGCGCTACCCGCGGCACAAGCTGGCGGACGACGGGACACGGTTCGGAGCCGGGCAGGCTGTGGTCACGCCGAAGATCGGCAAGGCAGAGGGGCTCGCGTGGTTCCGTGAGATGGAGTCGCTCGGCCTCGTCGAGGGCTTCGAGCAGTTCAAGCGCGACCTCGTGTGCCAGCGCAGCACGACCAATCCGAACCAGCTCGAGTTCCTGCTGCCGCCGGACCTCATCAACCAGCTGCTGAACACGGCGGCGAAGATTCAGTTCCGCCTGTAAGGAGGCAAGCACCATGGCAGACCAGCGACGAGCCGGACTGATTCAGATCCAGGTCAACGGCGAGATCTACGACGCGAAGGGCTCGTTCTCCTACAACCTCGGTCGCCCCAAGCGTGAAGCCATCGTGGGCTCCGACGGGGTCCACGGCTACAAGGAGACACCGCAGGTCCCGTTCATCGAGGGCGCGATCACCGATCGAGGAAACCTCGATCTCGCCGCGGTCGTGACCGGAAAGGATCAGACCGTCACGCTGACGCTCGGCAACGGCAAGGTCATCTTGCTGCGCGATGGGTGGTTCGCCGGTGAGGGCACGGTCTCCTCCGAGGAGGCCGAAATTCCAGTGCGCTGGGAAGGCGCGAACGCAGAGGAGGTTTGATGATGTCGACCGAGACCGAGACCACCACCACCACCGTCGATGCAGAGGAGACCGCGCCGCCGGCGCCGGTCTGGCCCCGCATCGTCACGCTGCAGCACCCGGTCAAGCTCGGATCGGAGCTGATCACGTCGCTCGAGTTCCGTCGTGGGCGGATGGGTGACTCCAAGGGCATCGAGCTGAGGGACAAGGTCCCGACCAACGACCTCATGCTCATCGCGTCGCGGTTGAGCGGACGTCCGCTCGCCGTGATCGAGAAGCTCGACGTCGACGACGTCGGGGAGGTCACCGATATCGCCCTGGATTTTTACTTGAAGTTCCTCGGGGGTGGAGGAAAGCGTTCGCGGTAGTCGCCTACGTCTTCGGGACACAGCCCTCCGAGCTGTGGGCGATGGACGTCGACGATCTTCGGATGTGGCTCGATGAAGCCGAGTGGATAGCGGAGCAGCGTCGCCGTGGCTGAGAAGGCAACCAAACTCTCCATCGTCATCCGAACCGTCGACAAGGCGACGGCGAAGATCAAGGCGATCAACGATCGCCTGGAGAAGATCACGAAGCCGATCGGCGACTTCAAGGAGGCGCTCGGCGAGCTGCGCGAGACGAGCGGTCTCGACGATGTGATCGGCGGCTTCAAGGGCGTCGGCAGCGCGGTCGTTGGCGTGCTCTCCAAGCTCGCCATGATCGGCGGCGTGGTCGTCGGCGCGGGGCTCGCGCTCAAGTCGCTCATCGACGAGTTCTCGACGCTCGGCGACGTTGCTCAGCGATTCGGCTCGACCGTCGACTTCGTCGCGCAGCTGCGATACGTCGCCGCGCGCTCTGGCGCGTCCGCCGAGCAGCTGGACAAGGCGCTCGATGCGCTCGGCAAGAACATGGGCGAGCTGCGCGTCAAGGGCGGCGCGATGGCGAAGTTCCTCGGCGCGGTGAGCCCGGCGCTGCTCCGGCAGGTCAAGGCGACCAAGAGCAACGAGGAGGCGTTCCTGTTGCTCGCCGACGCCATGACCAAGATCAAGGACCCGGCGAAGCGCGCGATCTTCGCGACGAAGACGCTCGGAGATGCTGCGCTCGCGCAGACGCTCGGGCGCGGGTCGAAGGGCATCCAGGAGCTGCGCGACCGCTATGCCGAGTTCAATCCCGAGGTGGGAAGCGCCGTTGCCGCAGCCGGCGAGGCCGGCGACGCCTTCCACGACCTGAATGCCGCCACCGATGGCATCAAGGCCGCGCTCGTCACGGGGCTCGCGCCGGCGCTCAAGGTCATCGTCGAGCAGCTGCGCGACTTCCTCAAGGAGAACCGCACGGCGATCGCGGAGTGGGCTGCGTCCATCGGGAAGAAGCTGCCAGGGGCGGTGAAGAAGCTCGTCGGAATCTTCGGTGGGGTCGTCGACGCGATCAAGCCATTCGTCGACAGCGGTACCAAGCTGAAGGTGCTCGCCGTCGCGCTCGCCGGGGTCATCGTGGGGCCGCTGATCTCCGCGGTCGTGTCGCTTGGCATCGCGCTGCTGACCACGCCCGTCGGCTGGATCGTGACCGGCCTCGCTGCGATCGGCGCCGCCGTGTACCTGCTGGTCGACAACTGGGATGCGGTCGTGGGGTTCTTCCGTGGCGTGTGGGACGGCATCAAGAGCGCCTTCGCGACGGGGTTCGGGTGGATCAAGACCGTGTTCCTGAACTACACGCCGCTCGGTCTCATCATCAAGCACTGGGGCCCCATCAAGGATTTCTTCGTCGGCATCTGGGGCGGCATCACGGGGGTGTTCGAAAAGGCGTGGGAGATCATCAAGGGGATCGTCGGTCACATCGTCGACGCGATCGAGTGGGTGGCCAGGAAGGTCAAGGAGTTCTACACCGGGACCGCAGAGGGTCGCGCGGCGACGCTGGAGGCGTGGGGCCTGACGCCGGAGCAACGCGAGCTGATCATCAAGCGGGCCAGCGGGCCCGCTACTGACGTCGCGGCTCAGTCGGCTCGGGCGATCGGTGCCGGCGCGGGCGCGGGCTCGAGCGAAGCCCGGGTGACCATCGATATCGCCAACGCGCCGCGCGGGACACGCGTCACCACCGACCCGCAGAGCACGGCTGACGTCGACATGACCGTCGGCTACCAGATGGGATTCGCGCCGTGACGTGGCGCGAGGATCTCCGCCGGGTCACGATCGGCGGCAAGCAGCTGGTCGGCGCGTCGTTCCGCGGTGTGGCGTTCCTGGTCGAGAGCGCGGAACGCGGCGGCGGGCGCCGCACGGTGTTGCACGAGTTCCCGCTCCGCGATGACCCGTTCGTCGAGGATCTCGGCCGGAAGGCGCGCCCGTTCCGCATCGACGGATACGTGATCGGCGATGACTACCTGTCCCAGCGAGACGCGCTCCTCGCGGCGCTCGAGGACACCGCCGGCCCGGGCGAGCTCGTGCACCCGTACCACGGTGTGATCCGCGCGATCTGCACGACCTTGTCGGTTCGCGAGTCGCGCGCCGATGGCGGGATGGCGACGTTCGCGATCGAGTTCGCAGAGACGCCGGCGCAGTCGCCGGCTCCGACGGAGGTGGTCGACTCGGTCGAGCAGGTCTCCACCAGCGCGGACGCAGCGCACGCCGCGACGGAGGCCGAGCTCGTCGAGAAGTTCGACGCCGCCGGGCTGCCGGCCTTCGCGCGCGCGTCCGCGGAGTCCGTGATCGCCGTCGCGGCCGAGGTGCTCGAGGCCGGCCTGGCGCCGCTCATCAGCGCGACGCAGGAGCTCGCGGAGCTGACCGGCCGCGTTGCGCTGCTGACCGCGCGGGCGGCGTCGCTCGTGACCCAGCCGGCGGAGGCTCTCGACGCGTTCCGCTCGACGATCGCCGGGCTCGCCGAGACCATCGCCGGGGCGCCGGGGGCGGTGGCGCGCGCGCTGATCGGCGCGTACTTCGCCGACGTCGGGCGGCCGGTCGTGGGGACCACCGCGACTCGCGAGCGCGAGCGCGCGAACCAGCTCGCGCTGATCGGAGCGCTGCGCCGGGCCTTCGCGATCGAGGCGGCCCGGCTCCTGCCGCGCGTTCCGTTCGCGACGATCGACGAGGCCACCGCGGCCCGAGACCAGGTGGCGGCCATGCTCGAGGAGCAGGCCGCGGCGGCCGGCGACACCGCCTATCCGGCGCTCGTGGACCTCCGCTCGGAGGTGCTGCGGGCCGTGCCGGGCAGCTCCGCGTTCGCGCGCGTCGTGACCGTGACGCGTGCGGCGGCGATCCCGTCGCTGCTGCTGGCCTACCAACTCTACGGCTCGGTCGACCTCGAGCCCGACATCCTCGCGCGCAACGGCATCCGTAACCCCGGCTTCGTGGCCGGCGAGCTGAAAGTGCTCAGCGATGGCTGAGGAGGTCATACTCGTCGTCGACGGCAAGCGCTACGCCGGCTGGAAATCGGTCCGCGTGACGCGCTCGATCGAGAACATCGCGGGATCGTTCGCGCTCGACGTGAGCGATCGCTGGGGCGACGGGCCGTCGTGGCCGATCGCCGAGGAGGATCAATGCCGCGTCGAGATCGACGGCGCCGCGGTGATCGATGGCTACGTCGACAAGCGAAGCCTGGCGGCCGCGGCGGGCACGCGCACGCTCTCGTATACCGGGCGCGATCGCGCGGCGGCGCTCGTCGACTGCTCGGCGATCGTCAAGGCCGGCTCGGTCAACAAGGCGAAGTGGACGTTCTACAACGTCGACGTCGCCACCCTGGCGACCGAGATCGCGAAGCCGTTCGGGATCCCGGTCTCGGTGCAACCCGGGCTCGGTCGCCTGCTGACCAAGGACCGGAAGATCGTCCTGCACCCGGGCGATACGTGCTTCGAGGTGATCTCGCGCGTCGCCCCCCCGGCCCGCGGGAGCGGGGGGAGCGACGCGCGCCGCGGCCACGGAAAAACCCCCGCCGGGCCCGCGCGGGCGCCGTCTCTGT
>JBQCJR010000235.1:0-3086 GCA_051952595.1 Kofleriaceae bacterium
CGCTGGTCGAGGCGCACACCGAGCGCGAGGCCGAGGCCGCGCTGGCGGCAGGCGCCACGCTGCTCGGGGTCAACCACCGCGACCTGCGCACGTTCCAGATCGACATGTCGCTGACCGGCGCGATCGCGCCGCTGGTGCCGCCGGGCGGCGTCCTGGTGGCCGAGAGCGGGATCCGCGCCACCGCCGAAGTCCAGCTGCTCGGCGCGGTCGGCGCCCACGCCGTGCTGGTCGGCGAGCACCTGATGCGCGCGGCGTCGCCGGGGCAGGCGCTGCGCGCGCTGCGCGGAGCGTAGCGCCATGGTCCAGCTCAAGGTGTGCGGCGTCACGCGGGCCGACGATGCCGCGCGCGTCGCCGCCGCCGGGGTCGAGCTGATCGGGCTCAACTTCTGGCCGCGCTCGCGGCGCTACCTCGCGCTCGAGCGCGCGCCGGAGATCGCCGCCGCGGTGCGCGCCGCCGGGCCGGCCCGGCTGGTCGGCGTGTTCGTCGACGCGACGCTCTCCGAGATCGCCGCGGCGCACGCGGCCGTCTCGCTCGACGCGATCCAGCTCCATGGCGACGAGACCCCGGACGACGCCTCCGCGATCGCCGCGGCGCTCGCCCGGCCGGTGTGGAAGGCGATCCCGGCGCGTGATGGCGTCGATCTCGAAGCGCTCGACGGCTGGCCGGTCGACGCGATCCTGCTCGACACGCCCACCCCCGGCCGCGGTGGCAGCGGCGCGACGTTCGACTGGTCGATCGCCCGCGGCGCGCGCGATCGCCACCCCACGCGCCGGTTCGTGCTCGCCGGTGGCCTGCATCCCGGCAACGTGCGCGACGCGATCGACGCGGTCCAGCCGTGGGCAGTCGACGTCGCGAGCGGCATCGAGTCCGCGCCCGGCGTCAAGGACCCGGACAAGCTCGCAGCGTTCGTCGCGGCGGCGCGCGGCGGCTAGCGCGCGGGCCGGGCGATCCAGTGGTCCGCGCCGGCCGGGCGTGGTACCGAGAATAGATGTCCACCGTCGAGGCGATCGCACGGTTGCCCGAGCCGGAGCGTGGCCGGTTCGGAGCATTCGGAGGCCAGTACCTCGCCGAGACGCTGATGCCCGCGGTCGGCGAGCTGGAGCAGGCGTGGCGCGCCGCGCGCCGCGATCCCGCGTTCTGGGACGAGGTCGACGCGCTGCTCGCCGGCTACGTCCACCGCCCGTCGCTGCTGTACCCCGCGCGCCGGCTCTCGGCCGAGGTCGGCGCGACGATCTACCTGAAGCGCGAGGACCTGAACCACACCGGCGCACACAAGATCAACAACTGCATCGGCCAGGCAGTGCTCGCCCGGCGCATGGGCAAGCGCCGGCTGATCGCCGAGACCGGCGCCGGGCAACACGGCGTCGCCACCGCGACGGTCGCCGCGCTGTTCGGGATGTCGTGCGAGATCTACATGGGCGCCGAGGACGTGGTGCGCCAGGCGCTCAACGTCGAGCGCATGCGGCTGCTCGGCGCGAAGGTCCACGCCGTCGAGAGCGGCACGCGCACGCTCAAGGACGCGATGAACGAGGCGCTGCGCGACTGGGTGACCCACGTCGGCGACACGTTCTATCTGATCGGCACGGTCGCCGGTCCACACCCGTACCCGTGGATGGTGCGCGATCTCCAGTCGGTGATCGGCCGCGAGGCGCGCGAGCAGATCCTCGCCGCGACCGGCCGGCTGCCCGACGCGCTGGTCGCGTGTGTGGGCGGCGGCTCGAACGCCGGCGGGTTGTTCGCGCCGTTCGTGCCCGACGCCGAGGTCCGGATGTTCGGCGTCGAGGCGGCGGGCGAGGGCGTCGAGACCGGCCGCCACGCCGCGACGCTCGGCGCCGGTCGGGTCGGCGTGTTGCACGGCGCCAAGTCGTACGTGCTCGTCGATCCCCACGGCCAGATCGCCCACGCGCACTCGATCAGCGCCGGCCTCGACTACCCGGGCGTCGGCCCCGAGCACGCCGCGTGGAAGGACGCCGGGCGCGCGCGCTACCTGGCGCGCACCGACGACCAGGCGCTCGCCGCGCTCGAGCGGCTGGCCCGCACCGAGGGCATCCTGTGCGCGCTCGAGACCGCCCACGCGATCGCCGCGCTCGACGAGGTCGCGCGCGAGGTGAACGGCGGCACGATCCTCGTCGCGCTCTCGGGGCGCGGCGACAAGGACATGGTCACCGTCGCGAACCACCGCCGCCAGGGAGCCACGCCGTGACGACTCGCGCCACGCGGCTGCGCGCCGCCTTCGAGACCACCGCCGGCCAGCACCGCGCCGCCCTGGTCGCGTACCTGACGTTCGGCGATCCGGATCCCGCGACCTCGATCGAGGTCATGAGCGCAGCCGCGCTGGCCGGCGCGGACGTGATCGAGCTCGGCGTGCCGTTCTCGGATCCTTCCGCCGATGGCCCTTCGATCCAGCGCGCGATGGAGCGCGCGCTCGAGGGAGGCGCCACGCTGTCCGGGGCGATCGACGCCGTCGCCGAGCTGCGCCGCCGCGGGATCGCCACGCCGGTCGTGCTGTTCGGCTACTACAACCCGATCTTCGTGATGGGGCCGGCCACGTTCGCCGAGCGCGCCGCGGCCGCCGGGGTCGACGCGGTGCTCACCGTGGACCTGCCGCTCGAGGAGCGCGACGAGCTCGCCGCACCGCTCGCCGCGCACGGCCTCGGCGTCGTGCCGCTGGTCGCCCCGACCTCGACCGGCGATCGGATCGAGCGCCTGGCCTCGGTCGAGGCGCCGTTCGTCTACTACATCTCGCTCACCGGCGTGACCGGCGCGCGCGCCGCCGCGCCCGTCGATCCCGCGCGGCTCGACGCGATCCGCGCGGCCGCGCACGCGCCGGTCGCCGTCGGCTTCGGCATCCGCACGCCCGCGGACGCCGCGCGGTTCTCCGCGATCGCCGACGGCGTGGTCGTCGGCACGGCGCTCGTCGATCGCGTCGCCGCCGGCGCTCGCGTACTCTTCCAACAACTCGCGCTGCCGCTTGTTGAGTTTGGTGGGAACCAGCACGTGTAGGGTGACGTGATGATCGCCGCGCTGCGTTCCACGAACGCTGGGCATGCCGCGGCCCCGCAGCCGAATCGTGGTTCCGGTTTGC
>JBQCJR010000236.1:0-3860 GCA_051952595.1 Kofleriaceae bacterium
TGTGGTGGCAAGCGCGGGCGGCGGCGCGACGACGACGACGGCGACGGTTGGTAGCCACACTTCCCGAGCGGATCGCCGCTCAGCTGCCGGACGGCGTTCGTAGCCGGATGGTCCCTACCGACGGCGAGCGCATGCACGTCCTCGAGTGGGGCCCCGCGGACGGACGTGCGGTCGTGCTCGTGCACGGCAACCCGACCTGGAGCTTTCTCTGGCGCAAGGTCGTGGCCGCGCTGCGTGTGCGCGCACCGGGGCTGCGGCTGATCGCGCCGGATCTGATCGGGCTCGGGCTTTCCAGCCGGCCGGCGATCTCGGCGCACTCGCTGGAGCGCCACGCGCGCTGGCTCGGCGGTGTGCTCGACGTGGTCGCGCCGGGGCCGCTCGTGCTGGCGGCGCAGGACTGGGGCGGTCCGATCGGCATGGTCGCGATGGCGTCGCGGCGCGATCGGCTGCGCGGCCTGGTGCTCGGCAACACGGCGATCGGCCCGCCGGCGGCGAGGTTTCGCCCGACGCTGTTCCACAGGCTATCGCAGCTGCCGGTCGTCAGTGATCTGCTGTTCCGCCGGCTCGGATTTCCGCTCGGTGCGCTGCACCTCGCGCAGGGCGATCGGTCGAGCATCCGCGGCGAGGTCGCGCGCGCGTATCGCTGGCCGCTGCGCCGCGCCACGGATCGCGCGGCCCCGCTCGCGCTCGCGCGGATGGTGCCCGACGCGCACGATCACCCGTCGGTGCCAGCGCTCGCGATCTCGCAGCAGCTGTACGAGACGGCGCAGATCCCGATCGCGCTGGTGTGGGGCACCCGCGATCCGATCCTCGGTCGGGTGATCTCGCACCTGGCGCGGCTGCGCCCCGATGCCGCGGTGACCCGCACCGATGCCGGCCACTTCCTGCAAGAGGAAGTGCCGGAGGCGCTGGCCGACGCGATCGCCGCGGTCGCAGGCCGCGCGGACTGGAGCTCGTGAAGACCACGTTCAGAGTCGCCACCGACGAGACGGGGCTGCGCCTCGATCAGGTGATCCCCAAGCACGTCGCCGGGTTGTCGCGCCGCCGCGCCCGCGCAGTGATCGATACCGGCGGCGTGTTCGTCGATCGCGCGCGCGTGAAGGTCGCGGGGCGGCCGGTGCGCGCCGGCCAGACCATCGAGGTGAACGTCGGCGGCGCGCTCGATCGCGAGCCGCCGCCCGCGCCGCGGATCGTGTACGTCGACGACCACGTGATCGTGGCCGACAAGCCGGCGGGCCTGGTCACCGCGCCGACTCCGGAGAGTGATCGCGGCGATCTGCTGGCCGAGCTGGTCCAGCAGATCGGCCAGCAGTTCGGCGAGGTGTACCTGGTGCACCGGATCGATCTGCCGACCAGCGGCCTGCTGGTGTTCGCGCGCACCCGCGCCGCGAACAAGCAGCTCGGCGACGCGTTCGTCGCGCACGACATCGATCGCGAGTACCGCGCGGTCGCGGTGGGCGAGGTCGCAGCGCAGACGATCGATCGCCCGATCGAGGGCCGCGCGGCGGTGACCCACGTCGAGCCGATCGAGCCGCTCGCCGGCGCCACGCTGCTCGCGGTGCGGCTCGAGACCGGCCGCACCCATCAGATCCGGATCCACCTCGCGGGGCTCGGCCATCCGCTGTGCGGCGACACCCAGCACGGCGGCGAGCGTTCGCGCACGTTCGCGCCGCGGGCGCCGCGGCTCGCGCTGCACGCCGCGGTGCTCGGGTTCACGCACCCGGCGACCGGGGAGCGGGTTCGGTTCACCAGCGAGTGGCCGGCGGATCTGACGGGCTGGCTCGACCGGCTCAGATCGCTTCGAACGTCCACGCCTTGACCACCGCGGCGCGCGCGGCGAGCTCGTCGAACGCGCCGGTCATCGCCGGCGTGCTCGCGAGCGCGTTCCACGCCTCGAGCGAGGCCGCGGTGATCACGATCGAGAGGTCCCACCGGACCGCGCTCGCGTCCGCGGGCAGGCCGACCACGGCGTCTGCGCCTCCGGAGAGCAGCTGGGCGCGCAGCATCTCCGCGAGCTCGGCGCGCGTCGCGACCTCGTCGTCGAGCAGCTTGACGAAACAGAACCGCTGGATCACGGCTCGATCGTAGCGAGCAGGTAGTCCGGCGCAATGGCCGAGACCGGTTGCCAGCGCGAGACGCCATCGACCAGCGCCGCCGCCACGCCGGCCGCCCGCGCGCCCGCGATGTCGGTCTCGAGCTGGTCGCCGATCATGACCAGCCGATCGCGCGCCAGGCCGAGCCGGCGCGCGGCCTCGGCGAACAGGTGCGGCTCCGGCTTGCCCAGCCGGTCGAAGCGGAGCTCCGCGCCCGGAAACCGGCGCGCGATCGCGGTCTCGATCAGGAGCGCCATCGCGCCGGCGGTGAACCCGAGCTCGCGATCGCCCTTCGGATAGACGAGGTCCGGATTCGGGACCACCAGCGCCGGGCGGCGGCCGGCCTCGACCGCGCGGATCACCGCCGAGGTGGCGAGCTCGATGCCGTGCAGGAACGGCGTGCCGGCGTCGTCGCACACCGCGAGCGCGTCGAGCTCCATCCCCGCCGCCGGCTCGATCGGAACACCGCCGCCCGCGACCACGAACGCGACCGAGTCCGGCGTGCCGAGCACACACGTGCGCGCGCCGCCGAGCCCGCGCTCGCGGAAGTAGCCCGGCAGCAGGCTGCCCGAGGTCGCGATCCGCTCGGCCGGGATCGCGAGGCCCAGCCCGGTGAACCGCTGGACGTAGGTGTCCGCCGAGCGCGACGCGTCGTTGGTGACCACCATGAACGGCCGATCGCGGCGGTTCAGCTCGTCGATCAAGGCGCGCGCACCCGGCAGCGCGCCGCGCGCATCGACCAGCACGCCGTAGGCATCGAGCAGCACGCCGTCGAAGGTGTCGATCAGCTCGGAGATGGCGATGGGGAGGGGCGCTGGCACCGCGCGGTACCGTAGCCTCCGTGCTATACGCCGGCCATGCGGCCGTACCTCGATCTTCTCCGCCAGGTGCTCGAGCACGGCGAGCAGCGGACCGATCGCACCGGCACCGGGACGATCTCGCTGTTCGGCGCACAGACCCGCTACGACCTGCGCGAAGGCTTCCCGCTGGTCACCACCAAGAAGGTGCTGTTCCCGGCGGTGGTTCGCGAGCTGCTGTGGTTCCTGCGCGGCTCGACGAACATCCACGACGATCTCGCGCAGCACACGCCGATCTGGGACGCGTGGGCCGACGAGCGCGGCGAGCTGGGCCCGATCTACGGCGCGCAGTGGCGCGACTGGGGCGGCGCGGGGATCGACCAGATCTCCGAAGCGATCGCGACGATCCAGCGCGATCCAACCTCGCGCCGGATCATCGTCAGCGCGTGGAACGTCTCGGACCTGCCGAAGATGCGGCTACCGCCGTGCCACGCGCTGTTCCAGTTCTACGTCCAGGGCCGCTGGCTCGATTGCCAGCTCTACCAGCGCTCGGCGGATCTCGCGCTCGGCGTGCCGTTCAACATCGCGAGCTACGCGCTGCTGATGTCGATGATCGCGCAGGAGTGTGGGCTGGCGCCGCGCCACTTCGTACACACGCTCGGCGACGCGCACATCTACCTCAACCACGTCGAGGGTGTGAAGGCGCAGCTCGCCCGCGAGCCGTTCCCGCTGCCCCGGCTGGTGCTCGCGAACAAGCCGACGCTCGCGATGACCTACGACGACATCGCGCTCGAGGGCTACCAGCACCACGGGTTCATCAAGTTCCCGGTCGCGGTGTGAGCGCGCCGGGCGGGCCCAGCCGCTCGATCCGGTAGCGCACGCCGCACTCCACGGCGGCGAACTAGCCGGACCACAGCGTGCGCACAAACCCCCGCGCGTAGATATACGGCATCCCGACATCTCAGACGAA
>JBQCJR010000237.1:0-9465 GCA_051952595.1 Kofleriaceae bacterium
CTCCCGAGGAGCGTCGGGGCGCGCCGGACAGGTACGTGCTCGCGACGCGTGGCGTCGCGCGGCGCGGTCTCGGCGCTCGGCAGATCGTCCTCGGGCTCGAGGTGCTCGTCGAGCAGCCAATCGACCAGCCCTTCGAGCGACGCCTCGCTCATGTCGGCGAGTGGGTTGGCGGGGAGCTCGCCGGGTGGCTCCGGCGTGCGCGGCTCGGCGCGTGGCACCGACGGAAGCCGCGTGGTGCGCGCCACCGAGGCGGGCCGTGCGCGCTGCACGGGATCGCGTGGCCCGGGGCGCGCCTCGGGGATCTGCACCGCGGGGAGCGGTGCCGTGCGCGGGCTCACCCGCTGCGCCGCGGGTGGCTCGGGGCGCGCTGCGACGCGCTGCATCGATCCCGTCGCGTCCGCCTGGGTTCCGAGCCGCGGGCGCGGCGCCGTGCGGCGCTCCGGGGGCCCGAGCGTCGCCGCGGCCACGCGTGCCTCGGCCTGCGTCCCGAGCCGCGCCGAGGACGCGCGCTCTCCGAGCTTCTCGGACTGCGCGTCGAACGGTTCGCTCGATGGGCTGGTCCCCTCGGCGAGCGGCGCGGTCGCGCCGGGCAGCGGCTCGCGCTCGCTCGATGGCGGTGGCTCGATGGCCTCCTCCGCGCGCCTGGCCCCACCTGTCTCCGACCCCTTCCCCGAGCTCGCCATGCCGGCAGTCTAGGGCGCAGCTCCGAAAAGCCCGCCGTCCTCACTGTCTGCCGCGGGTCGCGCCGAGCGACGGATCTTCGTCGGAGCTCCGCCTTCGATCCGCGCGCGCGCGGGCGCTCACGCCTCGGCGTAGCCGAGCGCCGCTGGATCGATGTCGAGCGCTTCGAGGATCGCGAGTGGCGTCGTGGCGCCGAGGATGTCGTCGGTGCGCGGGTAGCCCGGATTGGTGCCGGGGCGATTGTCCCATCGCGTCGTGCGCTCGAGCCCGCGGTACACCGTGACCACGAACCAGCCGGTGCTCGCGTTGTACATCACGTCGTAGACCGGGCCCGGCAGCTCGGCCGCGTAGTCGATCACCAGATCCCCCGGCCGGCCGGTGACCAGCGTTCCGTGTTTGTTGCTGCGCAGGGTGATCTGATCGGTCTGCCCGATCGCCGCGACGTCCTCGGGCGGCGATCCCGCGATGACACAGGCGGTGCGCGTGGGGATCCGAGCGGGCTCGGCGTCGGTGAACAGCATCGTCGGAGCTCCTCATCCGGACCATGCAGCCCCGCCGCGGCCGGCGCAATCGATTGCCGCGATGCGGAAAGCGCGTCCGAGGGTCGCCGACCAAGAGCTTCGGCGATCCGATCGTGTATGCTCCGCCGCGCCATGGCAGATGTATCTGGCGCGCCCGGTCTGCGAGGACTCGCGGCGATCCCTGCCGTGCGCCGGCTGATCGAGCTGGCGCTCGACGAAGATCTCGGACGCGGCGACATCACGTCGAGCGTCACTCTGGGCAGCGACAGCCGGCAGGTGGTCGCCGAGATGAACGCGCGCGAGCCGATCGTCGCGTTTGGTCTCGACGTCGCCGCCGCGGTGTTCGGGCTGGTCGATCCCTCGGTCGAGGTCGAGCCCCACGTGCGCGATGGCGCGCGCGTCGATCGCGGCGGCCTGCTGCTGACGGTCCGCGGCCCGGCGCACTCGGTGCTCGCCGCGGAGCGCACCGCGCTGAACTTCGCGCAGCGGCTGTCGGGTGTCGCGACGCTGTCGAAGCGCTACGCCGACGCGGTCGCCGGCACGCGCGCGCGGGTGGTCGACACCCGCAAGACCACGCCGGGGTTCCGCGTGCTCGAGAAGGCGGCGGTGCTCGCCGGTGGCTGCGCGAACCACCGCTTCGATCTCGGCTCGGGGATCCTGATCAAGGACAACCACATCGCCGCGCGCGGCTCGGTGCGCGCCGCCGTGGAGGCCGCGCGTGCCGCGGCGCCGCACCCGCTGCGGATCGAGGTCGAGGTCACCAACCTCGGCGAGCTCGACGAGGCGCTCGCCGCCGGCGCCGAGATCGTGCTGCTCGACAACATGACGCCGTCGCAGGTCGAGGTGGCCGCGGCGCGCGCACACTCGCGCAACGTCGTGGTCGAGGTCTCGGGCGGCGTGACGCTCGCCACGATCCTCGACTACGCGCGGGCGGGTGCGGACCTGATCTCGGTCGGCGCGCTCACGCACTCCGCGCCGGCGGTCGACATCGGTCTGGACGTGCGTACGTGACCGAGCGCTGGCTCGGGGCGCATCGCATCGATCTCGAAGAGTGCGGCTCGACCAACGACGAGGCCGCGCGACTGGCGCGCGCCGGTGCACGCCACGGCACGGTGGTGATCGCGCGCTCGCAGCGCGCGGGCCGCGGGCGCGACGGCCGGGCGTGGGCGTCGCCGCCGGACGCCGGGCTGTATCTCTCCGCGGTGGTCCGCCCGCCGCTGCCGCTCGCGCTCGTGCCGCCGATGACGCTCGCGATCGGGATCGGGCTGTGTGATGCCGCGCGCGCGTCGGGCGCCGCGGCGGCGCTCAAGTGGCCGAACGATCTCCTGGTCGGCCACCGCAAGCTCGCCGGCGTGCTCGTCGAGGCGCAGAGCCAGGGGCCGCGGCTCGAGGCGGTGGTCGTCGGGATCGGCGTCAACCTGCGCGGCCCGGTGCCACGCGAGGTCGCGGCGACGGCGACCTGCCTCGACGACGCGTCCGGTGGCGAGGTCGATCGCGAGGCGTTCCTCGATCGACTGCTCGGCGAGGTCGAGCGCTGGATCGATCGGTACGTGGCGTCGGGGCTCGCGCTGGTGATCCCGGCGTGGCAGGCGCGGATGGCGCCCGGGCTGTCGGCGCGCGCGCAGATCGAGGGCCGCCCGCTGGTCGGCGAGCTCGCCGGGCTCGACACCGACGGCGCGCTGCTGCTGCGCGACGACACCGGTCGGGTCCACCGCGTGCGCTCCGGCGACGTCGAGGTGGTGAGGCCGGTGGCTCCGGTGCCTCCGGTCGAGCCCGCGGACCCTCGTGTTATGACCTAGCCATGGCGACACAGGGCGAATCGACCCCCACAGCCCCTCGGCGCAACCGCAAGCCGCTCGCGCTCGCGATCGCCGCGGTGCTGCTGCTCGTCGTGGCCGTGGTGCTGTGGTTCGCGCTCCGGTCCGACGAGCAGCCCGCGCAGGCATCGCCCAGCCCGCTCGCCCGTCCGGCGCCTCCGGTCGCTCCGCCCAGCCTGCCCGGCGAGCCGGTGCGGCCCGGTCAGCCCACCGTCGCGGCGGTCGATCGCCCCGCCGGTTCGGCGGCTCCCGGCAGCTACCGCGAGACCGTCATTAATGGTGTGCGGGTCCGCGACCACCGGAAGAACCCCTCCGATCCGATCGATCTCCCGCCGAACGTGCGTCCGCCCGATGCGCGCAAGCTCCCGCCGGAGCTGACCCGCGAGATCAGCAACCGACTCCTACCTGTGGTCACCGAGTGCGCGGCGTCGGTCCCGCGCGAGGCGAGGGGCACCTCGCCCCGGGTCGAGGGCGTGGTGGCGATCTCGATCAAGGACAAGCAGGTCGCCGTGACCGAGTCGACCGTGCAGCTGCGCGACGTGGTCGGCGCGTCGGTCGATCCCACCAAGCAGTGCCTCGAGCAGAAGATGGTCGGCGTCACACTGCCGGCGGGCGAGCAAGCAGATCTCGATCGCTACACGATCCACGTGAGCTTCGCGATCGGTCGCTAGCGCGCCGGAGGCTCACCCGAGGTGCCCGCAGCGATGGCATCCGTTCAGGAGTTTTTCGCGGAAGTCGCAATCGCGTTGCGGCTGCGTCACCGTGATAGCCGGTGTCACGGTCACCGCTCGCGGCATCCGTGATTCGCGTAGTACAGCTGTTGCGAAGGCGGTTGATGCACTCCACTCGGCTATGTATATTCGCGCGCCCTATGAGCCGGATCTCCGACGGCGCGATGCGCTCCGCCCTCATCATCTTGGTGGTGAGTGGCTCGGTGCTCGGGTCGGCGTGCAAGGAGCTCGACGGCCGCAACGGCAACCGGAAAGGCAACCGGTTGTTCCGCGAGATGCAGTTTATCGACGCGGCGGCTGAGTACGAGAAGGCGCTGAAACAGGTCGACCAACCGATCATCCACTACAACCTCGGGCTCGCGTACTCGAAGATGTACAAGCCGGGCGCCGACACGCCCGTGCTCTTCGGCGAGCAGGGTGATCCGGTTTGCACGACCATTCCCAACACCAAGCCGGTGCAGGCTCAGGTCTGCATCAAGCGCGCGGCGGACGACGACCTCGAAGGTCGTCGCCGGTTCAACGAGTGCGACGAGAAGAACGTCTGCCCGTCGAGCTTCGAGTGCAAGAAGACGACGATGTGCGCCGGCGAGTCGCCGGTGCTCGCGGATCTCGCCGCGCAGCACTTCCAGATCTGGATCAAGTCGCAGCCGAGCGATGACGAGCTGCGCAAGTCGATCAAGGCGGTCCGCGATCGGATGCGCGAGCTCGACAAGGCGCACGAGGCGCGGCTCGAGAAGATCTCGGACGAGCAGGGCAAGGCGGCGGAGATCCAGCGCCACAAGAACGCCTCCGACGAGCTGAGCAAGAAGATCGAGGAGCTGACGCTCAAGGACGACACCCGCAAGCTGATGACCCAGGTGTGGATCGACACCGAGCAGTTCGGGAAGGCGATCGCCTACTGGGAGAGCGAGCTCGCCGCGCGCCCGAACGACCCGGGCATCATGGGCAACCTCGCCGGCATCAACCTCAAGTCCGGCGACTGGCGCAAGTCGATCGAGTGGTACCGCAAGGTCGCCGAGGCGGCGCCGGACCCGGAGAGCAAGATCGCGGCGTACCAGTTCATCGGCAACGTCGCGTGGTCGAAGCTGAACTCCCGGACGCTGTCCAACACCGACAGCGTCGAGCTCGCCGACCTCGGCATCGGCGCGCTGCAGAAGGCCGCCGAAATCTCGCCCAAGACTCCGAAACTGTTCGGGTTGCAGGCTTCGATCTACAACTTCCGGTCCCTCCAGCACGGCGCCTCGTGGGCCTCCGCCATCGAGCGGGCAAGTGCGCAAGATCTGCAGAAGGTCTCGCGCGTTTTGACCGAAGAGGCGAAGAAGCAGCAGGGACAAGCCACCCCCACGACCCCCGCGCCGGCATCGCCGGCATCGCCATCGATGTCGGGTGGCCCGTCCGAAAAGTCCGGCGGCTGATTCGCCCACAAGGAGCAGCCGATGAGCAACAGCGAAGACGACAAGACCACGCCGTTCCTCCGGGACGACAAGGACGAGCCGGTGAAGGCCACGGTGAAGGCCACGGAGGCCGTCAGCAAGGGCGCGCCGCGCACCCCGGCCGCGACCGCACCCGCGCCGGCCATGTTCGGCGGCTTCGCGGCCTCCAAGAAGCGCAAGATGCCGCCCTGGGCGGTGCCGATGATCACCGCCGCCGCCCTCGTGCACGCGGTGGTGTTCGTCGCGATGTGGGTCCAGTCGATCTGGAAGATCGAGCAGCTCGAGCGGCCGAAGATCTCGGTCGATCTGGCGATCGCGCCGCCTCCGCCGCCGCCTCCGCCTCCGCCCCCGGGCGGCGCCAAGCCGCAGACCCAGGTCATCACGCCGAAGAAGATCAAGGTCAAGGACATCGTCCAGCCGGTCAAGATCGAGAAGCAGGAGCAGCAGGTCGTCGAGACCGCGAGCGGCGATCCGAACGGCGTCGAGGGTGGTGAGGAAGGTGGCGTCGCCGGCGGTGTGGTCGGTGGCGATCCCAACGGCGTGATCGGCGCGCCGCCTCCGCCTCCGCCGCCCCCGCCTCCGCCTCCCGCGCCGCCGCAGAACGTTCCGCCGACGCTGCTCGAGAGCTCGCGGGTCTCCGGCGACAAGAACATCGTCCCGGACGACGTCACCAAGACCGAGATCCAGCGCTCCGGCAAGGACCGGATCGTCGGCTCGTACAAGCTGTGCCTGTCGGCCGAGGGCGTGGTGTCCTCGGTCAACCAGCTCAAGGGCACCGGCTTCGCCGCTTACGACGGCAAGATCCAGCGCGAGATGCGCAACTGGAAGTACCGGCCGTTCATGGTGAACGGCAAGGCGGTCCCGGTGTGCACCGCCGTCACGTTCATTTACTCGCAGAAGTAGGTCCTGTCGGACCCGCCTTGGACCGAACCGAAGAAACCTCAGCGTAGGAAACAGCCATGGGAATCGACCTGCAAGAGATCTGGGGACACATGAGCGTGGTCGTGAAGATCATCACGATCGGTATGCTCGCGATGTCGGTCTACATGTTCTACATCATCGCCGAGCGGCTCCTGACGTACCGCGCGGCGAGCGACCAGAGCATCCGGTACGTCCAGGCGCTCAGCGAGTACCTCCGCCAGCACAAGATCAACGAGGCGCTCAACGCCGCGAAGGCGTCGCAGAAGAGCCCGGTCGCCAACGTGATGGTGGCGGGTCTCAACGCGCTGCTCCAGGGCCGCGAGGCGCTCAAGACCGACGGCCCCCAGGACGTCGGTGACTTCGACCTCGTCGACTCGGTCAACCGCGCCCTCGAGCGCGTCAAGGAGCGCGAGACCTCGAACCTGCGCAAGGGCCTCGGGTTCCTCGGCACCACCGCCTCGGCGACGCCGTTCATCGGCCTCCTCGGTACGGTCATCGGCATCCTCGGAACCTTCCAGCTGCTCCGCGGCGGCACGGTGACCATCAACGAGATCGGCCCGAAGATCTCCGAGGCGCTGGTGTCGACCGCGCTCGGCCTCGGCGTCGCGATCATCGCCGCGATGGCGTTCAACTTCTTCACCTCGCGCGTCGAGCAGTACGTCATCGACATGAACGAAGTGTCGAGCGAGTTCATCGACTACGTGCTCCGTGAGGGCCGGGCCTGAACATGTCCGGCGGTGGACACAAGAACCGCCGCTGGCGGCTGTCTGGCCACAAGAAGGCGATGATCGATGTCGTTCGCAACGACATCAACGTGACGCCCCTCGTCGACGTCATGCTCGTGCTGCTCATCATCTTCATGCTCATGACGCTGGTCATGGGTCGCGGCCACGACGTGAAGCTGCCCGCGGCGAAGAACTACTCCCAGGAGAAGGACAAGATGCAGCCGGTCGTCTCGATCGAGGCCGACGGCACCTTGTACGTCGAGAAGAACCGGCTCGGTGACGTCAACGAGTCCACGCTGAAGGAGATGGAGAGCCAGGTCCAGGCGGCCTGGAAGGCGCCGAAGAACCCGGCGGGCGTCGGGCGGATCTACTTGAAGGCCGACGTCAAGGTCTCGTACGCGAAGGTCTATCCGGTGCTCGAGTTCATGAACAAGACGATGGGCATGAGCAACGTCGACCTCGCGATCGCCAAGGACGACAAGGAGTAGCCGCCATGGGGATGTCAACCGGAGGCGGAAACAAGGGCGGCGTCCAGTCGGAGATCAACGTCACGCCGCTGATCGACGTGCTGCTGGTCCTCCTCATCATCTTCCTCGTCGTCATGCCGATCATGATGAAGATGGAGACGCTCGAGGTCCCGCGGAAGCTCGACGACGCGAACGAGATGCCGGACCCCAACGCCAGCATGCTCACCGTCAAGGTGAAGGTCGGCGGCGACATGGTGTTCGACGAGAACGGCAAGGAGACGCCGATCGCCGCGTCCGACCTGCTGCGCACGCTGCGCCCCAAGCTCGAGAACATGAAGGCCGGTAACGAGAAGGTCGTGTTCGTCGACTTCGAGGACGAGGTGCCGTGGGGCGAGGTGGTGGG
The DNA here is from genome assembly GCA_051952595.1 of Kofleriaceae bacterium. Classification (GTDB taxonomy): domain Bacteria; phylum Myxococcota_A; class Polyangia; order Haliangiales; family Haliangiaceae; genus JABFXX01. The sequence goes on from JBQCJR010000237.1 coordinate 7,700, forward strand.
AACCATGGACACCATCCGGAGCCTCGCGACCGACGCCAACAAGGACGAGGTCAAGGTCGCGCTGAAGCTGCGCGAGAACAAGGACGAGCACAGGGACGGCGCGGACTAGCGATCCGCTCGGGCGCACGGCGCTCGTCGAGATCGAAGCGAAAGGCGCGGGTTCCCGCGCCTTTCGTCGTTTCGGGCCGTTTCGGGTCGTTTCGGGTCGTTTCGGGCCGTTTCGGCTCGGGTGCGGGGACCACGTGCGAGCGCGACCGGTTCGGGCCGACGCGGCGACGGCGTTCGGACGTCAAGATCGTCAGGACGTGCGGCTCGATCGCGGCGCACTCATCGCGCCTGCGACGCCGATCCTCGTCGAGGAACCCCTGCGACAGCGCGGGCGACTGGTCGCAGGGTTCCTGTCACGTCGCGTGATCGCATCGACGTATCGGTCTCGGATCCGAGGGTGATATGCATCAAAGAACCGCCTTGACAGGATTCACTTACGATTAGTACAAGCGGTCGAATTTTTGCGCCCTTACCCGCCTGAAGCATGGGGAGCTTGGAATGATGCGAACGTTTTTTGGTTGCTTGGCTTGCATCGCGACGATTTCGTTCGCGGCATGCACCGACACCGATAGCGCGACCGACCTGAACCCAGAGGGCCCGCCGATGATCCGGCAGGTTCGAATGCAGGAGCGCTACCAGGACGCCACGAACCCGTCGATCCTGCGCACGCGCCGGGTCTTCGGCTTCGGCACGCACGACCTCGCGAGCGAGGACGAGGCTCACCCGGTCAACACCGCGGTGGCCGTCAACAACCAGTTCCGCATCATCATCGACGAGCTGCTCGTGGGTAACAGCCTCGAGGAGATCGCCTGCCGGATCGACGTCGACGAGGACAAGTACCAGCGCGTGCCGCTGGGCGCCACCCCGGACGACATCGCGCGTTGCGCGAACGCCGACGACGTGATCCCCCAGACCTGCAAGGGCAGCGACCCGCGCTCGGTCTGCATCTGCGCCAAGCCGGCGGGCTGCTCGCGCGGCGGGACGATCATTCCGCAGGGCGACCCGGTGGGCGTGCTCGACGTCAACCGCGACGGCGCCGCGGACGATAGCCGGATGATCGCCGGCGCGATCGGGTTCAGCTGCAACGGCATCGCCGTCGCCGCCAACCTCGACCTCAGCTACTGGAACCCGTCGGGCGACCAGAACCGGCCGTCGACCGGCGGGTTCGACGCGCTCGGCCCGGCGATCGTGCTCGCCGCGCAGGGCCCGCTGCCGACCAGCACCCGCTGCAAGCTGACCGCGGCGGCCGACGTGGTGGACAAGCAGGGCAACCAGCTGTGCGCGCCGCCCAACGGCGACATCCACGCGGGCTGCACCGCGGGCTCGCTCGATGCGTTCGAGTTCGGCGTCGAGGCGATGACCGTGACCCCCAACTCGTTCCAGAACGGCCAGACCGGCGTGAACCGCACCGCGCCGCTCACCTTCGCGTCGAACGTGCCGGTCGACGCGGCGTCGCTCGCGCAGATCACGTTCTCGCCGTCGGTGACGTTCACGGCGACCGCGCCGATGCCGACCACGATCCGCGTCGAGGTCCCCGCCGGCCTCGCCGCGAACACCGAGTACACCGTCACGTTCCCGACCACCGTCCGCGACTCGCTGATGCAGGGCCTGCCGCAGCCGCAGACGTTCCGCTTCACGACCGGCAACTAGCCCCCACGGAGCCTCATCCATGAAGGTCAAGAACCTACTGATCGCGGCGACGCTGGGCACCACCGGCC
>JBQCJR010000238.1:0-2402 GCA_051952595.1 Kofleriaceae bacterium
CACGGCGGCCCGGGCGGCGGCGACCCAGGAGCTCGCGGTCGCCGCGCGCGCTCGCACCGACGCCGAGCAGGCGCGCCGCGAGGCGGACCGCGCGCGCCGCGAGGCGGAGACCGCGCGCAGCGACGCGGCGAACACCAAGGATCTCGCCGCGCGGACCCAGGCCGAGGCCGTGGCCGCGCGCGACGACGCGGCGAAGGCGCGCAGCGAAGCGGCGCGCGCGAACGATGGCATGGCGCGCGCGCGCAGCGAGGCCGATGCGGCCCGTGCGGACGCGGCGAAGGCACGCGGCGAGGCCGAGCAGGCGCGCGTGGCGGCCGAGGAGGCGCGGCGCGCGGCGTCCGCGGACAAGCGCCAGGCCGAGGCGGATCGCAAGCAGGCCGAGGCGGATCGCAAGCAGGCCGAGGCGGCGCGTGGCGAGGCCGACCGGATGGTGCGCGACGCGCGGTCGCAGCTGGCGACGCTGGAGCAGAAGACCCAGCGCGCCCAGTCGCTCGAGGACAAGGCGCGTGCCGCGAACGCGGCGGCGCAGGCCCGCGAGGAGGCGGCGCGCGAGGCGGTGAGCCGGGCGAACCAGGAGCGCGAGGCGGCGGCCCAGGCGGCGCGGCTCGCCGCGGATCGCGCGACCCAGGCGGCGCGCCAGTCGTCGAGCCAGGCGGCCTCGGAGCGCGCCCGGCTCGAGGCGGACGCGCGGGCGGCCGAGGTGCGGCTCGTCCTCGCGCGGCGTGGCGCTGCGGATGCCGAGGCGCGGCGGGTGGCCGCGGAGACCGCCGCGACCACGGCGCGCACGGAGCTGGGGCAGACCCGCGCCGCGCTCGCGTCGGTGGAGCAGCAGCGCGCGGCGGCGGAGACCGCGGCGAGCGCGGCGGCGCGCCAGCGCGGCGAGGCCGAGGCAGCGGCGATCGATGCGACCCGCCGGCGCAGTGAGGCGGAGACCGCGGCGAGCGCGGCGGCGAACCGGCGCAAGGACGCCGAGCAGGCCGCGACCGCCGCGGCGCAGCGACGGGGCGAGGCCGAGCAGCAGCGCGTGGTCGCCGAGGCCGCGCGCACGGCTGCCGAGCAGGCCGCGCGAGATGCCCGCAGCGCCGCCGAGGCGGCGGATCGCCAGCGCGTGGTCGCCGAGGCCGCGGCGCGGACCGCCGTCGACAAGCGCGCGGTCGCCGAGGCGTCGCTCGCCGAGCTGACCACGCGACGCGCGGCCGCCGAGCGCGCGGCCGTCGAGCTCGAGGCGCGCAGCAAGGCCGAGGCGAGGGCGCAGGCGGAGATCGCGGCGGCGGAGGCGCGCAAGGCCGGCGAGGCCGAGCTCGCGAAGGCGCGGCGCGAGGCCGCGCGGCTGGCAGACCAGCGCAAGCAGGCCGAGTCCGAGCTGGCGGATCGCCGCAAGGCGGTGGCCGCGCAGCAGGTCGAGGCCGCGCGGCTCGAGACGGTCGCCGCGGCGGCGCGCGATGCGGCGGCGCGCGAGGAATCGCGGCGCGCGGCGCTCGCGCAGCAACGCGCGAACGAGGAAAAGCAGCTCGCGCAGCTCCAGGTGCAGCGCGATGCGGCGGCGCGGGTGCAGGCGCCGATCGTGCTGGCGTCGACGGGCGCCCCGGCTGCCGGGGCCGCCAAGACCCCGGCGTCTGCCCAGGAACCAAGCAAAGCAGGCAACGCCGTTGCAGTGACGCCGTCCGGACGGCCGGCGGCCGCCCGGACGGCGAAAGTCGATGACATCCGGTTCGCCGGCGCGGCCGGCACCGGCCAGGTCGACATCGCGATCACCGGCGAGGGCAAGGTCTCGGTCGGCGAGGTCACCGCGACCCACGCCGAGCTGCTGATCGATGGCGCCGAGCTGGCGGCCAAGCTCGAGCGCAAGCTCGACGTCAGCAAGTTCGGCAGCCCGGTGCGCGCGGTGTCGTCGTTCCGCGATCGCCGCACGCCCAACCGCGTCCGGCTGATCGCCGAGCTCGCGCAGCCCGTCGCGCCGGTGTTCGAGCGCGACGCGACCGGCGTGCGGTGGCGGTTCTCCGCCGGCTCGACGGTCGCCGCGCGCCCGCCGCGCACGCACCACGTCCCGTCGCCGGTGGTCAGCGGCTTCGGCGCCACGTCGATGCCGATTGCCCAGCCGACGGTCGCGCAGCTGCCGCCTCAGGGCACCCGCCGCCGGGTCTACCGCGGCGCGACCGTCGACTTCGACTTCAAGGACGCGCCGATCCACGACCTGCTGCGCGTGATCGCCGATACCGGCCGCGTCAACATCGTCGTGCCCGACGACATCGACGCCAAGGTCACGGTGCGGCTCAAGCGCGTGCCGTGGGACCAGGCGCTCGAGGTGATCCTCGCGTCGCACGGGCTGTGGTACCGCCGCGAAGGCAACCTGTACCGGGTCGCGACCCGCAAGCAGCTCGACGCCGAGGACGAGGCGGAGG